>CAIRZE010000001.1 GCA_903882995.1 uncultured Candidatus Competibacteraceae bacterium
AAAAACCCTAGTACTTATATCAACTTACAATTGAAATTTCCACTGTATAGTGGCGGTGCAGTATCCTCGAGATTGCGTGAAGCTACTCACAATCACGAAGCATCTCGGCAGAATCTTGAAAACCAACAAAGAGAAACAGTACTTGCTGTTCGCAACGCTTACCGCGGCCAGCAAACCGCTATCAGTCAGATAAAAGCACTCGACCAGTTTAGAATATCTACACGCTGCGCTTTAGAATCTAACAAAACTGGCTACTCAGTTGGTACCAGAACAATCGTAGATGTACTTGACGCTGAAAAAAACGTTTACCTTGCAGAGAGAAATTACGCTGCTGCACGCTATGCTTATATAGATAACTACCTGACACTAAGGCATGCAGCAGGCGAGTTATCAGAAAAAGAAGTGATATTAATTAACAGTTGGCTAGATACGCGACGTCCTGTTTCCCTAAGAGAACACACAATATCGTAATAGGTCTTAAAAATAAAAACTCTACACGGTCCTATCTATATTACTCAGGTAGGAGACATTGTAACCGCTTTTAATAGATAACAGTAGATAGACCAATGAGTGTTGTGTTATGTTGGTGTAAGGAAATGCTTATTCACTCTAAGCTGGAAGTAAACTTCCATAATCTGGTAGTTAAATCTAATAGTGATGTAAAGGGTTCGGTTTTTCTCTACCAGTCAAGATCCGGATTGTTACGTCGGCTAGCTGCTATCATCTATGATGTGATATTACTATCAGGTATACTGATCATTAATACCGCCATGGTGCTAGGATTAGTCATATTTATTTTCGGTAGTGATTTCACCAAAGCCCATAGTCCTCTGTGCGGTAGCCAGTGTTTTTCAATATACTTATCTCTGGTTTGCTTTTTGTTCTATGGTTGGTTCTGGACACATGGCGGACAAACTCTAGGTATGCGTGCCTGGCATTTAAAATTACAACAAACTAGTGGCCAGTGTATTAGCTGGCGGCAGGCGTTTCTAAGATTTACAATCGGTGTAACTTGGATAGTACCAATCGGTTACTTGCATAATGTGGTCGGACTCGGAGCTAATTATAGTCTAATTGTGGGCATCACTCTTTTATTAATATTATTAAAACTACGTCTGCCGGATCGAGCTTCTGAAACTGAATTAGTAGTGATTCTAAAAAATTGAGTAAATATTGGCAAAATTCTACTTTATCAACAGATTTCATATTAAAACATCTATACCCACACCATTTGCTTTTTTTACAAACTATCAATAAGACACATCAAAAGAGAAACTTGCAGCTTAATCATCGCAGCCGATACAAAGCAAAAAGACCGAACAACAAAAAAAATAATGGAGTAAGAACAGCTCCTAAGGGCGGTGTGAGACCATACAACAATTCTAAATTACCTAGAATATAGTTTAAGAGAAAAAATACTAACCCTATTAATAAACCAATAAGTAAGCGTTGACCAGTACCCACGGCACGCTGTGGACCGAATACAAAAGGCATAGCAACTACCAGCATAGCTAGGTAAACAAGTGATGCGGATATTTTTCGCCAAAGAACTAGTAGATAAGCGTGGGCATCTAGACCGTTGCGTTCCAGGTAATCTATATATATCCATAAGTCACGAATGGCTAAATCACTAGGACTCACAGCTAGAACCTTTAGAATACGTGGGCTGATTACTGATGCTACTGACAAATCATCCAAGTATTCTGTTTGTACAGAGTCACTGTTCAGGATACTACGCTTTATTTCTTCTAAGACCCAATGCCCCTCCCTAAAATATGCATTCTGAGCGGTAGTGACAGATTCAAGTTTAGCTTCAGAATTAACCTTAAAAGTGTGTATATCTACTAGATGAAACCCAGGTAATACACTCCGTATGTGAATGAAGTAATCACCGTCACGTGCCCAAAACCCTAAACCACTATGGATTGTCGGATCTTCACTTTTAGCTGTGGAACGCTGCTCTCTAGCCAACTGGTCTAGTGGAGGTGCAACGAATTCGCCGATAAGCAACACTGCTAAGCTAATCAACATCCCAGCCTGTGAAGCAGAACCAGTCAATCGCATTAGAGATAACCCTGCTGTACGCATAACAGTTAGTTCTCCGCTACTAGCCAGATTGCCCATACCTAATAAACAACCTAATAGTAACGCCATCGGAAACATCTCATATAAGCGCTGTGGTTGGATCAGTAACAGGTAGCGGAGGACTGCTCCAAAATTATAGTTAGCTCTACCAACATCCTCTAATTCTACTAGCAAGCTCAAACAAAATTCGAGGAGCAACAGAACAAGTAAAGCGATCAATGTGTTACTAGCAACAGTACGAAAGATATAGCGATCGAGCACCTTCATACGGTTTTAGGTGGTTTATTTGAAGAAAAGAGGAATAATCTGATTATAATGCTAGTGGCTTCACTGTTAACATGGTTGTACAGAAGCAATAAAATACCAAATATCACGAATATCATGTGAACCCACCATAGGCCAATTATTCCGCTAATTACACCCTGGTTTAACCAAGACTCGCCAATACCAGCTAGGTTGAAATTGATAGCATAGATTAATACTGCTATAACAATCCGGCTGTAGCGGCCCTCACGAGGTTTAACGCGTGCCATTAAAGGTGCCCAGATTGCAATAACCAACACCTGGATTGGACTATTGAGCCGCATATATAATTCAGCAATATGACTGGGATTGCTCGATCTAAATAGAGCGAGAGTAGGAAGCGCTTCACGATGCTTCCATTCCTGCTGGTTTGGTTTGATATCAACCCTCACTATGGCTCTTTCAAAACTTGAAATTTCATAGTCACCTCGGCCTGGAGAACCACGATAGCGATGACCATGTTCGAGAACGACATTATGGACACCATCCTTTCCGACTACTTGTCTTCCCTGTGCACCAGTTATAACGATGATATCGCCGTCTGGTTCATAAGTTTGGATAAAAATATCTCTCAATTCGCTGTGGCTGAGGGCACCTATATATACCACATAGTCGCCTTGTAATTCTCGGAAAATCCCAGGCTTTAAAAATGATATTTCTGCCTCTTTGTGTGCTTTCGCTAAAACTTCGAATTGAAAATCCATAATCAGAGGTACCAGGATCATTGATAGAGTAGCAGTAATTATTGATAGAGGGACAGCTAATAATAGAATAGCCCGATAAACAGAGAATGGTCCGTAACCACAAGCTATTAATGCAGTTACTTCATGATCTCGATATAAGCGTCCTAAAGCGAGCATAAGGCTCAATAGGAAAGCTAGAGGTATCAGAATTACAAGAAAGTAGACTGCTTGTAACCCAATCAAGAGAAAGATATAATCTCGAGATAAGGATCCGCTTGCAACCTTACTCAAGTAACCGGCTAGACGATGAATAAGCACTATAGCTAATAATACCAACACAGTAGATAACAATGTCAGACCAATCTCTTTAACCAGATAACGATCAATGATACCAGGCACGGTTGTTGATACCCTTTAATAAGCTTTGAAGCAAGGCGGGAATAATTCCCGGGGCTTTTGACTCTCTTAACATTTGATATTATACGGAACATCCTAGAGCTATAACCCTACTTCCATGCTATAAACACAGTAATACTTCCAACTCTGGATGACATATATCCGAATTATGTAGGGTATCTTGTTATTCTCATTCTGGAATCTTTAGAGATAGTCTAATCTGTGACATTTTTTGACAGATAAGGTAGGGTACACACATGTGTAAAATGTTATTGGTCAGACCTGTACCGCTGGTAACTAAATCTAACTGATTAATAAATTGAATTTAAATAAGTGCTTAACTCTAAAAATAATTGACTTCTATGTGTTGCAAAAGACTTATGGAATTAGTCGTGCATCATTGGTTTGCAAGATAGCAGAAAAGGTTTATAACCTCGGCAGCACAGCATATATCCTTACAGAGTCTGATGCTCAGGCTAAGATGCTAGATGATCTGCTATGGAGGTTCCGTTATGATAGCTTCGTTCCCCATGAACTTTATCCACTTACAGGATTAGAGGAAGTAACATCCCCTATATTAATAGGTACAGCGCTACCGTTACATTTAAACACCCAAGTATTAATCAACTATAATGATAAAGTGCCAGAAGATTTCAATAAGCATGAGAGAATTATAGAACTGGTAGATCAGAACAAGGACACATTAGAAAAATCGCGCAAGAAATTCAGACAGTACTGCAAGTTCGGCTATATACCAGCAGTACATAAAGTTGATGATGTATCTTTAGAGTAGCAGGTAAAGAGGTAATTTTTCATGCTACATAAACATGTGGAATGCGGATCTGGAATTGAAATATAGATTCTGTAAAATCCTTCACTCTGGTTGATGCCGAAGATATAGACTTATGACGACATCTGCAACTTTCTTAATTTCCATAGATACCATTATCATTAAATATGGTTATTACATAAAAGAGTAACAAGTTTATATAGATATCTATTAATGTGACAATTTAAATATGGGCATATTATAGATATGCAGTCAAATATATTGCAAGAATCTGTGTTAACTTTATTTAAAGAACATTAGTGCGAAATACTACTTTTTTCTCTCTACCATACAATACCTTCTCTTATTAATAGAGGACCGGTGTTGATCAATATCCCAGCATTAATCTAGAATGATTAATTTTGCTGATTGTAAAATTGAATCTGGTGATTTAATTGTTACATGTAATATTTCATATAAATTATACCAAATAACTAATAGTAATGACTGACGATTAAGGAATAAAGAGTGGAAAAATCACGAGATCTCGATCCACTGGAAACTCAAGAATGGCTCGACGCTCTTAATGCTGTTCAGAAGTATCAAGGTATAGAACGCGCTAATTTTCTAGTAGGAAAACTAGTACAGGCAGCGCGCCGAGAAGGTATATATATCCCAACTTCACTAAATACTGCCTACCGTAACACTATTCCTGTTGATAAAGAGGAACATACACCAGGGGACCGAGATATAGAACACAAAATCCGTTCTGTTATCCGTTGGAACGCTATAGCTATTATTCTACGTGCCAATAAAGAATCATCTGAATTAGGTGGTCATATAGCTAGCTTCCAATCTTCAGCTCTACTTTATGATATAGGGTTCAACCACTTTTGGCATGCTCCAACGGATACTCATGGTGGTGACCTAATATACTTTCAGGGTCATAGCGCGCCAGGTATCTATGCACGTGCATTTGTTGAAGGGAGATTGACTGAAGCACAACTGATTAACTATCGACAGGAAACAGAAGGAAACGGCATATCCTCATACCCACATCCTTGGTTAATGCCAGAGTTCTGGCAATTTCCAACAGTTTCTATGGGATTAGGGCCGCTTATGGCCATTTATCAGGCTAAGTTTCTAAAATATCTAGAAGGACGTGGACTTGTAAAAAAGGAAGGTAGAAAAGTGTGGGCTTTCATCGGTGATGGAGAATGTGATGAACCAGAATCACTTGGTGCTATATCAGTGGCTGGACGTGAATGTCTAGATAACTTGATTTTTGTCATTAACTGTAACTTGCAGCGGCTAGATGGACCAGTACGTGGAAATGGTAAGATTATCCAAGAGATGGAATCATTATTTCGCGGTGCAGGATGGAATGTAATCAAATCAGTTTGGGGTCGAGGGTGGGATACATTAATAGAAAAGGATAAAACTGGATTATTGTTACAACGCATGGAAGAGTGTGTTGATGGTGAATATCAAGACTTTAAGTCTAAGGATGGTGCTTATGTCCGTGAGTACTTCTTTGGTAAGTATCAAGAATTACAAAACTTAGTTGCTGATATGAGTAACGAGGAAATCTGGGCACTGCGCCGCGGCGGTCACGACTCCACTAAAATATATGCTGCATACGCAGCTGCAGCTAGACACAGCGGCCAGCCAACAGTGATTTTAGCAAAAACAGTCAAAGGCTATGGTATGGGTGAATCTGGAGAAGGGCAGATGATTGCCCACCAGGCTAAGAAGATGACTAGCGACGCCCTACGTAAATTTCGTGATCGCTTTAACATCCCAGTATCAGATGATGATCTTGCTAAGTTACCATTCATCAAGATTCTAGAGGACAGCACAGAGTTCAAATACTTGCAGGAACACCGTCAGGCGTTGGGTGGCTATCTACCTAGCCGGCGTACTAGATCAGTCACACTGGAAATTCCACTATTGGATAACTTCTCCCGATTGCTCAAGAATTCTGGAGGGCGAGAGATTTCTACCACTATGGCCTTTGTACAGATGCTCAGCATTCTAATACGAGACAAGTCTCTCGGTAAATATATTGTACCTATCATACCTGATGAATCACGTACCTTTGGCATGGAGGGTATGTTCCGTCAGATTGGTATCTACTCT
>CAIRZE010000002.1 GCA_903882995.1 uncultured Candidatus Competibacteraceae bacterium
AGATCATTTAGGAGCATACTTAATCATCCACTTAAGTGAAAATGATAGATAGAATACATTATTAAGAGTCGGCATAAAATTTATGAGAATCTTCTATGCCGTTTATATATAAAATTAAAGAAGTGGTTTACGGTAAATCATATAAATCACTCAATTCAGAAAATCGTAGTAACTTAGCGGCGGTTGCATTTCTAGCTTGGATTGGTCTAGGAGCAGATGGTTTATCTTCAGCATGTTATGGACCTGAAGAAGCATTCTTAGCATTGAAACATTATACCCATTTTGGACTCTATCTTGCAGCTGCCACATCAATCACTGTATTCATCATTGCACTAGCTTACAACCAAGTAATAGAACTATTTCCCAGTGGAGGTGGCGGATATAAAGTTGCTACTCAGCTATTAGGACCACGTGCAGGGTTAATATCCGGTTCTGCACTATTGGTTGACTATATTCTAACAATCGCCATCTCTATTGCAGCTGGAGTAGACGCGTTATTTAGCTTACTAATTCCAAGTACACAAATTTACAAATTACCGACTCAAGTCATTTTAATAGTAATTTTAATTATTTTTAACCTTAGAGGTATGAAAGAATCAATTGTTGTATTGTTATCTACCTTTATGGGATTTTTTTTAACACATACTTTCTTAATTGTATACGGTATAATTGCGCACTCTGAAGGATTACCAAATCTAATTCCAGACACCATCACAGAAACCAAACAATTAACTCAACAAATGGGTTGGATATTTGCAATATCGCTATTTTTAAGGGCTTACTCACTAGGAGGTGGAACATATACAGGGTTGGAGGCAGTATCAAATAACGTGAATATGTTAAGCGAACCACGAGTGCGTACTGGCAAATACACAATGCTCTATATGGCTGCTTCCCTCAGCCTCATTGCAGGAGGCGTCATCTTATTATACTTGCTTTGGCAAGCAGAATCAGCACAGAATAAGACTTTAAATGCTGTAACCTTTAGCGCTATCATTGACAGCTTAGAATTTAAGCCAATAGTTAGCCATTGTTTGTTAGCAATAGTACTACTATTGGAAGGTAGTTTATTATTCATAGCTGCTAATACTGGATTTCTAGGTGGTCCAACCGTATTAGCGAATATGGCTGTTGACTCTTGGGTACCACGGCAGTTCCGTAACCTATCTGGCCGGTTAGTAACCCAAAATGGAATTATTTTAATGGGCTCTGGAGCACTAGGACTCTTATTATGGACAAGGGGAGACGTATCTGTATTAGTAGTACTTTACAGTATAAATGTATTTGTGACATTTTCTTTATCATTACTCGGATTGTGTAAATATTGGTGGTCAAGTCGTTATGATGAGGTAGAATGGAAATCACACTTATTATTGTCGATGCTCGGTTTTGCCGTAACAGGTGGTATTTTAATTGTGACAATAGTAGAAAAATTTACTGAGGGTGGCTGGCTAACAATACTAATCACAGGATTATTGATCACACTATGTGCATTAATTAAACATCACTATGAACATGTCCGCCAACAATTAAGAAAAATTGATACGTTATATGCCCCACGACCAGATTGGGGTGAAGATCTAGTTGAGCCATTATTATCTACAGAACAACCAACTGCAATATTTTTAATTGGGAAAAGCCGTGGATTAGGGATGTATGCACTTAAATGGATAAACGAAGTTTTTACAAGCCATTTTAAGAACTTCATCTTTTTAAGCGTCGGGGAAGTGGATGCAGAAAGTTATGGTGGGAAAGGCGCACTACGATCATTACAATATCAGATCGAAAATTCTTTACGCTACTATGTTAACTATTGCCGCAGCAAAGGCCTAGCAGCTACTTCTTATGCAGCTTATGGTACTGATGTAGAGAGTGAATTAGAAAAATTAATGATCTCTCGTGAT
>CAIRZE010000003.1 GCA_903882995.1 uncultured Candidatus Competibacteraceae bacterium
ATGATTAAATTCCTCTTGCTTGTTGTCCTTATCAAAGAAGTGTTTAATTTCTCCATCCCAGGGGTTTCAACTAATGTATTAAAATTATTACTATCATAAGACTTACACTCATGGAGAATAGATTAAGTTGCTCGTAAATGAATTGGATTCCGTGGCAACACAAATTCCCTATGACTACTATATGTTGAATTTCTGCTAGCCTGAGGAAGGCATTTACAACAATTACGAAAACCTAGGGAGCATGCTACTGGGTTAGAAGACACAGAATTCACCTTACAAATTATACATGTTGCTCCTTACCGCGAGTATCTGTAAACCGATAGTCTACAAAACGGATGCCATTTTCCTTAATTAGCTTTACTACATCAGCAGTGTTCATTTTCTCCTCCTATTAAAACCAGTGATCTGTAAATAGTAATGATATAATCAACCTGCAATTCCCAATTTTTATTCCGAATAGATTGCATTTACCCGCAGCTCCTTTGCTTATAGCTTTATAGAAGCTTTCCCTAGTCAATGACTAATTCATAACTATACCGTTCCGCACTCAGATTATTTATATCTATTAATAGAGCAGTAGTTAGTCACGTATCAATTTCTATTTCTATACTAAAAGGTACTCATAGAGAAATTAACTTTAGATGGTAAATTGTAGTATGTTCTTCAGGATAACCAACAGAAAAATATTGCTGTTTCATTTTACGCAACATTAAGAGAATCTGATATTTGAACAATTCACTGTACTAAAGTTTGGTGGTTTAATAAATTGATCTAAAAGCCATTAGGATGGCGGTAATAACAAAAAATAACCAATCACCCCTCAAATAAATTCATATTAATTATATAGTTATAAATATAGATTGAAATTACTATTCATAATAGTAATTTACCCAGAGTAAGCTTAAATAGACAAGATTTAGCATTGAAGAGTAATAGACCTTGTGAAAAAATAATACCTAGCCTTGCAATATCAGACTGCCGTACTATTAGCGCTTAGGATCAAAAAGTATGTTTTGTGAAGATTTGTTCGAGTCTCTAAAGCTAAGGCAGTGGAACAGTAGTATGCATCGATGCATGTATGTGATTGTAAGGTTCTGATATTCATTTATATTACTCTCATATTAGAGTATGTGATCAAAAGCCACTTAGCGTCCCCTACACCTAAAAAAATTCTGAAAAATTCACACGCGCTAGAGTATTATCTCCTTTCCCCGTAACTTCTAAATACGACACCATCACCGAATTTTGGATATCTTACTCGCTGATATGGCTGTATAAATTTTACAGATCCTTCTATTGGTAATTTTTTCTTAAAATTTGGCTATTAGTCAGTCGAGGCCGCTTCTGTGGCATATACACTTCACGCGTAATTTCCAATGGTATTTCTCTGATGAACCGTGAAGGCACAGAATTAACATCTTGACCGTATAGGGAACGCCGTTCTGCATAGCTTAAATATAGATGCTGTCTAGCACGAGTTACTCCAACATATGCCAGCCGCCGTTCCTCTTCTAATTGGCATGGCTCTGCAGCTGAGCGGCTATGTGGAAACAAGCCTTCCTCTAGTCCCACTAGAAAAACCACTGGAAACTCTAAGCCTTTGGACATATGTAGTGTCATCAGTTGCACACGATCATCACTCACTGAGCCATACACCCGGCCAGATTCTAAGGCAGCGTAAGCTAAGAAAGAGTTGAAACGATCAGATTCCTCTCTAGTACAAAAGGTGTCTACTTCAGGATTACCAGTGAAATCAATACTGGCATTTATTAATTCTTCTAGATTCTCAACTCTTATATCACACTTATCATCTCTCGATTGTTTATACATCTCTATAATGCCACTAAAATTGATGATATGCTGTACCCGTTCATGTAGTGATTTTCCGCTGCTATCCAGGTCCATCATTTCTATAAGTCTGAGAAAACCGCCTATTGTATTAATGAACCTCTTGTTCATTGCATCACTATATAATAGTTTTAACGCTCCCTGCCATAATGATAGGCCATGAACGCGCGCTGTCTCTCGTACGAGATCTAATGTTCTCCTACCGATACCGCGTGGTGGTATATTCACTGCTCGTTCGAAAGAAAGGTCATCATCGCGGTTAGCTACCAACCGACAGTAGGCTAATGCATCTTTGACTTCAGCGCGCTCGAAAAACCGTAGGCCTCCATAAACATGATATGGGATTGCCATCCTAATTAAAGCTTCTTCAAAAAGACGCGACTGTGCATTAGAACGGTATAAGATTGCAATATCGCGCAGTTGCTTCCCTTGTCTTATAAAATAGCAGATGTGATCGACTACGAAACGCGCTTCGTCTACTTCATTAGAGGCATTATAAACTTTGATAGGTTCACCATCATCATCAACAGTCCATAGATTCTTTCCCAATCGCATGGTATTGTGAGTAATAATAGCATTCGCAGCCTTAAGGATATTATTAGTAGAGCGATAGTTCTGTTCTAAACGGATAGTTTGTGTTCCGGGAAAATCATCTGCAAACTTATAAATATTCTCTACTTTGGAGCCTCTCCACCCATAAACGCACTGATCATCATCACCGACTACAAACACATTACTTTGACTCCTTACTAGAATTTGTAACCAGGCA
>CAIRZE010000004.1 GCA_903882995.1 uncultured Candidatus Competibacteraceae bacterium
ATTATTTTCAATAATTAAATGTGTAATCTGGACCAGAATCTATATTTAAAATAATACTTAGCTATCATCTAAGTTGCGTGTAATACAGTCAGTGAAAGTTATTATTTATTAATGATAGATTTTGATTATCCATATAGATTATGTGTATTATAATAAATTTGTATGCAGAAATTTATAGCCGTAATTACTATTTTACCAAATAGATTAAATCTCAATTTAGTAAATACTGGTAACTAAATAGAGATAGCATTACGTGATTGTAGAGATCAGACAATTAATTATACTCTACAGTCTGTTAGTTATTATGTATGTATGGTTAATAATAGTTAATTACTAATTTACGCCACGACGGTAACCGCTGAAATGCTGATGGATATTCGTAAGATAAAACAGTTGGTTGAGTTGCTTAACAATTCTAGATTTGCTGAAATTGAAATAAAGGAGGGCGATGATTCAATTCGGATTATCAGTCACTATCCACAAAATTTTGGTACAACAGAGACGTCGCAACAGATTTGGAATACAGTTGCTAATAACCCTGTAACATCAGGGGCTGTAAATATTCCAGTATTACCAGTTCCAGCAGCCAAGCTAGCAACTGAACTAGAAACAGTTAAGGGTTATTTACTGCGCTCCCCAATGGTTGGGACTTTCTACCGCTCTGCCTCACCCAGCTCTAGGCCTTTCGTTAAAATCGGCCAAAAAATTGATATAGGCGATACAGTTGGTATTATTGAGGCAATGAAAATGTTTAACGAGATCGAATCTGATCGGTTAGGAATAGTAACATGTATATTAGTAGAGAACGGCCAGCCGATCGAATACGATCAGCCATTGATGGTCATCGAATAGTTCAGATTAATCTATCTTGATATGACAAGATGATAGAAAAAATAGTAATAGCTAATCGTGGAGAAATTGCTTTACGCATACTGCGTGCTTGCCGAGAATTAGGTATTCGCACCGTGGCAGTTCACTCTACAGTAGATAGAGATCTAAAACATGTTCTCCTTGCGGATGAAACAGTCTGTATCGGTCCACCACAGGCTTCAGATAGTTATCTCAATATGCCAGCTCTTATTAGTGCGGCCGAAGTTACAGACGCGGTGGCTATTCACCCCGGATATGGATTTCTATCAGAGAATGCGGACTTTGCAGAGCGAGTTGAGCAAAGCGGATTTATTTTTATAGGTCCCCGACCAGATACTATAAGGTTAATGGGTAACAAGGTATCAGCTATTAAGACTATGCAGGAAGCTGGTATATCTTGTGTCCCCGGTTCTAATGGTCCAATAGGTGAGAACGATAGGGAAACACTCCAGCTGGCGCGCCAAATTGGTTATCCTATCATTATCAAAGCAGCTAGTGGTGGTGGTGGTCGTGGCATGCGAGTGGTGAATAGTGAGGCAGCTCTATTAAATACCATTGACTTGACTAGAGTTGAAGCCAATGCTGCCTTTGGCAATACGATTGTTTACATGGAAAAGTACTTAGAACACCCTCGACATATAGAGATACAGGTGCTAGCTGATTCTCACGGCAAAGTTATTCACTTAGGTGAACGTGATTGTTCAACGCAACGTCTGAATCAGAAAGTAATCGAGGAAGTACCAGCACCTGGCATAACTTCTCAACAGCGTGATTACATTGGAAAAATTTGTTTAGATGCTTGCCGTCGAATCGACTATCGTGGTGCAGGTACCTTTGAATTTCTATATCAAGATGATAGATTCTATTTTATCGAAATGAATACACGAATTCAGGTTGAGCATCCCA
Organism: uncultured Candidatus Competibacteraceae bacterium; assembly: GCA_903882995.1. Classification (GTDB taxonomy): domain Bacteria; phylum Pseudomonadota; class Gammaproteobacteria; order Competibacterales; family Competibacteraceae; genus Competibacter_A. The sequence continues at coordinate 1,777 of CAIRZE010000004.1, forward strand.
TAACTGAATTGGTTACTGGCATTGATATAGTTAAGGAACAACTATTAATTGCTACCGGCGAGCATCTACGCTACGATCAAAAAGATATTCGTATAATTGGTCATGCAATTGAATGCCGGCTTAACGCTGAAAATCCCGATGCTTCCTTCGCACCTTCCCCGGGTATAATTACTCAGTATCATGCGCCTGGTGGCCCTGGTATCAGGGTTGACTCGCATATCTATAACGGTTATCGGGTACCTCCCAATTACGATTCTATGATCGGTAAGCTGATATCTTACGGTGAAGATCGAGAATCTGCTATTGCTCGGATGCGTAATGCACTTGCAGAATTAGTCATTGAAGGTATAAAAACCAATGCCCCTTTACATCAGCGCATTCTTAATGATGCGCGTTTCATCTTGGGTGGTACAGATATTCACTACCTAGAAAAACAGCTGCTTGGAAATCACTAACTAAAGGTGATCATATTATAGTAATTGCTGTATGGAATTGAACCTATTTACATAAGAACCGTACTTTGAACTATATAGAATGATATATAGCAATAAATTTATTGCTTGTTATCCTAAGCTAAGTACTATGGTACCTTTTTGGCACAGAGACAATGTTTGATTGATGCCTTAACC
>CAIRZE010000005.1 GCA_903882995.1 uncultured Candidatus Competibacteraceae bacterium
ATTAGATCAAATATATATGAATTAACTGTAAATACTGGTTCATCTATAACTTAGATTGGTAAGTAATAATTAATGTATAATATATAAGATATTAGAGGTCAGGTATAAATAAGTGAATATATGTTACACCTGATTATTGTAGATATTGTACCTGTCTATGAACGTAGCTTTTTATTTAGTAGCTAATTTAATAGCATGATACATCACGAATTTTCATTCGATACAGATAGCTTATTTATATTGTAGTAGATAGTAATTATTCTATTAAATTAGTTCCGCTTTCTCATTAACAGCTTCACTAGATAAGACAAGACCATATTAATCCTAATAGTTTGATACGTAGTAATGTGGTAATGTGCTACAGGCTCTTCTGAATCCATTTCTGGGATTTTGGGGGTTCCGGATGATAGATTGGATTTTAATAACTTGAACTGAATTCCAATGTATATACAGCTATATATATAATTACTGATATTGGAGATCAAAACCAGTCTACATCTCTAGACTGCTCAATAACTATTGACATTACTAGAATGTTGCGCTTACTAAATTTTCTTTTCTAATTACATATTTAAATTTGTCCTATACAAATACAAACCAATATAGTACTTCCCTCTATTGGACAGAGGTATCTAGCGGTTAGGCTGCTGGGTAAGCTACATCATTTGTATAGGTAGATCTGAGATCTACACTGAATTAACAAACTTCCCCCCTTTCTGGATAAATTACTTCATAATCACATTTTGCAGTTATCTAACTAATATAATAAAGGATTGGATACTTCTGGATTTTAACCTTTAAGCTGTTGAACAGTATATTTGACTAAATTAGTGTAGCTATGATACATGTGCTGTGAAGCATTTGTGTAATGTTTAAGGGGATATGCTGTTTTCTGTTGGGTGCTTGTTAAGGTAATATCTGATTGTTGCTTGGACGGCAATCACTTGATTGGCAGATATAGTTTCAGCGAGCAGGCGTTTCTATGTATTGTCTATACTCTATTTTGTGAGCCATACCGCTGGATGGCGAAGTTATTTGTTTCTTTATGACCGAAATCCTTAATCCTTACTGTTCATAGTGATGTAATAACATGCAGGAACTCAATAGCTATTTTAACCAAGTCAGTGATCTACAAAGACGCTGCATAGCACTCAGGGGGTATCTTTGACTTTGATACTAAGCGTGAGCGCTTGGATGAACTCAACCGAGAATTACAAGAACCAAATATCTGGCATTTCCCAGAACGGGCTCAAGCGTTCGGTAAGGAACGTGCCCAGTTAGAAGAAGTAGTCGATCGATTGGAAAACCTTAATAGAAGCCTAAGTGAAATTGCTGAATTACTGGCATTAGCTGCTGAAGATGGAGATGATGTAATACTAGCCGACATTTTGAGAGATCTAAAGCACTATAACAGTCTAGTTGAAGATCTTGAGTTCCGTAGGATGTTTACAGGTGCACTGGACGCTTGCAACGCGTTCCTCGATATCCAGACTGGTTCTGGAGGTACAGAGGCCCAAGATTGGGCAGAAATGTTACTGCGTATGTACCTACGATGGGGCGAGCGGCGCGGGTTTAAAACCGAACTGCTGGAGTTGACACCAGGTGAGGTAGCTGGCATAAAAAGTGCGAGTGTAAGCTACGAGGGTGATTACGCTTACGGTTGGTTGCGGACAGAAACTGGTGTTCACCGGTTAGTGCGCAAGTCGCCATTCGATTCTGGAAACCGCCGGCATACCTCCTTTGCCGCGGTATTTGTCTCACCGGAAGTCGATGATAACATCGAAGTAGATATCAATCAAACGGATTTAAGGGTTGATGTGTTTCGTGCTTCTGGAGCTGGCGGCCAGCATGTAAACCGTACTGAATCTGCTGTTCGTATAACTCACCTGCCCACCGGTATAGTGGTTCAATGTCAGAATGACCGCTCCCAGCATAAGAACCGTGCTACTGCTTTGAAGCAACTTAGGGCAAAGCTATATGAATTAGCGCTACAAAAGCGCAATGCTAAAGCCCAGGCTGTAGAAGATTCTAAATCAGATATCGGTTGGGGTAGTCAGATTCGTTCATATGTACTAGATCAATCACGTGTCAAGGATTTACGTACTGGCATTGAAAAATGTAACACACAGGATGTATTAGATGGTGATCTGGACGTTTTTATTGAGGCTAGCTTAAAAAGCGGCTACTAATTCTAGAAATTAACAGAACAAAAATATGAATCCTGATGAGAACAATTTG
>CAIRZE010000006.1 GCA_903882995.1 uncultured Candidatus Competibacteraceae bacterium
ATCTCTTATGAAAAAAATTTGTCACTCCTAACTATGGGATGAAGGAGGAGCATATGGAGCATATTGGGAAGTAAAACTGATAATAGCCCTCTCAAAGCGTTGTAACCCTTCATTAATAACTTTATCTGGTATGATTAAGGATGGCGCCAAGCGAATCACATTAGGACCGGCTAATAGTACTAATAGTCCTTCTTTGAGCGCGACTTTAACAAAGTTACGGCTGTGGCCGTGCCATTCTTTATCTAGCTCACAGCCAAGCAACAAGCCCTTGCCACGCAGTTCCCGGAAGATTTTGAAACGTTTGTTAATACGATGCAGTCCGTCCATGAAAATGTCATGCTTACGGAGCACACCAGATTGTAGTGCTGGATCGCTGAGTAACTCTAAAGCTGCTCCCGCAACTGCACAAGCTAGAGGATTACCGCCGTAAGTCGTGCCGTGGCTACCAGGGCTGAGACTAGCAGCAATGGCAGAGGTGGTCATCATTGCGCTTATCGGGAAACCACCTCCGAGTCCCTTAGCTGTAGTCAGGATATCTGGTATTACACCATAGCCCATGTATGCATAGAGATGGCCAGTGCGACTGTTTCCTGTTTGTACTTCGTCAAAAATGAGTAGAGCTTTTTTCATGTTACATAGCCGTCGGACTCCTTCTAGGAATTCAATAGTGGCACAGACTACTCCACTCTCGCCTAATACTGGCTCTAATATCACTGCACAAGTAATATCAGAAATTGTATCAGTAAAAGCAGGAAGATCATTGAAAGGAACATGGGTAATTCCAGGCGGTAAGGGCCCGAAACCCTCTGTATATTTTTCTTGGCCACCAATTGTAACGGTAAACAAGGTACGACCATGGAAAGATGGCTTGAAGGCGATGATTTCACGCTTATCTGGCCCATTATGGTCAGCAGAGTATCTACGAGCTAGCTTAAGAGCAGCCTCGTTCGCTTCAGCGCCGGAATTAGCGAAGAATACTCGCTCGGCAAAGGTCAATTCGCACAGCCGTTTAGCCAGTTTCAAAGCGGGCTCATTAACAAATAAATTGCTTATATGCCACAATTTTCTGGCCTGTTCATCGAGTGCTTCTACAAGTTTCGGATGGTTATGGCCTAATATGTTTACAGCGATACCACCTGCAAAATCGATGTAATCTCGGTTTACCTGATCCCATAGGCGTGAACCATCTCCACGAACCGGTATAATCTCTGCCGGATCGTAGTTCGGCATCATAACTTCGTCAAACAAAGCACGCGTGATGGGAGATGTATCCATAATAATGTTGCTCCTGTAGGAGTTAATCACATGAATATGAAATTGTGAGGTACTAATTGAGATTTTTAGATTTTTAATGGAATAGACGAGTAACCCCTAACATATTCACTTGAGACTTAGTATTATCACTGGTGACCAAAAGTAAGGAAAAATAAGGACCAGGAGTTACCGGAATATCGGCAAAGCGTTTAATAACGCGTTCTGCCATTCTACTAGCCTGTTCTACATATACTGCATCCTCAGTGCGACCGGTTTCCTGCAGCAATGCTAGCAACCTTGGTCGGTGCCTACCCAGCTTGAGAATCGCAACACTTTCGCTATTTAATAAAGTTTTCCGTAATTTATCGTTGCTAGAAGTGGCAGAAATCACTGTCAGTTGCTGTTCACCAGTGATAAGAGTTATTGCAGCAGCAGCAGCAGCAGCGCTCACTGAACTAATACCTGGAATTACTAAACAAGGGAAACTATCTCCCAAGCGTTTTAGCAAATAGCTGAAGCTGCCATAGAATAGCGGATCTCCTTCACATAGAACTGCCACGTCCTGGCCAGATGCAAGCTCCTTTGCAAGGAGCACAGCAACTTCATCATAGCTCCTATTAACTGAGCTACGATCTAAAATACAGCAG
>CAIRZE010000007.1 GCA_903882995.1 uncultured Candidatus Competibacteraceae bacterium
CAGCGGCTTTGAAAGCTTCAACGTAATCAGCTGGGTATCCTGCTACTAGCAAGAATAATTGGGGATTAGCCTTCTTAAGTTTCTGTGCTAGTTCCGGTACAATCTCAGGATATGTAGCGTCTGTCGAACAGATCACTACCGCTTCAGCTTTTGAGGATATTGCTGCATCAGCTGCTTCGTCAGATGTCCTGAAACCATCAGGATAAATCGTCTCGAAACCTCCTACTTCCAGAAAAGAGGTTGTAAAGTCGGCACGGCCCTTGTACTGATTCAGCGTGCCCATTGTGGCCAAGAAGACTTGCGGCCTCCGTCCTGCATGAACTACGAAGCTTTCAGTTGCCTGCCTTAACGTTTCGAATGCTTTTGCGCCACGCTCGGCATGAATTGAAGTAATTGTGGGACCCATATTAGCATCATTTTTGATAAGGGCAGCCTGAGTGATTTCTCCAATGCTAGCCCCGGCGATGGCTGCCTGAATAGCAGTTTCAACGCTATCGTAACTAGCAGCGGCAGCGAGTTTATCTAGTGCTGCCTGTCTTTTATTAGTATCTTGAGTAGCACGCGTTATCTTCAATGCCTCTATGCGTTCTTTTTGCAAAGAACACATATCTACCGGAATTGGTTTAATCAGGGTTTCTTTTAAATTTGGGTACATATTCGTACCAACGAAAATATCCTTACGCTTAGCAATGTTAGCAGCACGTCTAGAAGCAATGGCAGCGACTTGTGCCTGTGGCCAGCCAGCAGTCAATGAACTAGCCATGCCACCCTGTTTCTCTATCTCTTGGAAGATTGACCAAGTTTTTCTAGCAATAGAATCTGTGAGACTTTCAACGTACCAGGAGCCTCCAGCTGGATCAACTGTTTTATTTATATGGCTCTCTTCACGCAGCACGATATGAGTATTACGTGCGATACGACGAGAAAACTCATCTGGAACCCTTAGCAGTTCATCAAAAGGTGAAATGTGCAGACTATCACATCCGCCAACTATACTAGAGAAAGCCTCTGTTGTAGCTCGCAATAGGTTAACATGCTGGTCGTAAACGGTTTTGTTCCAGGCAGACGTACGTGCATGCAGGCTCATCTTTTGTGCTTCTTGTCCTCCACCGAATGCCTTTATGATCTTAGACCACAGTAGACGGGAAGCGCGGAGCCTGGCAATTTCCATGAAAAAATTAGATCCGATTGACAGTGAGAAGCTGAAGCGCGGTGCTGCATCGTCAATACTGAGACCATGAGCTTGCATAGCGCGAATGTACTCAACAGCTGTTGCTAAAGCAAAAGCCAGCTCCTGTGTAGTGCTAGCTCCACCGTTATGATAAGGATGGCCCAGGATGGTGACTGTACGCAACCCCGGTGCATTCCTCTTAGACCATGCGATAAGCTGGGCCATCACGTTATAGATGGTATCAAGGCTAAATATCAAACATCCTTCACTTACTAATTGGCCTAGCGGATCCATACCGATCGTGCCACGTACCTTAGCCAGTGATCTACCCTGTTGCTTTACTATGGCTGCAAGCAGAGCTGTTAAAGCTAGTGCACTGTTAGTAGTCTGAATGAAGATTGGAATATTTTCAAGATTGATACCTTCTAATGCTTGGTTCAGGTCAGCAAAGCTGGATATGGACAGTCCACCATTACCGATCTCTTCAACTTTAGCTCGATCAGCATCTATTCCAGATAGTGTCGGGCGATCTAACACAATATTGACTGCGTTCTGGCCACGTTCTAGATCAATGTGCAGGGCTGTGTTGAAGGCAGCCGGTGTAGAGTAAGACATTTCCTGAGCGATGTCCCAACTGTTTATAACATATCCTAACGGGGTAGTACCACGTAGGTAGGGTGCGAAGCCAGGAAGGTTATCTAGGTATGGTAATCCCTTTACATCTTCCTGCCGATACATAGGCTGGAGTTCTATTTGCTCGTAGGTTTTAGTCAGTAGCTTTTTCTCAAAGGGTATACCCTTTAATATCTTATCAACGGCTTTACGCCATTCTTCGTAAGGCGTTGGAGGGAATTCACTGAATGTTAGGGTTGTTAACAAATCTGCCTGTTGTTGGTTTACCATGAGCATCCTCCGGAAGATTTAAACATAAGAGAGTAACAGTGCTGCAAGAGTATAACCGAAGATTAGCCGGATTCTTTGGTATAGAGCAGCATTAGAAAGTTAGAAAGTATAGAGTTAGGGTTAATTTTGCAATCTGAAATCGGGGTGACTTACTAAAGTAAGTTTAGAGTTCTGCGAGTATCAACATATTTCTCATTTAGGAGGCTTTTGTGTCTGATAGACCTTTCAAAGTTCTTGGTATTCAACAAATTGCTATTGGTGGGTTAGATAAATCAAAGTTGGTTCAGATGTGGGTAGACACTTTGGGGCTAACCATTACTGGTAATTTTCGTAGCGAACGTGAAAATGTAGATGAAGAAATTGCTGTTATAGGTTCTGGCCCATTAAAGGTGGAGGTTGATCTAATGCAACCGATCAATCCTGAAAATGCACCTAAGGTACATGAACCACAGCTGAACCATATTGGTTTGTGGATCAGTGATTTAAAAGCAGCAGTGGATTGGCTAATTGCTAAAGGTATGCGGTTTACTCCTGGTGGTATCCGTAAAGGTGCAGCCGGACACGATGTGTGCTTTATACATCCTAAAGGCAATGATGTCGCCCCGCTATCCGGAGAAGGTGTCCTGATCGAGTTAATTCAGGCGCCTCCAGAAGTAATTGAAGCATTTACTAGAGTTTCTTAGCTCTTATCAAGGTTAAAAATACCCCCCCTATCCCCTATCTATTAGGGGAGGGGTGTAGAGCTTGTAGGATATAAAATTTTATGTCTTTAACTGTTAATTTACTAACTGTACAGCGCCCTGTATCTAAAATTATCCTAAACATAAATAAACCCTAGCGGTAACTGAAAAATGGATGTATCAGTATAATAACTATGGCTGTTTGTGCTGGCAGCTATACTAGTAAAGGTTTCAATACAGCTGGCTCGACTTGTATAGGTACAATGTCCACAATATCGAGCTGTGTACAGTAATTTAAGTCTTCTTCATAACCCAATGATGCTAGATAACACCCATGCTTAGTGTAGCTTATAAGGTCTTCTAACCTATTTTCCCAGAAATTGAATAGAGAAATCGCAGCAATTGATTCATCATTGCCGGCATAGTGGTTTATATCAAGTCCAGCACCGAGGCCACAGGCAATAGCCCCAGCACATATGGTGTCTTCTAGCGAGAATTTGCCATTACAGCCAGCAGCAACTATCCAAACTGTGTGAGGTTGTCTTTTTTTTAAGAACCTTACAACTGCTGCTCGGTTAGTCAAAGATGCAGTTAATAAAAGTGAGACACTCTGCATTCTATCCAGAGCACGAGTACCATTTGTGGTACTCATAAAAATTCTCTTTCCAGTAACTGCATCTGTCATATAATCGAATGGTGAATTGCCTAAGTCGAATCCATCTAGCTTCTGTCCACCACGCTCTCCAGCTAGAAGCCTGTTTTTATATGGCCAACGGCTGCTGATTCTTAGCAATGTATCGAGATCTTTAAAAGCGTGAATCGCCTCAGCGCCGGCCTTTAAGGCGGTCGCTATTGTAGTGGTAGCTCTTAGCACATCAATGACAATAGCACAATCAGGTGAATCTGGTACCTGTTCGCCTTTTATAGCATCTTTGCTCATGGCAGGTGCTTGGTCTGGTGTATGATAAAAGAAGATTTCCATAACTAATGAGGCCATCCTGCTATATGTTATAGTATACTGGAGGTAGAGTCCCAGTTCACCTCCAGAATTTAAATGGTATGATGCTCAACTCATCTCTCACTAAATGATCTATTGAACCTAAAGGGAAGTAGTAGGTAGTTGATTGATTTCTAATGGGTATGAGCAACATGCTCCTATTTTCTTTTACTGTGCTCTTCTAGAAGTGAAGGACAGTTTCTGATAAATTAGCTAGCTACTGGGAATGGAACTGAGCTATTACATGATTAATTAATGCATATTAATGATAACTTAAATAGTATACTAAAAGCGAATAGGCTATAAACAGTAGTAGTGCCGAAGTTGAGAGCGATATTTAGACTTAAACTGAAAATACTGTCCACCCTTCCTGAGTATCTAATGTGTGTGAGTCACTGACAACTGCAGAATAGGATCGCTCCGAATTGAGATAAGTTATAGCAACTCGCTTTAAATCTTCCATAGTTACCTTTAAGACTCGTTTTCGGAATAACCGTCTCTGTTCCGTAGTATATCCGAACAAGTTACCGAAAAATGCGCTGATTGCCTCACCAGCCGGTGATCCAGGCTTATCAATAGATGCAATGACACCGAGGATGGCTTCCTCAAGCGTCCGCGGTAAATGGTCGTTAGTTTGTAACCAGTCTAATGCTCTGTTGAAATCTTCAAACGTTCCAGATAGGCGAGGATCGCGATAGGAATAGAAACGAAAAGAGCCACTATCTGGATGATAATCGGCACCGCTACCATAAGCACCACCTTGTTCGCGAATGGCCCGATGCAGGTAACCATTTCGTAGGAAATCACCTAGTACTTGCAGTGCTGGGGCATCGGCATGCCCAATAGCTACTGTAGGATAGGCTTTGGCACAGAAATTAACCTGTGTGTTAGTTAGAAACCCAACTCGAGGTGGTTGCTGCACCGGTGCAGGCATCTTAAACGTTTTTGTCGAGTTACCATGATAAACGCCATTCTTCCAGTGGATCTCTAATGCTTCATTAAGCCAACCCTGATGCTCAGCTTCACTAACAATCAATAGCTGCTTTGGCATCTTGCACAGCCTATCACGCAGGTACTCTAAGCGTGTGGCAAAGCTCTGCAGTGCAGCGCTATCATCTAACGTCTCGTCAATGTGTTTGATGATCTTTAAGCCATTTACTCCATCCCATTGGTGATTAAGTGCTGCTACTGGACTTAAACTAGAGCACGCAGCTAAGAGAGCTAGAATATGGCCATGTTCCGTAATAGCCTCTTCCCTCTGGATGCGGATTTGTGCGACTATTTCCCTTAATTTTGGCAACTCATCAAAATGTGTACTTGTTATTATCTCCCATAGTATCTCGGATAATTTATCTTGATTGCATTCTAGAGCTTTACCAGCTATCACTAGTATACCCTTGCCCTCACATAGATCGTTAACACTACTGTGTATAATGGTACGTGCTTTGACTCCACCTGTCACTGCTGCATATCTGGCTTGCGTAGCTCGGTAATCGCGGCCGGCACTACCAACCCTAGTTAAGCAGGCACAGAACAATGGTATCAGCTCCAGATCTGCATTACTAAGTGCTGGTATGTCAACTATAGTTTGCAAATACACAATTCCGTTGGTCCCTTGTGTATACCAGTAGGCAGGTGTTTCCCCAACTTGGGAACTCACACCTTCAACAATTTTTAACTCTGATGGTACATCCTCTAGCCCAACACGCGGTAATAACTCTGGATCATCTTGCCTCTGCTGTCTTTCAGATAAGTAGCGTGCTCTTTCTAGAATCCTAGCCTTTTCAGAATCAGACAACGCTGTACGGATAGAGGCCAGTTGCTTTCTCTCATCTATCGCTTGATTCACGATCAATGCAGGATCGGGGACCATTGTCAACCGGACCCGATGTTGGTTATCTAACAGTAACTCGCGTACCATGCGCGGAACGAATTCTATTTTCCGGCTTTCTTCTCGCAACTGCTTCAGTAGCGGATCAATATCCAAAGCAGTGGTAGGGTCGCCACCATGCATTGCTGGAATTAGTGCCTCCATCAGCAAACTTAGCCCATAAGGCAAACCATCACCAGTGATTTCCCTCTTGCTCAGTTCCAATTGATGCAAAGCGGAATCTATCGCCTCCTGTGTAACACCTTCATCTGCGACTCGATTTAGTATATCCAATATAATGGTCTCAACCACTTCTGAGTGTCCTGGGTTTAAGCCTTCCAGGCCACAAGAGAAGGTTGCCTCACGGGTAGAAGTATCAAAACCACATATTGGAGATGGTGATGCACCCAGTATGGAAGTTTCTAACGCGTGCCGTAAAGGTGAACTACTATTGTCTAATAGAACATCGCTTAACAGCCTCGCCCGCAGGGTCCCTAATGGGTTTGTGATAGGCCCAAGCAACCATCCGAGAACGATGTGAGTCTTACCATCTAGATTCCCTGCACAGTTGTCCATTGGGTATTTGATTAACTTTATAGTTGGCTCTGTGCGGCGCTTCTCGTTAGGTATAGCAAACTCAAGCTTGAGTGCTCGGAACTTTCTCAGTACTCTATGTTCGAAGTAGGCCTGATGCTCGGCTGCTGGAATATCACCGTATGTTAGAAATATTGTGTTGGAGGGATGATAATGGCGCGTGTGAAAATCCTTAAGCTGTTGGTAAGTTAGGTTGGGAATTAAATCAGGGTCACCCCCACTATTATAGTGATAGGTAGTAGTTGGAAACAGGAGGCTTTGTAAAGCTAGCCCCAGCCTTTGCACTGGCGCACTCAATGCTCCCTTCATCTCGTTGAGGACTACACCTTTGAAGGTCAGTTCTGAATCTGGATCGTCCGGCTTAATAAATTCTAAGCGGTGACCCTCCTGTGCGAAATCTAACTCATTAAGCAAGGGAAAAAATGTTGCATCCAGGTATACCTCCATAAGGTTAACAAAATCCTTTTTATTTTGACTAGAAAAAAGGTAAGCCGTCCAATCACTACTAGTGAAAGCGTTCATAAAAGTGTTAAGGGAACGCCGGGTCATCATAAAAAAAGGATCCCGCACTGGGTATCGTTTACTCCCGCATAAAGTAGTATGTTCGAGAATATGTGCGACTCCAGTCGAGTCTTGCGGTACAGTGAGAAAAGCCACTATGAAGGCATTATGAGGATCGGCAGAGGCGAGATGTATATGACGTGCGCCAGTCACAGTATGGCGGTATTCTTGAAATTCTAACCGCATGGCGGGGATATATTGCTTAAGAAGAGACTCAAAAGTTGGATGGTTCATAATTTGGTTTCAAAGGCGAAATATTTAGAAAGGATAGAAATTTCATCTATTACAGTTGGCAAAATTGCACTACAGGAAAATCTAAGATGTATATCATTTTCTAGTATAGTCTAAAGTCAAATTCTGAGACTACTGGAGCGTGATCAGAAGGGCGTGCGAGTCGGCGCTGGGATTCATCTATATAACATGAGATGCAGACATCTGCTAGTTCCTGGCTAGCGAGAATATGATCGATGCGCATGCCAAGATTGCGATGAAATGCAGCAGAGCGGTAATCCCACCAACTAAAGGATTGTTCTTTCTGTGGGAAAATTCTAAAAGTGTCTCTTAATCCTAATTTAATCAGTTGCTGAAAAGCAAACCTCTCTGGACTACTACAAAATATCCGTTCGTCACTAGAAATGGGATTAGATACGTCTCTGTCTTCTGGAGCGATGTTAAAATCGCCAATTAAGAACAACCAGCGATGGCAGGATAATTCCATTGTTATCCAACTGTATAGTTTATCCAACCAGCTAAGTTTATAAGAATATTTTTCAGAGCCGATGATCTGACCGTTGGGAATGTAGATATTCAGTACCCTTATTCCGCCAATCGTTGCTCCGAGAACACGCCTTTGAGGATCCTCCAATCCAGGCATTCCGGTTGCTACATCACTCGCTGGCAGCCGGCTGAGAGTTGCTACTCCGTTATAAGCCTTCTGGCCTGAGAACACTACTTGATAGCCAGCTGCAGATATATGTAATTTAGGGAAACAAGGATCAGTAATCTTCGTCTCTTGGAGTGCTAGGATATCAGGTTGTTGAGTATATAACCAGTCAAGTAATTGTGGTAAACGTATTTTAAGGGAATTGACGTTCCAGGTAGCTACTTTTAACATCATTGGTGGCAGATAGATAAATATCGATTGGTTAACTCGATTGCATGCATCGATATTTTTAATTGCAAGGAAGAGAGTCCTTGTTTAGTATAGTCACCCTTAACAGTTAGGGTGAGCTTCATGAAATTAAAATGGCTGGTTGCCATTTGCACACTGAATTTATAAGTGCTATCTGCCGGGCGGAGTATAAGTCAGGAGGAGTCAGTATACGTTCTTTAATCTGTCCGGTAGAGATTAGATAATCTCTAAAAGTTCCTGATAGGATGCCACTGGTTGTTGATGGTGTTACCCATTCTCCATGTAATTCCAGAACTAGATTTGCCATACTAGCTTCCGTTAACTCTCCACGTTCATTCCACAGGATGACATCATCACAGTCAGGTCGTGATGCACGTGCTATATCATATAGCTCACGATGTGTAGTTTTGTGATACCAGCAATACAGCCATATGTTGCTAGAGTCTATTGGAGTCTGAGATAGGCTAACTCGTAGCGGTTGCGATTTTGACCAGTTAGCATTGGTGTTGGTTAGAGGTTCCACTTCTAGGTTGAATGTACAGTCTAAATTAACAACTAATCGAATTTTGCTTGCATTATCTAGTGTAGATTCAAGTTTGGTTAAGTTGGTCTCAACTGTAAACCTATCAAGCCGAATATTAAAATAGGCAGCGATACCCTGTAACCGATTCAAATGTGCTGCAAAGAGGAAATAACCGTTGACAAGCTCCCATACCATAGTATGGCCTCTATTAACATAAAATGGTGCTGTTTATATGTCAGTA
>CAIRZE010000008.1 GCA_903882995.1 uncultured Candidatus Competibacteraceae bacterium
CACTGGTTTTAATAGGAGGAGAAAATGAACACTGCTGATGTAGTAAAGCTAATTAAGGAAAATGGCATCCGTTTTGTAGACTATCGGTTTACAGATACTCGCGGTAAGGAGCAACATGTCACTATGCCGATTAGAGCTTTTAATGAAGATGTATTTAAGGACGGTAGGATATTCGACGGCTCATCAATCGCCGGCTGGAAAAATATACAAGAATCAGATATGATACTGATGCCTGATCCTACAACCGCATGTGTTGATCCTTTTTTCGAGGAGCCAACTTTACTGCTCACTTGTGATGTTATCGAGCCGGATACTATGCAAGGTTATGAGCGAGATCCACGATCTCTAGCACGCCGTGCCGAAGCATATTTGAAATCGACAGGTATTGCCGATACGATTTACCTTGGACCTGAAAACGAGTTTTTCATATTTGATGATGTACGTTGGAGTGCAGATATCAGTGGTTGTTTTTATAAGATTGATTCTTCTGAAGCTGGTTGGAATTCTGCACGTTCTTATGAAGATGGTAACTCCGGTCACCGACCAGGTATTAAGGGCGGTTACTTTCCAGTACCACCAGTAGATTCTATGCATGATATACGTAGTGCTATTTGCTTGGTATTGGAGCAATTAGGACATACTGTAGAGGTGCATCACCATGAAGTTGCTACCGCTGGTCAGTGTGAGATTGGTGTTAAATTTAATACTCTAGTGCGTAAAGCAGATGAAGTGCAGTCCTTAAAGTATGCAGTAAAAAACGTCGCCCAGAGTTTTGGCAAAACTGCTACCTTTATGCCCAAGCCACTGGTTGGTGATAATGGTAGTGGTATGCATGTACACCAATCCCTATCTAAGGAAGGGGTCAATCTGTTTTCAGGTAACCGGTATGCTGGTCTATCTGAAATAGCTCTATATTATATTGGAGGTATTATCAAGCATGCAAAAGCACTAAATGCATTCACCAATGCATCCACGAACAGTTATAAGCGACTGGTACCAGGGTTTGAAGCACCTGTGATGCTAGCTTACTCGGCAAGAAATCGTTCGGCGTCTATTCGTATTCCATATGTCAGCAGTCAGAAAAGCCGTCGTATAGAGGTGCGCTTTCCAGACTCTACTGCTAATCCATATCTAGCTTTTGCAGCTATGATGATGGCTGGATTAGATGGCATTCAGAATAAGATCCACCCAGGTGATCCGATAGATAAAGATCTCTACGACTTACCGCCAGAGGATGAGAGAAAAATCCCTAAAGTCTGCTTTCAATTAGAGGAAGCTCTTGTTGCATTGGACATCGACCGTGAATTTCTTAACAAAGGTAGTGTGTTTAGCAATGATATAATAGATGCATATATAAAACTGAAGTCAGAAGATGTATCCCGATTGCTAACGACAGTGCATCCGGTCGAATTTGACATGTATTACAGCTTATAAAATAATTTACTAAGGCCGTGGCCGTGCATATATACAGCCATATAACACCGCACGCTCCTGTTCTGTCTGTGAATGATAAGTCGTAACGATAAGTCATATTGAGAAATCAGCACGCTAAATGCTAGCAGCTTGCTAAGACTAATCTCACTACTAGCCAGATACCAAAAACGAGCAGCAGCGTCAGGCATATGCCAGCAGCAATGAAGTAGATAGGCTGACCGTTCTGAAAATCTCTATTCTGGTTACGCGAGCTTTGTATGCCACAAAAGGCAGATAGCACACTAAGTATGACATCCATCAAGCTAGGCTTATGGTTCAACTTCTTACAGTCCTATAGTTATTTTATATACAACCAGTATCAGCAGTTATCATATCTCAACACTACTACAATACTGCCACATTATTGACTATTACAAGCTGTGCTCGCGTGTAGCTGTAAAGCACACTTCAGGCCAGCGTTCCTGAGCTAACTGCAAATTTACCCAACTGGGTGCTATGTAGACCAACTGACCATGATGATCAAAAGCTAAATTGTCATACAACTTATTTTTAAATTCCTCAAAGCGCCTAGCATCAGAACAGCTAACCCAGCGCGCTGTGGCGACTTTAACGTTTTCAAAGTTGCAATCCACACCATATTCTCGCTGCAAACGAAAGCAAGCCACATCAAATTGTAGTATCCCAACCGTACCAAGGATTAAATCATTGCTATTGAGTGGCCGAAAAAGTTGAGTTGCACCTTCCTCGCAGAGCTGATCTAGTCCCTTTTGTAAGGCTTTAGCTTTTAGTGGATCTCTCAAGCGAGCACGCCGGAATAACTCCGGTGCAAAATTAGGCACTCCAGTGAACTGGAGTTCCTCTCCTTGGGTAAAGGTATCACCGATATAGATCGTACCGTGATTGTGTATTCCAATAATGTCACCAGGATAAGCAATGCCTGCGTGCTCACGTTCATCAGCCATGAATGTTAGCGCATCAGAAATTTTTATTTCGCGCCCTAACCGGACGTGGTAAGCTTTTATCCCTGGGTGATAGCTGCCAGAGCAAACCCGTAGAAAAGCGATGCGGTCCCGATGTTGGGGATCCATGTTAGCCTGTATTTTGAAGACAAAACCAGTGAAAGAAGTCTCCTCTGGATCTACTACCCGATTCTGGGTACTGAGATTTCTTGGTGCAGGAGCGTTTTCAACGAAATCGTCCAACATCTCTCGGATACCGAAGCTTGTCAATGCTGATCCGAAGTATACTGGTGTTAACCCCCCAGTCAAGTAATCCTTTGAGTCAAAATTATAGCTAGCACAGCGTACCAGTTCAATTTCTTCACGCAATGAGCATGCTCGATCTATACCAATAACTCGTTCAACCTCAGGATTATTGAGCCCATTAATGATATTGCCAGTGTTGATACGATTATCTCGAGAGTGATTATAAATGTGTATAAAATCTCTATTTAAGTGATAGACACCCTTTAAATCACGTCCCATGCCAATTGGCCAGGTGATAGGTGCGCAACGGATCTTTAACATTTCTTCAACTTCATCCAATAACTCGATAGGATCACGACCATCCCGATCTAGCTTGTTAATGAAAGTTAAGATTGGTGTATCGCGCAACCGGCAGATGTCCATTAGCTTAATAGTACGTTCCTCTACTCCTTTAGCACAATCAATTACCATTAGTGCAGAGTCTACAGCAGTCAATGTACGGTATGTGTCTTCAGAAAAATCTTCATGGCCGGGAGTATCTAGTAAATTGATTATATATTTTCCATATGGGAACTGCATAACCGAAGAAGTAACAGATATACCACGCTGTTTTTCTAATTCCATCCAGTCGCTGGTAGCGTAGCGTGTGGCTTTTCGACCCTTGATCTTACCAGCTAACTGGATAGCGCCTCCAAAAAGTAGTATCTTTTCTGTAAGTGTGGTCTTTCCAGCATCTGGATGGGAGATGATAGCAAAGGTACGACGCCTACGTAGTTCTTCAAGGAGGATAGTCATCTAGAAATAAAGCTGGTATTGTAAAATTGTGGTTAGTACAAACTTAAACTCTTTAATTTTAATCTTTAAAGGATTAAGGATTAAAGCATCCAGATCGGTAGTCTAGATCAGAAAAGTAGGTTTTGATAGAGCATCAGTGATTGACATTATTAGCTTGCACAGTGTTATCTACTGCATCTTTCTGTTCGCTGGGATTTAAATACTGAGTTTCTGCATCAGAAGCAGCAAAATACTTAAAGGCTTTTTTATTCCGGTGATTATCTTAGAAAGATTATAGGTACTATAGGTAAATCTCCAAATTTGAGTGAAGCATTTATGAGACTTATAGAAGATTTTAATTACAACAAAAACCCCACCGATATATACCTGATATGTTACTGAACAGGTTGTTTTGAGCGGAGATAAATATAACATTTATGTTATATCAGACCGATAACGTGAAATTAGAACTGTTCCGTATTTTATGAAACGGCTCAGATTGCAATAGGATCTTACAAAGATAATCATATCACAGACTCTTGGCGTAACACCCTAATGATGCTGCCAGAGCACCCCCTCTCTCCCCTCTCTACCCAAACTCGCTAGGACCAGTATAAGAAGCAACTATGGTACAGATTGTATCTGTATTTTGTAGTATAGGAAATAAGATATGCATTAGAATGAAGTATAGCGGTATACGATATGAGATACTAAGTTTAGCTATTTCAGAATAGAGTGATGCTTTCTCGATAATAAGAAAAGATATAAATGAATCCATTAGTTAGTCTGATTATGGGATCCCAGTCTGATTGGGATACAATGGAGCATGCAGCTAGTACTCTGAGCATGCTCGACATATCTCATGAAGTTCGAGTGATATCTGCCCATCGCACACCGGACCTGCTGTTTGAGTATGCCCAAGCTATAGAAGCACGTGGTCTAGAGGTTATTATCGCTGGAGCTAGTGGTGCAGCACATTTACCAGGCATGGTAGCTGCTAAAACCTTGTTACCAGTGCTTGGTGTACCAGTACAATCACATGCACTGAAAGGCTTAGATTCACTGCTTTCTATTGTCCAAATGCCAGGCGGCATTCCAGTTGGTACCCTAGCTATCGGTAAGGCTGGTGCAATTAACGCTGCACTGTTAGCAGCTGCATTGCTCGGTAATAAGTACCCTTCCATCCGAGAAGCTGTGCGTGACTTCCGCACCAGACAAACTGCGCAGGTGCTCAACCGTCCCGACCCTCGCAATTGTGCACTATGATGAAAGTTGGAATAGTAGGTGGTGGCCAGTTAGCGCGTCTGCTAGTTTTAGCAGGTTACAATCTAGGACTGCAATTCCAGATTCTAGATCCGGCAATAGATGCTTGTGCCGGTCAATTAGCATATCTTATAAAAGGCAATTACGAAGATATATCTAGGCTGAAACAACTAGCCGAATGGGCTGATGTAGTAACATTTGATTTTGAGAACGTACCTGCCACTGCTGCAAGAATTCTAGAGGAACAAGTAGCAGTTTACCCACAGGCCCAAACCTTATATATAGCGCAAGATAGGTTTTGCGAAAAAACTCTATTTTTGGAGTTAGGTATACCAACTACGTTATTCGCTACTGTTGACAGTCTGGATGAATTAAGAAGAGCGGTAATAAAATTAGATCTGCCAGCAGTCCTAAAGACTAGGAGACTAGGTTACGATGGGAAAGGACAAAGAGTATTACGTATATTGGATGATGTGGAATCTGCATGGCAGGAGCTAGGTGGAGTTCCACTTATACTGGAGGAACTCGTACCATTCGAACGTGAAGTGTCGGTGCTAGCAGTCCGTGGAATTGATGGCGAGACTAAATTCTATCCATTAGTGGAGAATTACCATCGGGATGGTATCCTTCGACTTTCGCGTGTGCCTTGCCGAGATCAAATGTTGGAATTTCAGGGTTATAACTATACACGCTGTGTGCTAGATCACTTGAATTATATAGGCTTGCTTGCTGTAGAGTTCTTTGTTAAAAAAGGCTGTCTAATCGCCAACGAAATTGCCCCTCGCGTCCATAACTCTGGACACTGGACTATAGATGGTGCAGAAACTAGTCAATTTGAGAATCACTTGCGAGCGATTCTGGGATTACCTTTAGGTTCCACAAGTTTGCTTGGGCCGTGTATCATGTTGAATTGCATCGGCGCAATGCCAGAACTTGCGAGAGTGTTAGCTGTGCAAGACACACATTATCATTTCTATGGGAAAACCCGACGTTTCGGTCGCAAAGTTGGTCATCTTACTCTACGCGTGAATGATTCTGATAAGCTAAGAGCATGCTTAAATGTACTCTTGCCGCTGGTCGGTTTGACAATAGATGAATTTTTAGAATGGAGTTACTGATCCAAGCCTATACGCATCTATCATCATACATATATTGCTATTTTCCACTTTACCTAGCTCTCTAAACAGGAATAAATAGCTCGAATTGTTCCAGCTTCTCTGTTCTCTGTATGACTGTAACTATAGATGCAGCACGAACCCATCTTATTGATGTTTCGTAATCCTTAGCCGCACTTAGTGACGTTCCACTTTCTGCTCCTGACAGGAACGTGTATCTTCTGAACTTTTGATGAATTGAAGAATAAAATGGATAAGACTTACGAACCTCATAACATTGAAGAACGCTGGTATAATTTTTGGGAGGAGCATGGATATTTTTCCCCAAGCGGCGATGGTGTACCATACTGTATAATGATTCCGCCGCCGAATGTTACAGGTACGCTGCATATGGGGCACGCATTCCAAGACACCATTATGGATGCATTGGTACGTTACCATCGCATGAAAGGTCATAATACATTGTGGCAACCTGGTACAGACCACGCTGGTATTGCTACCCAAATGGTAGTCGAAAGGCAACTTTCCTTGGAGAATAAAACTCGTCACGATCTAGGACGTGAGATGTTCATCAAACGTGTTTGGGCATGGAAGGCTGAATCTGGTTATACTATAACTCGCCAGCTGCGTAGGATGGGAGCGTCAGTGGACTGGGTGCGTGAACGCTTCACTATGGATGATGGGTTATCGCGTGCAGTTCGCGAGGTGTTTGTCCGCCTGTATGATGAAGGCTTAATCTATCGCGGACAGCGGTTGGTGAACTGGGATCCGGTACTACGTACTGCTGTTTCTGATCTAGAAGTAGTCAGTTCTGAAGAGAATGGATTCATGTGGTATATCCGCTATCCATTAGTTGAATATAGTGGAGATTTAATAGTAGCTACTACCCGCCCAGAAACTATTTTTGGAGATGTTGCAGTCGCAATAAATCCAAATGATAGACGCTACAAGCATTTGATTGGCTTACATGCTAAGTTACCTTTAACTAAAAAAATCATCCCGATAATCGCTGATAATTATGCTGATCCTACCTTTGGGACCGGTTGCGTAAAGATCACTCCAGGACACGATTTTGATGATTACACTGTTGGCAAACGCCATAAACTACCGATTATTAACATCTTTACCGATGATGCTAAGATCAATGACACTGTTCCAGTATATAATGGGCTAGATCGCTTTGAAGCCCGTAAACGTGTAGTTGCTGATCTAGAAGCACAGGGTCTGCTTGAAAGTATCAAGCCGCATAGTCTGTTGGTACCACGCGGAGATCGTAGTCACTCGGTAATCGAGCCATTTTTGACAGACCAATGGTATGTTAAAACTAGGCCACTTGCTGATCCAGCTGTTGCTGCTGTTAGGGAAGGTAATATCAGATTCATACCCAAAACCTGGGAGAAAACCTACTTCGATTGGATGGACCGGATTGAGGACTGGTGTATCAGCCGGCAAATTTGGTGGGGTCACAGAATACCAGCTTGGTATGATACACTGGGGAATGTCTATGTCGGTCGCAGCGAATTTGAGGTCCGTGCAAAACACCAGATTAAATCAGAAGTAATACTAGAGCAGGATTCAGATGTTCTAGATACCTGGTTTTCCTCCGCGCTGTGGCCATTTTCTACTCTGGGCTGGCCGGAGTGCACTAATTCTCTTAAAAAATTCTATCCTACCAGCGTTTTGGTTACCGGATTTGATATAATTTTCTTCTGGGTAGCTAGAATGATCATGATGGGTCTAAAATTCATGGGAGACGTACCATTCCGTGAGGTTTATATCCATGGCTTGGTACGCGATCATGATGGTCAGAAAATGTCCAAGTCAAAGGGAAACGTTTTAGATCCACTGGATCTCATCGATGGTACTAGGTTGGATGAGTTAGTTGTTAAGCGTACTACTGGACTTATTAAACCACAGAATGCAACCTTAATTGAAAAAACTACTCGCGCCCAGTTTCCGAATGGTATTCGCGCCTATGGGACTGATGCACTGCGTTTTACCTTTGCAGCTTTAGCAGCCACCGGTCGAGATGTGCTATTCGATATGGGTAGAGTTGAAGGCTACCGTAATTTTTGTAATAAGTTATGGAATGCTGCGCGCTATGTGCTCGTCAATACTAGGGATAAGAAGGAAACGGGATTAGGGACCCTCAGCACAGCTGATAGGTGGATCTTATCTCGCCTGCAACTAGCAATTTTAGAAACAAATACAGCCATTAAAAATTACCGCTTCGATCAAATGGCGCAGATAATCTACGATTTTACTTGGAACGAATTCTGTGACTGGTATATAGAACTTACTAAGCCGGTATTGAATAATACAGCTAGCTCGACAGTAACTGCACAGCGTGATACTCAACAGACACTTGTTACAGTATTAGCAACTCTGTTGCGACTGTTACATCCAATTATGCCCTTTATCACTGAGGAAATTTGGCAACTGGTAGCTCCCCTAGTTGGCGCAACTGGTAATACCATCATGCTGCAACCATATCCTGAGGAAGATGCAGCTTTTATGGATATTGCTGCTGTAGCCGATATCGAGTGGCTGAAACAATTTATGCTTGAGGTAAGGCGAATCCGCTCTGTAATGAACATCGTCCCTGGTAAATCTTTACGAGTGCTATTGCAAAATGGTTCTGATGAAGATCATATTAGGCTAGAAAGTCAGAGACAGTCCTTGATGGCACTCGGTAGGTTACATTCTATTACATGGCTTAAAGATGACGAACCAGCAGAATCGGAAGTTTCCACTGCACTCGTAGGTGGTATGAAGATTTTTGTTCCAATTTCCGGTTGTATAGATAAGAATGCAGAAATAGCCAGGTTAAAAAGGGAAATTACCAAGCTCCATAAAGAGAGAATGTACGGTGCTACTAAGCTTAGCAACTCAAACTTTATTAACCGTGCCCCAGTAGAAATAATTGAAAAGGAACGCGCTCGCTTGGTGGAACTCCAGGTCGCATTAAGTAAGCTCGAAGAACAGCTAGTGCATATTAAAATATAGTACTTGATAATTAATTTCCTCCATAATTCACAAATTTTGAATGAGGAAAATTTAGTGGAAACTCATAAGGCCGTCAGAATCCCAAAATTGGGAGAGAAGATTACTAGGGTTGCTACCTATTACCATCCTCGAACCTGGAAGGAAAAGGGACTATGGTGGACGCTACTTTTGTTCCTGATAACATACTGGATTATTATCGGTGTAATTGGCACTATTTGGTCGCGTACGCCAGGTAAATTTGACCCTCGTGAACAGGCGCTGGCGCTTTCTGGAAACGATCCAAAAAAACTGGTGCCTGGCTACGTGACCACGGCTACTATTATTCACATCGCTGAATGTTTGCTGGATAAACCAGGTGGTTACCTAAGTAATGATGTTACACCGCCAGGTGTTTACCTCGATAATATTCCGGAATGGGAGTTTGGTACACTGACCGAATTGCGTGATTTAACACGTGCACTCCGTAATGACTTTAGCCGTTCTCAGACACAATCAATCGAGGATAGAGATTTACAGATAGCTGAGCCAAAGTTCAACTATGACTCGGATTCCTGGATATTACCATCTACTGAGTCGGAATACCGAGATGGGATTACAGCGCTCTATCGTTACTTGAATCGACTCACTGGTGCAAAAGATAGCCGTTTCTTTACCAGAGCTGACAACTTAAACGCCTACTTGCAAGTAGTTGAGAAACGATTAGGTAGCTTGGCGCAAAGACTGGCGTCTAGTGTAGGGCAGACTCGCTTAAATTTTGATCTCGCTAGTGGTTCTAGTTCACACCAATTACCAGCATTTGAGAATCTAAGCCAGATTCAGTTTAAGACACCTTGGCTTCAAATCGACAACATATTTTTCGAGGCACGCGGTTACACCTGGGCACTGTTACATACTCTTAAAGCAATTACAATCGATTTCTATGATGTTCTCTCCAATAAGAATGCGTTAGTTTCGCTTAAGCAGATTATCCGTGATATGGAAGACACACAGGCTTTCATTTGGAGTCCGATAATCCTAAATGGTACAGGTTTCTCTTTGGTCGCTAGTCATTCTCTGATTATGGCTTCATATATTTCTCGGGCTAATGCCGCAATTATCGACCTGCGTAGCTTGTTACTGCAAGGTTGATTATGGCAGACTTCAACAAGCATCTAATTGCTGCAGCAGCAGTCAGTGGTTTAGCTACTGCTGTGCTGTGTATGTTTACTGCAGCATCCCATCGAGCTGTGATCGATTATTTCACATTCGGAGTGATTGGAGGATTACTACCAGATGTCGATTCTCCAACATCTGTACCAGTTCGTATCACCTTTGCAGCATTACCTGTATTAGCAGGTTTCCTAGTACTTTTTATATTTGGCCGACTTTTTTCTCTATTAGAGCTTGTTGTTTTATGGATAGTGTGTTCGATACTTATGCGATATATTTTGTCTAATTTGCTTTCCAGGTTGACCACCCATCGTGGTCTAATTCACACTGTACCAGGTGGAATCTGTTTTGGCATGATTACTACCGCTGTTGCTTATCACCTTTTTAGTGAAAATATCGTGCATTCCTGGCTGTGTGGGACTTTTATTACCCTTGGTTTCATAGTTCATTTGTTACTAGACGAGCTGCACAGCATCGATTTGTTAGGTAAAAAATTTCTGAAAAGCTCTTTCGGTACCGCTTTCAGTTTCGGTAAGCTGAGTAATCCTATTGGCACCACTGTACTTTATCTCTCTATCTTTTTCCTTTTCTTTCTCTGTCCCCCGATAGAGCCATTTACTGAATTTATGCTGGATCGTTCCATTTACCACGGTCTAGCTCAGCGCTTAATTCCTAGTTCAGATAGGTTGCCTGGATTAATAAAATTGGCGAAGCTACCATACAATTTTTAATGCGGTTAGTGTATAAAATAGAAATCCCAACGCAATTACATAGGTAATTGCAAAGGTGAATATCATAAATGTCAAGGTCACACGGCTACCCTTACCGTATCAGGGCAGATTCTGCTAAGTCTAAGTCTTCCAATTCAGCTCAGATAGACCGCGCAACTTAAAGAGGCAGGCAGTTAAGGCTAGATAGAATTTCAGTGATTACAATCGTGCCATAAGCTCTTAATGCAAAAATGCAAAGTGTTCTCCTAATGGAGTTTTAGATATCTACAATGTTCACGGATGAGTATCATTCCTCGTGAATTTTAATTCATTTTGCTGCACTTTAGATGCAACCACATGTAATGTGTGGTTGTGATAGATGAAAAATTATATGGAATATATGGCCTCAAGCAAGAATATATCTAATCTAAATTAGGAGTTTTATCCATTTTATAGTGTTCTTTTTTAGATATTTAACTTGGGTACAGGAATTACTCATTTAGATATTCTAATCGACAATCCTAGTTAAGTTAGTAGTAGTTTAGGGTAGATAAATATGGAAATTTACGTACCTTGAGATAGAAAGATAGAAATGATAGTTTTTTAAACCCTAGCTTCACGCTAATTGGGCGGGTTAGTTTATGAACTGTATAGAATGTGGCAGACTATCAGGAGATCTAAACACTCTTTTTGGTTTGGTCTCGTATTATTACTGTGAGACCGATGGTGAAGTTGATAATTTAACGGTTACAAAAGAATGGTAAGATACAACAGTTGGAAACTGCACGTCCGCAAGGACAATCTCAAATTCTCTGCAGCCCACATGACTGTATTTCCTGATGGTAGAAAGGAAGGTCTGCACGGCCACAACTATGAGATCCAGATAGAGATAGAACTTAATGAGCCAGAGCTACCAAAAATGATATCCTACAAAACATTCAAGCAGGCGCTTTCGTTAGCCTGTAACGCTTGGGACGAGAAAGTACTGGTGGCGGGTAACAATCCTTGGATGGAATTCTTGTCTGATGCAGATGGTGAATATAAATTTCGTTTATGTGGGAAACGCTATACAATACCATTGGATGAAGTAGTTGTTCTACATGTAGATAACATTACTGTTGAGAATCTGTCACGGGTTTTTTTTGAACTCTTCTGGGAGCAACTTACCCTAGATCGGCCTGTATCCTGTTGGGAACATCTCATAGCCGTAAGTTTGACGATAGAAGAATCTCGTGGTCAGGGCGCAACATATTCGGTGCGTTTTTAAATAACCTGAATGTAGCCTCTACAGGATAGAGCAGACGCTAAAATAAACTACAGACCAATAACATCTGAAAGTAATTTCATTACCTCGTTCTTTTCACAATTGCAAAGAGCGTGGCCACTCAAACAAACAGCGCTAGCGGCACTAAACTCACACGTCAGCTAGTATTGCTACTTTTTTACCAATACTCGATGATTCATTTCGATTAATCTACTCATCAGTGTAGACTGATACTGTCTTTATCAGGATTAATAGTTACCCTCAGATATCAAGGTTATTTATTGAATACGCAGATTAGGTGCATATCCAAATGAACTGATGGTCATGTCACCTCTATTGACAAACCCAACAGCTGTAATGGCAAGTTTGCCATTCTGATGGGCGGCTGCCTGTTTCGATCAACTTTCCGAAGATCTTTATCCGTGTGTAGTTATGATGATATTGCTTTTCCCACCCTATATTACTTAATATACCTACACCGCTACAGTAGCCTTAATAGCAGGATGTGCACTGTAACCAAAAATTTCAAAATCTTCATACTTGTAATCAACTAGAGTTGTATATCTGCGACTAATTGATAACTTTGGTAATGGATAAGGTTCTCGGCTTAACTGTAGGCGAACCTGTTCCAAGTGGTTGAGATATATATGGCAATCTCCACCAGTCCAGATGAATTCACCGACACTCAAGCCAGTCTGGTGAGCTACTAGATGGGTCAATAGAGCATAACTAGCAATATTGAACGGTAACCCAAGGAAGAGATCAGCACTGCGTTGATACAATTGACAGGACAACTTACGGTCCGTTATATAAAATTGAAACAACACATGGCAGGGAAACAACCTCATCTGTTCCAGCTCTCCGACATTCCAGGAAGAGACGATGATGCGTCGTGAATCTGGTTCTGTTCTGAGCAGATCTATTGCATTTGCAAGTTGGTTGATATGCCGACCGTCTCTGGTTTCCCAATTATTCCACTGTTTACCATAGATAGGTCCCAGATCGCCGTTAACATCGGCCCATTCATCCCATATGGTTACTTCATGTTCGTGCAAGTATTTCAAATTTGTATCGCCGCGTAGAAACCAAAGTAACTCGTACAAAATTGAGTGCAAGTGTAGCTTCTTGGTCGTAACTAGCGGAAACCCCATCCCTAGATCAAAACGCAGCTGGGCGCCAAATATACTTAGTGTTCCAGTCCCGGTACGATCTAGTTTGCGGGCACCAATATCTAATACCTGTTGTAGTAGGTGGAGATAGTTTTTCACTTGTGAAGTGTTAACAGTTGAACTGCTCCTTAAAGTGATATTATGCCCAGTTTAGCTTATTATCAATAAGTATGGCTCTGTCTTTTGATTTCTGGGTTACAAGAATTAATTGATTATATCAACCTATAAACAATCAATTTTTCATTGCTTCTGCATTAGAGAACTCTGTTGGCATACCAGCTTTCCTATCATCTTCCCTGTTCACAGGATTACTAGCCTTAGCGACAGCTTCCCAGAATTTCTGTACTAAATCTATTGAATGGAGCTGTGCTGGTAGTAATGGCTTTAATAATTGGTTGAGTGAGTCAAAGCTGATTGTACCACGTTGCACGTTATCGCGGAGAGTCTTCAAAACATCATCTTGCAAAGGCTGGATGTTCGGTAGACCTAAAAATTCGCGTATTTCCTGTGCGGTTGCCTCCACGCTGGCATTGATCTTCATCGATATACCTCCTCATAACTTAAGTATTAGGCTGACACTACATAAATTAGTTAATTACGATTACGGATACACAACAGCTATTAACTGATCTTTTGGGTAAACGAGTAGAACTGCAATCCTCCGAGTAACCTCCGATGCTTTGCAGTAGCAACATGGATATTGCAGTAATATATTTTCCATATAATCTTATTTATAGGTATAGGTTCCATTCGAGCTGTTTTACAGACAATAGCAAATAGCACCATCGATATACCTGTAAATAATCTAAGCGCTAATTGGTACTGCTGATATCATGGATGATATAATCATACCATCTAGTTGTTACAGTAGGAATGGTAGGGATCTTTTAGCCCGCCCACTGCCGTGCAGTTTCACCTGTCTCATTGATGTAGATAGAAATTAGCACCAAGAATCTAACCCTAACTAACCTCTAAGAAATTTTTATAATTATAAACCATCCAGTTATTCAATTATTTAAATTAATGTAGAATTATGAATCAAGAAGAACAACTCATTAGTACATTAGTTGCCACATGTGCAAAGGAAGTTAGTTCCTATATTTTGTCCTATGCTAAGAATGCAGACTTGGAATCCACTTCTTTTCTGGTCAACGTTGCAACTGTTTTAGTCTCATCAGCCTTATCTGCTCAGCCTAATGAACAATTACTAGCTGCGTCTCGCCATATCCAGCAATCCCTGAGGCTAGTGCATTGCCTGCAGGATGAGAATAATAAATCTGATAATTATCACGACTCTCCCGAATGTTTTGATTAAACCGATAATTTATCCACTCTGGTCTAGACTAGACAGACTACCAGTCTATCTATATTTGCCTGATCCTAGGATCGCAACAAAGTTAACCAGTTCCAACACAATAATATTTTTTTAAATAGTTAACTGGATAGTTTCTTACATCGCATCTGATTGCGCTTGAAGTAGATCCATAATATGGAGACTGCTGCCGGTGTTACTCCTGGTATTCGACTGGCTTGTCCCAAGGTATGAGGTTGATATCTAGTCAACTTTTCGTTTATTTCTTGCGAGAGACCATGGACCTTTGAGTAATCGAAACCTGTTGGTAATGTCATATTTTCGTGGTGCTGCTGATTTTCAACTTCATCTCTCTGCCTTTTGATGTAGCCAGCATATTTTGCTTGTATTTCTACCTGTTCAGAGACCTGATAGTTGTATTCTCCTGGCCCGACCCCTGGGAGAGTCATCAGTGCAGAATAAGTGACTTCAGGACGACAGAGAAGCTCAGAGGCCCGACTTTCTCGGTCCAGTGAGCTGCCACATAGGACTCTCTGTAAATCCGCCTCGCATGTCTGCCCTGGTCTCACCCAAATTTCTCTTAAGCGCTGAGTTTCACGTTCGATTGCCTCACGTTTTTTTATAAAATTTTGCCAGCGAGAATCATGCACTACCCCTAGAAAGTGGCCGACTTCAGTCAGACGTAAATCTGCGTTATCTTCACGCAACAGCAAGCGGTACTCAGCTCGGCTGGTGAACATTCTGTATGGTTCGTTAGTACCACATGTAATGAGATCATCAATCAGCACACCTAGATAAGCCTCATCTCTTTTTGGGTACCATGGTTCCTTGTTGCGAACAAACCTCCCAGCATTTATACCTGCTAAAAGCCCTTGGGCTGCTGCTTCCTCATAGCCAGTCGTACCATTAATCTGACCTGCAAAGAACAATCCCGATATTGCTCGGTTTTGCAAAGAGTAATCTAGGTCCCGCGGATCAAAAAAATCGTATTCGATAGCATAACCAGGACGGGTTATATGAGCTGTTTCTAGACCCTTTATAGTCTTAACCAAGGCCTGCTGTATATCGAACGGCAGGCTGGTTGAGATTCCGTTTGGATAAAATTCATTGGTCTGTAAACCTTCTGGTTCCAGAAATATCTGATGTGATTCTTTATCAGCAAAGCGTTGTATTTTATCCTCTATAGATGGGCAGTAGCGTGGCCCAACACCCTTAATTAAACCCGTGTATAATGGTGAGCGATCTAGACCACTATGGATAACATTATGGGTACTCTCATTAGTATTTGTAATCCAGCAGGATACCTGTTCTGGATGTTCAGCTACTGAACCTAGATATGAAAATACTGGACATGGTACATCACCGGTCTGTTCAATTAGCTGTGAAAAATCGATGCTTCTGCCATCTAATCGTGGAGGTGTACCGGTCTTAAGCCGACCCACATTTAGTGGCAATTCTCTTAATTTCGCTGCCAGAATATTGTCTGGTAGGTCCCCAGCACGACCGCCCTCGTAATTTGACATGCCTATGTGAATGCGCGCTGCTAAAAAAGTTCCAGCTGTAATAACCACTGCAGTGGATATTAATCTGATACCGCCTTGTGTTATCACACCGGTAATCCGATCGCCTTCAATCAATAGATCTGTAGCAGCCTGTTGGAACACAAACAGATTAGGCTGTTTTTCCATTAGCTGCCGTACTGCCACCTTATATATCATTCTGTCTATCTGACAGCGGGTTGCGCGTACCGCAGGACCCTTGCGTTTATTAAGGATTCGGAACTGGATGCCTGCTATATCAGCAGCTCGAGCCATTATACCGCCAAGGGCATCGATTTCCCTAACTAGATGGCCTTTACCGATTCCACCTATTGCTGGGTTACAACTCATTGCACCTATAGTTTCAATATTATGTGTCAGCAGCAGGGTTTTCAACCCCATGCGAGCAGTAGCAGCACACGCTTCAGTTCCAGCGTGACCGCCACCGATAACAATTACATCAAAAAATTTTTTATCGTGCATTGAATCGTGCATATTAGTGGTCCGATCTTCCTAATAGGTTAAATAAAATTAAAGTATCAGGAATAGCAATTCATTCTAACTGTAACTATTTACAGTCTAATAAGTATGTAATAGGTATTAGGTATTCGTGATATCTCTAGTATTAGGATTCTATGATTAGTCATTTTATCCCTAATACATTGGATACCCTAGATACCTTAAAGTTGCAGTACACTGACACTCTCATATATAATGGAGATCCCAGCTTTCTTTTTAAAAGAAAGTTTCTATATATCATCAATTGCTGATCAGAATAAGCATCTATATTAATTATTAAATAATCTAAAATTCATTTATTAGAATTTTATTCTACTATTAGTGATAGCCACACTATATAATATAATTATACACAGATGGTACTATACATCTGAGAATTTAGCTATGATACTCATCATATCCCGCTGACTATTAAGTAGTTGGAACATATCGTATCAGTCAGAAAAACTATATTTTTAGTAACAGCCAGGAATTAGCTGAGTAATACTGATGCCTGAATACCTTAAAAAGGATATGCTGTCCTTACTCAGACCAGAAGTTTAAAACAGCTCTTTTAGAAAGACTGATATGTATAAATGCGAAATTACGAAAATTACCGATAGCATCGATATTCTGGGACAAAAATCCCTAAAAGCAAATTAAAGTTGACCAAATTTACATATTCTGATTTTATTTAAGACAGTAGCTCATGAATATTAACTTACTTTCTGAAATCTACCAGCTAAATAGCTAAATTTTTGATATCAGAAGTGAGTGAAATGATGATTATCATTTATTTAATAAGTGTGTTTATTAAGCTACAGATCCTCTTTTTTTAATAAAACGGTTTTTGTTTTTATTTAGATCATGCGTTGTGTGTGTTCGGGAGTTCGCTCACTTTCCTTCTCAATATGTCCCGCCGTGTCTCACGCAAAACCG
>CAIRZE010000009.1 GCA_903882995.1 uncultured Candidatus Competibacteraceae bacterium
AGGGTATTAATATTCTATTTTGGTGAGTTTTTGAGTTATGTTAATAGTCATTGTTAATTGAGTTGTATACTTATTGGGTACTAGAGGTTAACTCGAGATTAACCTATGAGTTTTAACTCAATCTGAGTAATATCATTAATCTGCTCTGTAAATTAGACTGTATCATTAAAAATAAACGTTAATGTCTTTTAAAGACTAACCTCAAAGTGTAAGGATGGTAATTGAAATGTCGTTTTTAAGTGTTGAACAACTCAAAAAAAACTGGGATGAGAATCCACGCTGGACCAGTATAAAACGCGGCTATTCTGCTGAGGATGTCGTACGCCTACGTGGCAATTTGGCTATTGAACACAGCTTAGCACAACGTGGTGCTGATAAGCTGTGGGAGCTAATTACTACTACACCCTATGTCAACTGCTTAGGCGCCCTGACTGGTGGTCAAGCAATGCAACAAGCAAAGGCTGGTATCAAGGCTATCTATCTATCTGGCTGGCAGGTTGCTGCTGATAATAATAACTATATGTCTATGTATCCTGATCAGTCGTTGTACCCAGTAGATTCTGTGCCTGCAGTAGTTGCACGTATCAATAATACCTTTAAGAGAGCTGATGAAATTCAATGTGCCCGTGGAGTAGGGCCTGGGCATAAGGATTATATTGACTATTTTTTACCAATTGTTGGTGATGCAGAAGCTGGTTTCGGCGGCGTGCTCAACGCCTATGAATTAATGAAGTGCATGATACGTGCTGGTGTAGCTGGAGTTCATTTTGAAGATCAGTTGGCTTCAGTAAAAAAATGCGGACATATGGGTGGTAAGGTATTGGTACCTAGTAAAGAAGCCGTGCAGAAATTAATTGCTGCGAGATTAGCAGCTGACGTTTGTGGTGTACCTACTGTTCTCCTAGCTAGAACTGATGCCGAAGCTGCTGACTTGTTAACCAGTGACTGCGATGATAACGATAGGCCATTCCTCACTGGAGAACGTACTATAGAAGGTTTCTATAAAACTAGGAAAGGACTAGAACAAGCTATTTCTCGTGGCTTAGCCTATGCACCTTATGCTGATATGGTATGGTGTGAGACCGGCACTCCAGACCTTGATTTTGCTAAGAAATTCGCTGAAGCCATTCAGGATAGGAACCCTGGTAAGATGCTGGCCTATAACTGTTCACCTTCATTCAATTGGAAGAAGAATCTCGATGATACTACCATTTCTAAGTTTCAGCGTGAACTTGGCGCAATGGGTTACAAATACCAGTTTATAACCCTGGCTGGTATCCACAGTATGTGGTACAACATGTTCGATTTGGCGCAAGAGTATGCAGATCAGGGTATGACCGCTTATGTAGAAAAAGTACAAGAGCCAGAATTTTCTGCTCGAGGACGTGGTTATACCTTTGTCAGTCATCAGCAGGAAGTCGGTACTGGCTACTTTGACGATGTTACTACCGTTATCCAAGGTGGTATATCTTCAGTGACAGCTCTGACTGGTTCTACTGAAGAAGAACAGTTTCATTAGACACATTACTATTGCTTGTTATTTCAACTTAATTTGATCGTGTCTTCATAGCTCACTAACTATGATCCGGAAGTATCCATCCGGGTTTTTAGTTAGAGTTCATAAAATATGGGCGTTCTTATAAGAGATGTACGTTTTTATTTTTGGATCATTTTTAAATGTCTCCTTAAGCGTATAAGTTTCTATTATCTTTTATCTTTTTTTAGTATTAGTCTTAAATTTAAGTTGTTTATAAAATTATACGAGTTAATGAGGAATTGTCATGATACCCACTTTACCTCACGGCGTTGAAGTAAATGCTAGAATTTATCATCGTTTCGATGAGATTCTTACCTATGATGCTTTGGCACTAGCAGCAAAGTTACACCGAGCTTTTGAAAAGCGCCGTCAGGCATTGTTGCAAAGACGCATCGAACGACAGTCTTATATCGATGCTGGTGGAATGCCTGATTTTCTATCGGAAACAAAACAGATTCGCGAAGGTAACTGGAGAATCGAACCTCTACCGAAAGTACTGGAGTGTCGCCGCACAGAAATTACCGGACCAGTTGAGCGTAAGATGATTATAAATGCATGTAACTCTGGTGCCGATTCTTACATGGCTGACTTTGAGGATTCCAATAGTCCAAACTGGTATAATCAAATTCAGGGTCAAATTAATCTAGTCGATGTGATACGTCACCGAATTAGCTATGTGAACAATTCCGGTAAGAAATATAAACTAAACGATGTTATAGCTACCCTACAAATCCGAACACGTGGTTGGCATTTAGATGAGAAACATGTTTTAGTAGATGGTCAGCGTATTTCCGGTGGAATCTTCGATTTCTGTTTATCATTTTTCCATAACGCTAAAGAGCAAATTTCTCGAGGTGCAGGACCATTTTATTATTTACCAAAGATGGAGAGCTATTTAGAAGCAAGGTTGTGGAATGACATTTTCTGTATGGCACAAGATGAACTGTGTATACCGCGGGGTACTATTAAAGCAACTGTGCTGATTGAAACTATTCTCGCTACTTTTGAGATGGAAGAAATACTATATGAGCTACGCCAGCACAGTGCTGGATTAAATGCTGGAAGATGGGACTATATATTTAGTTGTATCAAGAAATTTAAAAGAAATAGGGAATTCTGTTTAGCTGATCGTAGCAATATAACCATGGAGGTACCGTTCATGCGTGCGTATGCTCTCCATTTAGTGAAAATATGTCATAAGCGTGGCGCCCCTGCTATAGGTGGTATGTCAGCCCTTATCCCGATAAAGAATGATCCATTAGCTAACAGTAGAGCATTAGCTGGTATCCAGCATGACAAGTCCCGTGATGCCAATGATGGTTTCGACGGTGGTTGGGTTGCACACCCCGGTTTAGTATCAATCGCACATGAAGAGTTCGTTAAGGTGCTAGGTGACAGACCAAACCAGCTAGAGAAACAACGTGATGAGGTATTCACAGCTAAGGATTTCTTAAATTTTAATCCAGAAGTCCCTATTACTGAACATGGCTTGCGTAACAATATCAATGTCGGCATCCATTACCTGGGTTCCTGGCTATCTGGTAACGGTTGTGTACCTATACATAACATGATGGAGGATGCTGCTACTGCAGAAATTTCCCGCTCGCAGGTTTGGCAATGGGTAGTTAGCCCGAAGGGTATTCTAAATGATAACCGTAAAGTGACATCAGAATTAGTACGCAGTCTTATCCCAGAAGAATTAGCTAAAGTTAAGCAAACCGTTACTGCTCAAGGTATAGACACCTCTACCTATGATCATGCTGCAGTTATTTTCGAAAATATGTCTCTTGAACCGCATTACCCTGACTTTTTAACTTTGCCATTATATGAAGAAATGGACTGAGCTGAGATGCATATTCTGCTGTCTTGGAATTGATAAGAGAAACGACTGAGTTACTCACCATTGTAAATATAGTAAATTTGAACAGTCCTCAACATCACATATACAAATACAGGATGACTACTCTACTGTATTAGAAGCTAATACAGTAAGGGTGGCCAACTGAGTGGTCGTTGTCGCCTATGATAACACAAATTTTAAATTTTGTAATTTCAGAACTACAGTGCTTACGTGCAAATATAGCTGGGAGAGCTGTTAAATGTAAACTGAAATTAACATAATATCCCTCTTTCAATAAAGAGAGGGAATCTTTCTCATCTATATCTAGCTAGAATTATCTGATCCTAGATGTTTTTGTATAAAACAGATCCACAGGCAAGTATAGCATATAGATTGTTAATAACAACGGCATAGAAATAGATATCAATAAATGTTCTTTATATACATATATGTTGTATATGTGCAAGCATTTATCGTGCTTGTTGTATTCTCTGTACACTTACCATGCAACTTTCAGTTTTTAAGTAAAGCGTGGTTCTTGAGTAAACTTACATGTTGCATGCTATCTGAGGCTATAAAGCTTATAAAAATAGCAGACATAGCACTACTCGGCTCGCTTAGAGGCAAAAATCTTTGGCATACTTCCTTTAATAAGTTACGGCAACGGTAATGTTATTATGCACCATGAACATTCATCTAATTTTGATCATGATCACAGTATCTCATTTGCAACATCTAGTGCTCAAATTAAGCAGCCTCCTATATATAAAGTTGTATTGATAAATGATGACTATACCCCTATGGATTTTGTAATAAGAATTTTAGGAGATTTTTTCGCAATGGATAAGGGAAAAGCGACCCAGATAATGTTACACGTTCATGCAAATGGATGGGGAATCTGTGGATTATATACTTATGAAATTGCAGAAACTAAAGTGGCACAAGTGAATAGTTTTTCTCGCCGCTACCAGCACCCGTTATTATGTACTATGAAAGAAGCATAATTGGAAATCACTACAGTGCAATTCGAGGCTTAAATTATGTTAAGCAAGGACTTGGAGCTCTCCATCAATCTTGCTTTCCGCGAGGCGCGAGACCGGCGCCACGAGTTTATGACTGTAGAACACTTGCTACTTGCACTGTTAGATAATCCAGTAGCGGCTGAGGTATTACGGTCATGTGGGGTTCAAATTGATAAACTGAAACGTGATTTACAGATTTTTATCCGTAATAACACGCCAGTGTTGAATGTAGATGATCCACGCGAGACCCAACCTACGCTGGGATTTCAGCGAGTGTTGCAGAGAGCAGTATTACATGTCCAGTCTTCAGGCAATAAGGAAGTTACTAGTGCTAATGTGTTAGTTGCAATCTTTAGTGAGCAGGAATCTCAAGCAGTATTCCTACTGAGGCAACAAGAAGTTAGCAGATTGGATGTAGTCAACTTTATATCACATGGTCTTTCCAAGATTACTGATGAACAGGAACCAGCTTTACAACAGAACGAGGAAGTTGCTGAAAATCAGAGTGCTAAACCTCTAGAAAACTTTGCATATAATCTTAACGAATTGGCACGTCAAGGACGCATTGATCCTCTAATTGGTAGATGGGAAGAAATAGAACGCACGGTTCAGATTTTATGCAGGCGTCGCAAAAATAACCCGTTATTTGTTGGAGAAGCTGGTGTAGGAAAAACTGCTATTACTGAAGGTTTAGCGAAAATGATTGTAGACGGTGAAGTACCGGAAGTATTAGCCGATGCTACTATCTATTCTCTAGATCTTGGTGCTCTAGTAGCTGGAACAAAATATCGTGGTGACTTTGAAAAGCGATTGAAATTAGTTTTATCGCAGCTGCGTAAAGAGCGCAATTCTATCCTGTTTATAGATGAGATTCACACTATCATCGGCGCTGGTGCAGCATCTGGTGGTGTAATAGATGCATCAAATCTGATTAAGCCAATTCTAGCGTCAGGCGACCTAAAGTGTATTGGTTCAACTACATATCAGGAATATCGTGGCATATTCGAAAAAGATAGAGCACTGGCACGCCGCTTCCAGAAAATAGATGTATCTGAGCCCTCGATTGAGGAAACTTATCAAATCTTGCGTGGACTTAAAAAACGATTCGAGGAACACCATAATGTCAGGTATGCAGACAAGGCATTGCGAGCAGCTGTAGAATTATCCGCACGTTATATCAATGACCGTCACCTACCGGATAAGGCTATTGACATTATAGATGAGGCCGGTGCTAGCCAGCGATTGTTACCAATCTCCAAGCGCAAAAAGGTAATCAGTGTTACTGATGTTGAGATTATCATTTCTAAGATTGCTCGCATTCCTCCAAAAGTAGTTTCATCTTCTGATAAGGATTTGCTCCGCAATTTGGAAAATGATCTTAAACTAGTGGTGTTCGGTCAAGATGAAGTGATTGATATGCTGGCAAATGCCATCAAGATGGCACGAGCTGGTTTAGGTAATGAAAAGAAACCCATCGGTTGTTTCCTGTTCGCTGGGCCGACTGGGGTAGGCAAGACTGAAGTCACACGTCAACTTGCTAGAATAATGGGCATCAAATTGATCCGGTTCGACATGTCTGAATATATGGAGAGGCATACTGTTTCACGGCTAATCGGTGCTCCGCCTGGTTATGTTGGATTCGA
This sequence comes from uncultured Candidatus Competibacteraceae bacterium, assembly GCA_903882995.1. Classification (GTDB taxonomy): domain Bacteria; phylum Pseudomonadota; class Gammaproteobacteria; order Competibacterales; family Competibacteraceae; genus Competibacter_A. Next base: position 6,043 of record CAIRZE010000009.1, read on the forward strand.
TCAGAGTGGTTTGATGACAGATGCTGTTCTCAGGCATCCACATTCTGTTCTTTTATTAGATGAGGTTGAGAAGGCACATCCCGATATATTTAATCTGTTATTGCAAGTTATGGATAATGGTACACTGACTGATAATAATGGCCGCAAAGCAGACTTCCGGAACGTCATATTGGTAATGACTACGAATGCCGGAGCGGAACTGGTTGAGCGGCCGTCTATCGGCTTCACTATAAGTGATCATGGTACTGACTGGTTAGCGATAATCAAGCATCTGTTCTCTCCAGAGTTTCGCAATCGGCTGGATGCCATAGTTCAGTTTAAGGGATTGACCCCAACTATTATTGCTCAAGTTGTAGATAAGTTCTTGACTGAATTAGGAAATCAGTTAGAATCGAAGGGGGTCACTGTTGAAGTTGATAAAGAAGGGAGAGCTTGGTTGGCTAGGCGTGGCTATGATCCTAAGATGGGGGCACGGCCGATGGCTCGGATAATCCAGGAGAGTATCAAGCGGCGTCTAGCTGAAGAATTGTTATTCGGGCGGTTAATAAATGGTGGTCATGTAACAGTCACTGTACGTGATGGAGACCTGAATGTAGAGGTAGCTGAGAAGAAGCAGTGCCATGAAGAAAATGCTTTACAACCGATAGCCTACCCATAAATACAGCTCGGCGATACTTTAAAGTACTTATATACTTATCCCAAGTTCGGGCATATAAATAGAAACTTTAGCAGTTGTTTATTTAACGGCCTCTATAGACTATACGCCCTTTGCTTAGATCATAAGGGGTAAGTTCTACTCTTACTTTATCACCAGTTAGTATACGTATGTAATGTTTGCGCATCCGGCCAGAGATATGTGCTGTAACAATGTGACCGTTTTCTAATTGTACCCTAAACATAGTATTAGGTAGAGTATCAACGACCGTACCTTCCATTTCAATATGGTCTTCTTTAGACATAATCCCTCGCTAATATTTATTTTTCTTGAAAAAGGTTCTAACGATAACGGAAATCTTTTATTCGGGCAAGAAAATATCAGAAGAGTGTAACTAGAAACGTTAAGCTACTGTTCTGGATAATCTCAATTATGGTTCTTTATTCAGTAAAATACCTATGGGCTGTTGACATTATCCCGATTTTAAGTATCTGCCTATAGCTATGGGAAAATTAAAATCCGTTTCTGATTGTCAGAGAAAGAAAGGCTTCAATTGGTATATATTCCTTAAGCTATAGTCACAACTGCACTAGGGGCTGCAGTTCTTTATAAAATTTTGTCAGTCTAATATTCTGCTAAGTACATAGCCGACCCGGCCCAGAGTATAAAAATACAGGAAGGTGATTAGGGAATAAATAATCACTGAAGAAGAAAGAATACCTACAGATTTTACACTTAATGAGAAAACAGTTTGCTAGTAACAGTTACGGTGACAGTTTATTTCTAAAAACCAAACACTTTATAGATATTTAGCAGAGCAGAGACTGCTTTTTACAAACTCTACTCCTATAACTCTTGACCTCCTTTAATTTGAGGACTGGGCTGGATGATAGCTTATTTTCTTATAGAGGCTGTGTATGATTGGAATCAGTCTATTTTAATTTTAATAGAGACTAATCAGAGATGAGTTCAGAT
>CAIRZE010000010.1 GCA_903882995.1 uncultured Candidatus Competibacteraceae bacterium
TCATGTCGTGTCTATAGGTTATATGGACTATTACTGGATTTGCCTGAGACTATTTCAACCAATGGACGTGTTGTTGAAAAATTAGTTACCGGAATCCTACCGCGATTTGGGAGGTTGCTTTTAACCCAAAGGATCTCTTAAAGTCATATAGGCTATGATTTTTGTTATGATGTTAACTCGACTCTATAGGATTTTTGGTCAGAATTAGTATCAATAGGCTAGTTAGATATGCTAGCTAGCTACCTACCCTACCGGATCATTAGCTACCTCTCCCCAGCATGGGGAGAGGGTACTATGGGTTGGGTTGTATCTAATCTAGGTAATAAATGGCACTAGGATCAGGGAGACTATTGACAGCAACTTAATCAGGATATTCATAGCAGGGCCACTTGTATCCTTGAAGGGGTCGCCTACAGTGTCTCCAATTACCGCCGCTGCATGAGCTTCTCCACCCTTGATTTCTCCTGATAATCCACCTGCCTCGATGGATTTCTTGGCATTATCCCAAGCACCTCCGGCATTAGCCATAAATAGGGCAAAGACCATACCAGTAAGTGTTGCACCGAGTAACATGCCACCTAAGGCAACTGGTCCAAAGAAAAACCCGACAATTACCGGGGCCATCACTGCCATCAGGCCAGGCGGAACCATTTCACGTAACGCTGCATCAGTTGAGATCGATACGCAACGCGCAGTATCTGGTTTAGCCGTACCTTGTAATAGTCCAGGGATCTCACGAAATTGACGGCGGATCTCAGAAACCATTTCCATTGCAGCTCTGCCGACAGAGCTCATAGTCATAGAAGCTGCTAGCAACACAACTATCCCACCAAGAAATACGCCGACTACAACTAATGGTTCGGTGATTTCCATAGGTACTGCATGTCCGGTAGCTAATACCACCGCTTCTTTATAGGCAACGAACAGTGCTAAGGCAGTTAGGGCAGCGGAACCAATAGCAAAACCTTTTCCAGTAGCAGCAGTGGTATTACCAATAGCATCAAGATGGTCAGTAATCTGGCGAACCTCATGTGGTTGATGTGACATCTCAGCGATACCACCAGCGTTATCAGAGATTGGACCAGATGCATCAATAGTCATTGTCACACCAGCAGTCGCTAACATACCGACAGCTGATAGTGCAATGCCATATTGCCCGGCTACCTGGTGAGCTACAAAGATTGCTACCACAATCACTAGGATCGGTACTGCACAGCTCTCTAAACCAACTGCTAACCCGGTGATAATGTTAGTTGCTGCTCCGGTCTTGCATGCTTGGACAATCCTTAACACTGGTTTAGAAGAAGTGTAATACCAGGCTGCTCGCCCGATAGAGATGCCGGCTAGATTTCCTGTAAGGATGGCAAGATACAGTGCCAAGCTATAGCCAAATATCACCATAACTAATAGAGTTATTAGCAGAAAAAAGCCAGCAGAACTAAATTCAGAAATGGCTAGTGCCTTCTCTGGACCATACTTTTTGAATGCACTCATACCGTAAATGCCAATAAGAGATGCAATCAAGCCGATAATTGCTAGTATTAAGGGCAAGGCTAGCAACATCGGACGGGTAACTCCAGGGCCGAAATACTGATTAATCTCAGCTATAGAGGATGTAGTGGCTAGCGTGATTGATGCTACGACTGCACCAACATAGGATTCATAAATGTCAGCCCCCATACCCGCAATATCACCAACATTATCACCGACATTGTCAGCAATTACCCCAGGGTTACGCGGATCGTCTTCGGGAATACCAGCCTCGACTTTACCGACTAGATCAGAACCGACATCAGCTGCCTTGGTAAAGATACCACCACCGACCCGAGCAAACAGTGCAATCGAGGAGGCACCCATCGAGAAACCCCAGATAGTTGAAGCAGAATTAGGATCAACAGCAAATTGGGATGCCAAGCCTGTAAAGAAGATACCAAGACCTAGTAGACCAAAGCTGGCTACAGCGACACCCATAACTGCTCCACCATCAAAGGCAACTAATAAGGCCTCACCTGCGCCCTGGTCGCGCGCCGCGGCAGTAGTACGAACGTTGGCTTCAGTTGCTGCCCGCATTCCAACAAGTCCGGCTAAGGCAGAAGTTAATGCACCTGTTAAAAATGCAATACTAGTACTGAAGCCATGTTGCGGTTGTGATGATAAAAATATTGCTACTACGAGAGCAAAGATGGCAATTTTCACATATTGGGCACGAAGGTAAGTCATCGCACCCAATTGAATTTCAGCACCTATTGCGGTCATAAGTGCATCACCAGTGGACCGACGCATAATAGATTTATATAACATTGCGGCAGCCATAAGCCCAATCAGGCCTGCTATCATTGATAAGATTCCAACAATCATTACTTTTTTTCTCCATGGTTTACTTGAATCTTGGTGATATGCCCATGCACGGTGGCTAGTGGTAAGTAATAATAGCTGATTGAGGCATCATGAATCTGAGAAATCAAGCTCTACATCCAGCAGGATCTGGACATCGCCTCCACTAGCTTAATCTGTTCAACCTCAGCGGGAGAAATTTAACAATGAAGTGCAAACACTATATGCTATCTGCACCTACCTATGTACTTGATACAGCGCCACTGTCAGAGGCACTGTCCATTATGATCCGTAAACATATGCAGGACTTAATGGTAGTAAATAAGAATGGGGAGTTTCTTGGCACGATGACCTCCTTCGCTTTTTCCAAGCTGTTGTTACCGGAAGAGTCTCAGCTACCTGATGATGCTGGCCAAGAGTCAGCTGAAGATATAGATAATCGCTTAATTCCACACTTAAATCGTAAAGTTGCAGACTATTTTGGTCCCCATCCAGCTGTTGAGTCTGAGGCCCCGCTTTCTGAGGCATTGCAACTACTAGCGGAGGGTTATCTACGCTTACCGGTAATAGATCAAGATCGCAAGTTGATCGGCGCGCTGTCATCACTAACCATTCTCCGAAGGTTCCGTTTCTAAATGTGACTAACTCAAAGTAGTAGAGAGTATGGACGCTATCATGTCGTGTCTATAGGTTATATGGACTATTACTGGATTTGCCTGAGACTATTTCAACCAATGGACGTGTTGTTGAAAAATTAGTTACCGGAATCCTACCGCGATTTGGGAGGTTGCTTTTAACCCAAAGGATCTCTTAA
>CAIRZE010000011.1 GCA_903882995.1 uncultured Candidatus Competibacteraceae bacterium
ACTTGTTAGTGTTGATGCGCCAACAAATCCTAGTAGATATAGTCTTTGTATAACATTGTATTGTGTTATATTATCTAAGGTACCAAGTTGTGCTATGGCTACAATGATCAACTCATTAATACATAGCGCACCCACCTGCAATACGAGCATTGGAATACTTGTCGAGCCGACTCGCCGTAAGGACTTATCTGAATACCTCCATGCAACGACATTGAATGGATCGCCTGCCACTAAGAATACAGCCCACAGTATGGCGCTCGTAAACAAGGGCGCGGCTGACATGAAGAGGACTAAAACTTTGATTCCGGCATCAAAATATACTGCTCCTAATACTAGCATTAATGTTAGCAATGACCCAATGATTTGTGCGGCGCTAGCTATGTACGCCTTCTGATATGCTATGTATACGCGCACTATCAAAGAGGCTGGTAGATTCAATAGGAATACTGTTGCTACAATTTGCAGTGATTCAACAGCTACTGTAACTTGGTTCTGTGTAGTTAATTTAAAGATAAATTCCCACGGGAAATAATCTGTTGACGTAATAACTACAGGTATGAAAACTATTGCTATAGCTGCACTAAAAATCAGTGCTGTTGACAAAAGAGATGAAGCGGCTGCTTTATCATCTCGTCCATTGGATTCAGCTAAGGCATTTGCTAGTCCATTGCCCATCCCAAAATCCATTAATTGCATCCAAACCACAAGTGAGCTTACTATTGTCCAAACCGCATATAGCTCGGATCCCAAGTAATTTAGAGCTATGGGTATGGTTATGAAGCTAACAACTGTAACAGTCACTTTGCTTCCAATTCCAGCCATTCCAGAAAAAATAATACTCCTATATCTAGATCGAGAAATGGATTCGTGGTTCATTATCCCATCCCCTACTTCTCCTTGATCTTCCATTTTCTCCTACCCGTAATTGCATTTCTATAGATAATTCATCAACTATTGCCATCTTCATGGCACAACTCCATCAATAAATATAAGGACATTCCTACCCTCGTTCCTGGAGTATCACGCATTACCGGCTTAGCTCCTGCAAGCGGGTTTAAGTATTTAAGAGCAGTGAAATCGTTATCAGTGTTGTCTCCGCTATGGGCGTTAATTTCTAATAGTGTTCGTTTGGCTCGCTGATTCCTGAAGGTGGCCAAGATGACCTTCGGTATTCAAATCCATACGAGGTAGTCTCTCGATGCTGGTGCTGACCATTCAATGCATAGCCAAAAAAGTTCATGGACCATAAGTATTAGTATTTGGGATTCCTTTTCCTGGATTACGCCATTTGGCTCTCTGCCAGGTCGTTTGGTCAGTGAGTTCTACGAAATACCAAGCCTACAGCGCTTCCAGCCTGAACGGCCGCATTCCGCAGAACGGTTAATGCCTTCGGCGCCCTAGCCGTCCCCGCTCGATCCGTTTAGCGACAACAAGGTCGATTCACGTGACTCGCAGATGACTCTTCGGGCTTTCGGGAAACCTTGCAGCTCTCCGATGGTGAGCTGCCCCCCAGGTTCAGCAGTTCGTGACGCAAGCGTATGATTTAACAGGGGTGGCCTATCGAAAAATGTGACTACAGCGGTTATTTCGGGGTTCTGATTTCGAGTGCGGTGAATAAATCGAGCTGTTCTGGGGTGGTTTTGCTGACACCCTTGAAGTCCTTGCTGCCCACCTTTGCATGATGCTGCTGAATC
>CAIRZE010000012.1 GCA_903882995.1 uncultured Candidatus Competibacteraceae bacterium
TGAGTACATGACTGGTGGCATAGTGGTAGTTCTTGGTAAGACTGGTCGCAATTTCGCTGCCGGTATGAGTGGCGGTATTGCCTATGTTTTAGATGAAAATGGAGATTTCGAACGCTATGTCAATAAGTCAATGGTTGTGCTAGAACCTCTGAGTGACGTAGAGGAGACGCTCAAATTCAGCATTATGCACGACGACTGGAACAGTTTATCAAAGAACACACTACCGGAAGAACCCCTGCGTAATGATGCACTGCGGCTGCAAATCTTAGTTGCACGTCACTATTGCTACACTGGAAGTGACCCTGCACACCGTATACTGGAGAGGTGGGACAGTTTACTGCCGAAATTCGTCAAAATAACGCCACTAGATTACAAAAGAGCATTACAGGATATTAAATATAAATCTAGTGAATCTCATCTAGAAGGAAAATCTATCACTAGAGGAATTTAAAATATGGGTAAACCAACTGGGTTCTTGGAGATTGCACGGCACGGGCGTAGTTACGAGCCGATTGCAGAGAGGGTTACTCATTTTCGCGAATTCTTAGTGGAATTACCGGAATTGAATGTTAGAGAACAAGCAGCACGCTGCATGGATTGTGGTATCCCATATTGCCATTATAGCTGTCCAATACATAATATTATTCCTGACTGGAATAATCTAGTATACGATGGAGAATGGTTTGGTGCGCTTGAAACCCTACACTCTACTAACAATTTTCCAGAATTCACCGGACGGGTTTGCCCGGCACCATGTGAGGCATCTTGCACACTTGATATTAACAGCCAACCAGTTACCATTAAAGATATTGAATGCGCGATAGTAGATAAAGGATGGGATGAAAGCTGGATAACGCCACAGATTGCTCCACATCGTACTGGTAAACGTATTTCTGTCGTTGGTTCTGGCCCATCTGGTTTAGCATGTGCCCAGCAGCTGGCTCGAGTTGGCCACACGGTTGTGGTTTTTGATAAAAATCCTAGGATCGGTGGCATACTCCGTTATGGTATTCCAGAATTTAAGCTCGAAGCCTGTTTGATAGATCGGCGTTTAGCTCAAATGCAGGCGGAAGGCGTGGAGTTCAGACCAAATAGCCATGTTGGCGTCGAGATACAAGCACATGAACTACTCACTAAGTTCGATGCTGTAGTTTTAGCTATTGGCTCTGAACGGCCCCATGATCTAAACGTACCGGGCCGTGCATTATGCGGTATTCACTTTGCTATGGATTTTTTAATTCAACAAAATCATCGAGTTACTGGACAAAATATCACTGGTGCTAATATCCTAGCTAAAAATAAAGATGTTTTAATAATAGGAGGCGGTGATACTGGTTCTGATTGTATTGGTACTGCGATCCGCCAGGGTGCAAGTTCGGTGACACAGTTAGAAATCATGCCTAAGCCTCCTATACATGAAGACAAACTCATAACATGGCCTAACTGGCCTCTAAAACTTCGGTTCTCTACCTCACATGAGGAGGGTTGCAAAAGAGATTGGGCAGTTGCGACTAAGCGGTTTATTGGTGGAAGCGATAATCAGGTTACCGGAATTAAAGCTGTTAGGATGGAATGGAGCAATAACGGACATGTTATGACTGAAATAGCTGATAGTGAATTCGAGATAAAAGCTGAATTGGTATTGCTAGCAATTGGATTTATCCACCCAGTACATGAAGGCATTTTGAGTGATTTAGGGGTTGCACTTGATAAACGTGGCAATGTTGCTGCAAGTTCAGAAGATTACCAAACTTCTGTAAACAAGATATTTGCTGCAGGAGACGTGCGTAGAGGTCAATCTCTAGTGGTTTGGGCTATTCGAGAAGGGCGGCAGTGTGCCCGTGCAGTGGATATATACTTGATGGGTAATTCTAAATTACCAACCTGATGGCGCAGCGCTAAAAATGGTGATGTGGTTAAGAAAGAACCTTAGACAGCTCTTTACATTTGCATCTTTTCTTTAGTACTTTTTCATCTAGAGAATAAAGTGTATCTAGCAGTGCCACCTGCAAAGTCCCCGGCCCTAATGAACATTCTGCTGCTATCTCTCCGGCTATACCTAACACTGTTAGCCCGGCGACTGCTGCAGTAAAAGCATCTGCCTCTACAGCAAGAAAAGCACCAATCATCGCAGTAGCTGAGCACCCTAATCCGGTGACTAGCTTCATCAATGGATGACCGTTCTCAACAGCAGTGACTCGGCACCCATCAGTTACATAATCTACTTCTCCAGTTACTGCAACCGTTGTTCCAATGCTAGATGCTAGATGTTGAGCAGCATCTAAAGCGACACTAGAACTGTGCAGGCTATCTACTCCCTTTCCATGTCCTGAAGAGTGCTGCTCTGCTAGATTCATAATCTCAGAACCATTACCACGGATGACTTTAGGCTTTATTCTAGCTAATGATATAGCTGCTGCCATGCGATATGGCGTGGAACCAGCACCTACTGGATCGAGAATCCACGGAACGTTTATAGACACTGCTCTGATAGCTGCAAGCTTGCAAGCCGCAACTTGTTCTGAATACAACGTGCCTATATTGACTACTAAAGCCTGACTGATACCGACAAAATCTTCAACTTCATCTATCGAGTGTATCATGACCGGCGATGCACCTATAGATAAAAGAACATTAGCAGTATTATTCATTACAACAAAATTAGTAATATTGTGTATTAAAGGTTGACTGGCACGGACCAGTTGTAACGAATCCCAGATGATATCTGCTATCATTTTTACACTTAACTCATTGTCTTTAGGAACCGTATGCTGCCAACACTGCACGCGCGTGCAGTGCTGGGGTTAGCTAGAGTTAATAACTAACAGAAGCATCCTGATCGCGTCAAAGGATAATGAAATCACTATCCCAGTATCTATTATTTTATATTCGCCCGTAAAGTTCCAACAAATGCCTATACCATGCAGTAGTTCCCTGACTAACTTGCTCCCAGCGGAATCTCCAACGCCAGTTGCCAGTAGCAACACCAGGCTGGTTCATACGATGCTCACCCCCTAATGCTAAAATATCCTGCATTGGTATTACTGCTAGGTTTGCTACAGAAGCGAATGCAGTGCGTATCAATGCAGTTGAGTCAAAATTGCCGCCTAGATAATCTGATATATGAGTGCGGGTTTCAAAATTAATTTCCTCTAACCAGCCGAGCGTCGTGTTATTATCATGCGTACCCGTATAGACCACCGAGTTTTGCACATGATTGTGTGGCAGATAGGCATTATCCCTTTCGCCTCCAAAGGCAAAATGTAATACTTTCATTCCAGGGAGACCGTGATCATCACGTAGAGCTTCCACAGCCGGCGTAATTATCCCAAGATCCTCTGCTACCAACGGTAAATGGCCAAACTCGGTGCGTAAAGCCCGGAATAGCTCGTCACCTGGAGCCTGACGCCATTTCCCAATAACAGCGGTTTGCGCGTTAGCCGGAATTTCCCAATATGATTCTAGTCCCCGAAAATGATCTATTCGTAACAGATCAAATTGGTTAAGTTGAGTACGTATACGATCTTTCCACCATTGGAAACCATCTCCTCTTAAAGACTCCCAATCATAATGAGGATTACCCCATAACTGGCCGGTTGAAGAGAAATAATCTGGCGGTACCCCAGCAACAACATGGGGATTGCCCTCCTCGTCTAATAGAAAACAATGACGCTGTGCCCAGACATCGGCACTATCATGCCCCACGAATAGTGGGATATCTCCAAAGATTAGAATACCATTCTCATTCGCGTATCTTTTTATCGCAGCCCATTGTTGATAGAACAGGAACTGCTCAAATCGACATTGCTCTATATTATCTTTAGAATTTTGGAAAACCTCAGCTATCTCCTGCGGATGACGGTCTCTGAGTGCTCGTGGCCACTCTACCCAGGATGAATACCCTTGAGCTGTACGTATGGCTTGGAATAAGACATAGTCTTCCAACCAATATTGGTTATGGTGTAGAAACTCATCATACTCAACCCGAGACATCCCGCTTTCCCGGAAACTTCTGTGCGCTTCCACCAGTCTTCTTTTTTGGTAATTCCATCCATCTTCATCTGTTCTCGGACCATTATCCTTCTTCAATAGACCTATATCAATTAACTGTTCTAGTGAGATCAAGCGTGGATTACCAGCATGAACAGACTGTGCTGAATATGGTGATAAGTCTTCTTGTGTTGGACCTAATGGTAGTGTTTGCCAAACGGTGAAACCGCAAGCGGCCATAAAATCCAAAAACCTATAAGCTTCCAATCCTAGAACCCCGCTGTTATAACTGCCGGGAAGAGAGGTAGGATGTAATAATAATCCTGCACGGCGGTGGTCAAACAGTGAACTTCGGCTCATATGCGATAGCTCCTTAAATCTTTTTATCTTAACCTCAACTTAATTTAAGTAAATAAGTAGAATTGTTTCGAATTAAAGAAGTAAAAATGTCTGTAGGTTACTCTTACTCTATCAGGACCAGATATTAATTCCCAATGGTAACCAGATTAGTCAATATCCTACGAAAGCAATACGCTTATTTACTCTAACTCTTCTCCGGAGATTCTGTGCACTATTTCTAAAATTCGCCAGATGTTAACATGAAGGTTCTCCTTGATGATATAATTGCCAATTAATATAGAGATAATTATGTCTTCCTCTAGGTCACAGTCAGTAGCCGCCTTGCATTCTGAGTTGTTCATTAGATTTGAGGCTATGCTTACACTTTTAGATACTTGTTGCGTTCAAATTCTCAGTGATGAAAAACTACTAGCATGGGTATTGCTTACTGAAGAAGAATCAGAAAGTATGGTTAGTATGCGCAATAAAGCTGTTAGATTATACAGTTCAATTTGGTATGAAGATGATCGAGACGGCCGAGAAACAATCACTTGCCCTGGTATTGTAGGTGCTAGCCCAGAAACGTTGGCCGCTGCTAATGCCTGTAATATTGCTAAAGATGCATTCAAAATGGCCGTTCTAGATTTGAAAGCCTTAGGACGGCTTGAAGCAAATTTAATTATTGCTGATCTTCAGCATCGTCAGGAATTTGTCGCTACTGCAATGCGCAGCATTGGTGCAGCCAGACTCAATCTAAAGCAGGCATATCGACATATCCCTATTCTTGAAAAGCGTCCCTTAAAAATTGGCTTTACCTGGTCTAAAAATGGCAGAGTCATTCAACGCATGAACAGGACCACTGTCAAGCGGCTATTGGAACAAAGAGTAGAAACCCCACAGACACGTCTTGAACTGCAGTTGTTGTCAGAGCTTCATGATAGTGAAGCTTTAGCCCGCATTCGTAGCATTTGCCCTCACTTACGCGCTAATATCGTATTTTCTGGGTGTAATAATGATGTTAATGGTACAATCCAACGCCGCCTTATGCAGACACCGTTGCCGATTCTGGTACCTTTATTGCCTGGGGAGATGCTCCCTGAATTTGTGCCAATCACAACAGAACCACAGATTAGACCGAGGATGAGGCGTGCAGATATAAAGATAGAAGATAAGCCCTTTCTACCTTCTGTGCGAGTACATCGTTACCGTGTACCTTATAGATTCTCTTAGTCATGATTTCTTTTACAGGTTCGGATTAATATGAAATGCCACTTTTTTTCTATATTTCTATAA
>CAIRZE010000013.1 GCA_903882995.1 uncultured Candidatus Competibacteraceae bacterium
CTGTTTGATTTGGCGATTTTTAATATCTAATTTTTAGTAAAATCTGCAAGAGTATCCTTGAAATTGTCATGTCTACCCATATTCTAGAGCTGGATTATAATCAAAAAAGGGGCTGATTTATGACTCTGATGCGTTATGAACCATTAAACTTGTTAAACCAGTTACAGAGAGAGGTCAATCGCCTCTTTGAAACCCGTAGGTTTAGCGATGAAGAATCTGGGCACGTTTTAGCAGATTGGATGCCAGCAGTCGATATCAAGGAGGAGCCAGGGCAATTTGTTATCCATGCTGACCTGCCTGGCGTTGATATTGATGATATCGAAATCACTCTAGAGAAAGGTGTTCTTTCTTTAAAAGGACAGCGCATTGTTGAAGAGGAGAAAGAACAAACTACGCAATACCGGCGTGTTGAGCGGGTGCGTGGTACTTTTTTGAGGCGTTTTTCTCTTCCTGATGTAGCTGATGCCGATAAGGTAAGCGCGAAGTGTAAAGATGGTGTTCTAGAGGTAATTGTACAGAAGCGTGAGGCTGCTAAGCCGCGCCGCATTACCATCGGGGTCTGAATTTAATTTGCAATTCAGTCAGAACTGAGATTCCACTGGGCGTGGTTTATATATAGATCGCAAATCTTAAGATCCACGCCCCATATCCCTGATGCGCCTAGATTATGGGTGTTTGTGGATCGAACAACCTGGCCCAATCTGCTTCTCATGAGAAGCCGACGCCGCTACTATTTTTTGGGGCATAATACAAATATCTAATTGACTATACTAAATGGGCAATATATCAAGTTGTTATTTAGGTATGGAATATACTCAGCTGCGAAGATATCATACTCAACTTCAAACTGACTAGCATAAGATTCTCCCTTGATTGTCTAAGAAGAATTTGGATGATCGCTGCATATAAAAAAGAAAGTTTAGCTATTGATCCTGCAGAGTCTGCAAGTTTGCTCAGGGTTGCAACGTATGCTTCTGTGACTACAGCTGTATTCTTAATTGCCGGGAAATTAGTGGCTGCCCTGTACACTGGTTCAATAAGTGTACTGGCTTCGCTCGCAGACTCGATAATGGATATTGCAGCCTCATTAATTAATCTTCTGGCTATACATTATTCTCTGCAACCACCAGACACCGACTATAGATTCGGCCACGGGAAGGCCGAGCACCTAGCTGGGTTAGCACAAGCAGCCTTTATTGCTGGTTCAGCAGTATTCCTAATATTACAAGCTATCGATCGATTACTGTATCCACAACCTCTGAAGGGTACAATAGTCGGGATTGGAGTTCTGCTGTGCTCTATAGTATTAACTAGTGCTTTACTTTTCTTTCAGCATTATGTTGTACGCTGTACCAAATCTAGCGCCATTAAGGCAGATGCTATCCATTATGCCACTGATGTATTAACTAATGGCACGACCATTATGGCACTCGGTTTAACAAAGTTGGGTTGGCCAGCTATGGATCCAATATTTGCGATAATTATCGCACTGTATATTTTATATAGTGCAGGACATATTTCTTACAATTCAACACAATTATTAATGGATCACGAGTTACCACCAGAGGTACACATTCGGATTGAAGAAGTCGCTTATGCCAACCCCCAGGTACGCGGGGTGCACGCGGTGCGGACCCGTCGTTCTGGACAGACTTACTTTGTACAATTGCACTTGATGTTAGATGATCGATTGCCTCTAGTCGAAGCACATAACGTAGCAGATGCGGTGGAGGCTGCGATAAAGGAACACTTTCCAAATGCAGATGTACTGATTCATCAAGATCCAACTAGCGGACCGCTTTCTCAGCTTCTTGGCTAAATTTGATAAAATCCAGTCTACTAAATGGCAGTTTGCTTGTGTACCAGATGTGTAAGTACTGCAGTGTCATTCAATGGCAAGAATCTGTACTGGGCAACTAAAACTGAGAAATCAGCACGAAGCGCAATTCAAATACAACAACTTGATTAAATTCAAGCAATTGACATAATCTAGTGGTGCAATGCCTGAGTCCGAGATCGCTTTTGAAGAATAAATATCCACCATTCTCCTAATAACTATTTCCATTTACTTTTCCTTTAATTACTACTCTCACTATAAGTGGTGGTGGTAATGAGATCAGTACCTAATCTTTCATATTTGAGAAGCAACTGTTCGTTTGTTTCAACATAACTGGGGTTTTGGAGGATGCAATCTACCGGGCAAACTTCCATGCATTGAGGGGTATCATAGTGTCCAATACATTGAGTACACCGGCTAGGATCAATTACGTATACTTCATCACCCTGATAAATCGCTTGGTTTGGACACTCAGGTTCGCATACATCACAGTTTATGCATTCTTCGGTGATCATAAGTGCCATATCTATTTCTTCATATTTAGTTATAAAGAAGCAAATTTTGCTTCCAGCGCCGCCTCTACTTGAGGATAGACAAATGGTGAGATATTACCACCGAGCTTGGCGACTTCACGCACCAGGCTGGAAGAGATAAATGAGTATTTTTCAGCAGGAGTCAGAAAAACTGACTCAATTTCTGGGTAAAGCCTGCGGTTCATATTAGCCAGCTGAAACTCGAATTCAAAATCCGAAATGGCCCGTAGTCCACGAAGTATAACATGTGCACCTATGCTTTTAGCATGATTTACCAATAGAATATCAAACCCACAAATCTCGACGGTAGGTAGATGGGCGAGGGTTTCACAAGCTAGTGAGACCCGTTCCTTCAGAGAGAATAATGGCTGCTTATTAGGATTAGCAGCAACGCTAACGATAACCCTATCGAACATACGAGCACCGCGTTCGACTAAATCGATGTGACCTCTAGTGATCGGATCGAAAGTACCGGGATAAATAGCAATGACTGACATGCAGTCTCCTAGCAGGTACAGGTACTTAACAAAGTGAGTTAATTATCGTAAATTAGGCAACTTACCCTTTTAATTTTTCCCTTTCCCTCTTCAATAGTCTATAAGTCACTGCACCGGCAGTTTTTTCCCGATATGGTTCCCAATTGACAGGCAAAACAAGCCCTTTCATAGATTTTTCAGTTTCTATATAGATCCGAGCAGTGTGTGATAGCCACCCTCCAGTTTCAATAGATTCACAAACCAGTTCTAGAAGATTACTTCTAAAAGGCGGGTCAAGTAGAACAATCTCGAAAGGTGTTCCCGGCTTATGCAACCAAGACAACACATCAGCTGCTTCAACCCGTGCATTACTCACCGCCAGTCGAGCGAGATTATCACGCAGAGCCACAACTGCAGCTTGGTGGTACTCAACAAAGAGAACCTCTATAGCACCGCGTGATAATGCTTCAATCCCAAGAGCGCCGCTACCAGCGAATAAATCTAGACACCTTGAGCCTGATAGTACCGGAGATAACCAGTTAAATAATGTTTCCCTTACCCTTATAGGAGTTGGGCGTAATTGTGGTAGCGATGGAAATCGTAAATTCCGGCCGCGCCATTTTCCAGCTATTACGTTGATACTATTATTATCAGCTTTCTTGCTACGGTGATTCAAAAACTAACCTGCTTTTCAGTTGAAAGTGTAGGCGATATTTGTTTTTCACCTCCAACAATGACAGTAATAAGCTTGTCAGGATGCACATGCATGTTCCAAACAGCCTTAACTTGATCTAGAGTGATATTATTCATATGAGGTATATATGTCTGTAAATAGTCTAAAGGTAATCTATAGAATGCAATTGACCCCAATATACTAGTAAGCTTATCATTACCAGCAAGATCGAGAGAGAATCTGCCAGTAACGTTCTTGCGGGCATCTTCTAACAGCTGTATATCTGGGCCATTATTAGTGAATTTACGTAAGGTATTTTGAGCAATTTGTATAGCAGTATCAGTCTGGTCACTGCGAGTTTGCAGATTAATAAGGAATGCGCCTGTTTGTCGCATAGGAATAAAGTTACTATAGATGCTGTAGGCCAGACTGTGTTTTTCACGGATTTCTTGCGATAGTATCGACACCAAACCGCTACCGCCCAACATGTGGTTTCCTAAGTAGAGTGCGTAATAGTCAGGATCTGTACGTTTTATACCTACCTGACCGATTATTATATGCGTTTGACTAGAGGGATAGGGAACGCGGATAGTTTTGCTAATCGAAATAGATGGGATGATAGATATTTGATTTATCATTTTAACATTTAGTAATCTGCCAACTAGAGTATCGGCGAGTTGCTCAGCGATGGATTGGTCCAGATCGCCAACGATAGCGATCACTGCATTAGAAGACGTGTAATAGTGTTGATGAAAGCTCTGGATATCTGCGCGCGCGATGGTTTTTAAACTATCGATTGTGCCATTAGGTGGTGAGCTATATGGATGATTCCCATATAGGACTTTGAAGAAGGTATCTCTGGCAATAGTATCTGGTGATTGGAAGCGAGTCTGCAAAGCTGTTATCATCTGTTGGCGGACTCTCTCTACACTGTCATGCGAGAATGTTGGCTCCTTTAGCAGTCGTGCTATAGTCTCAGCTGTTTGTTGTAAAGAGTGCAGATCAGATAGACTGCGCAACGAAATAATCGCTGCATCACGCTGAACACTTGTGTTAAACTGCGCCCCGACTTGCTCTAGACGATTAGCGATCGTATCGGCTGACCAGTCGCCAGCGCCTTCTTCTAATAAGGCATTGGTAAACATCGCTAGGCCTGGATGTTCTCCATCGTAGACAGAACCAGCATTGAATAGAATCTGAACGTCCACTATAGGCAATTCTCGTACAGGAATAAAGTAAACTGACACACCGTTGCTAGTATGCCAGTTTTGTATAGCAGGTATTGCGTTAGCAGGATTATGTGCTAGCAGAAGGAAAGGAACATATAGAGCTAGAAGTAAATATTTATTATTTAAAATTTTCAATTTGGACATATGAAATATTAATGTTATTAAGCTTTCGGTTGCCTAGAAATTGCATTCGGAAGATATTGTAATTGCTTCCGCTTCTAACTTAATATGACACTCCTAATTTTATTAGGAAAAGATATTTAAATAGCTATAGCACCGGAGTACAGATATGCGACTATTTCAGGTAGTCTTAACTATCTAACGGTAGTGGTTCTAGAATTGCTACGGTCAATCGATCCTCAGTGAGGTATCTACGAGCCACGCTCCTTAGCTGCTCTGGGGTTATCGCTTTAATGTTTTTTATATATTCTTCTATTTTATTCCAACCTAAGCCGGCGACTTCCATCATCCCCATGCGCATACTTTGATAGAAAATTGAATCCTGCTGGTATACTTCACCAGCGACTATCTGTGTCACCATCCGCGTTAGCTCCTCAGCATCAACTAGTTCCTCGCGCAACATTTTCACTTCTGCACGTAGTGCATGCTCCAAGTCAGTAATAGAGTGCCCTGGAGTGGGATTTCCAGATAAGACGAACATCCCCTCTAACCGAGAGTTTGGATTGTAACTAGCACTTGCTTTAGTAGCAAGCTGACTTCCACGGATTAGGTCTCGATTAAGTCGTGCGCTGTTGCCACCGTCGAGAATACTTTCCAATATATCCAAGGCGTATGGTTCCCAGTTTTCAGTAGTAGTTCTCAGAGTTGGAGTCTTATAGCCTATAATCACATATGGTACTTCCGCTGGGATTCTAACTATAACACGGTGCTCACCATGCTGTGGTATTTCTAATACAGGTTTAAGTATTGTATCGATCCCACTTGATGGTATCGGGCAGAAGTATCTGCAGGCTAATTCGCGAACTTTCACAAAATCGACATCACCAACTACTATTAGTACTGCATTATTCGGTGTATACCATCGCTGGTACCACTGTTTTAGATCAGAGGTGGTAATAGCTGTGATATCTTGCATCCAACCGATAATTGGTTGACGATAAGGGCTAGTGGTATAAGCAGCAGCATTGAACTGTTCTTCGGTGAATACTTCTGGTTGGTCTTCTATACGCAACCGGCGTTCCTCTTCTACAATTTTTGCTTCCCTGATGACATCATCTGTATTTAGTATAAGGTTTTTCATACGATCAGCTTCTAGATGAAAGCTAATCTCTAAACGATCCTTTGCCAATTTCTGAAAGTAAGTTGTACAGTCATGACTGGTGAAAGCGTTTTCATCTCCGCCATTAACGGCAATGATACGGGAGAATTCGCCATTTGGTACGTTTTGTGTACCCTTAAACATAAGATGCTCCAACAAATGAGAAATACCAGTCAACCTGCTAGATTCATAGCTGGATCCGATCTTGTACCAAATCTGTGAAACTACTACTGGCGCGCGATGATCTTCACGTACCAGTAATTTTAATCCATTGGGAAAGGTGAATTCATTGGTTTGCATTTGTTCTGCTAATGAGATCATTGGAGTAAGAGCCAGCAAAACAGCTGAAATAATGATTTGACTATTTAACATTTAATCTCCACATCTTTTTTTAAGTTTTTACTTTAGGTATATAAAAAGTTAATTCAGCCTAGATATAAGACACTGGTCAGATAAACCGTAGGAACTACTAATCTTTTCAATATGTTGCCCATAATATATGGGTTATTGCTACAGGCTAACAGACACTATGGATGATATGCTGTCACATACGAATATCTGCATAGCGAGAATTAGTATTCTCTCAAAGAAAAATTTTAAATTTCAAATAGTTAAGACACTTCAATTCCAGATTCGGATGTAATATCCTCTTAGTGTTTCCTTTATTTGAAGGAAGAATTTTCCAGGGGAAAGCGGCTTAATACCTCCAAAAATTAAAATATCTTTACCTTAAAAACCCTGTATTTGATTTAATGCTATATCGTGTCTCTATTTCACTTCACGTATGTGCGCTATAACATCATCTGTTCGTTAATAGCCGACTTGTCTCCGGAAATGATTCTATGAATGAAACTAATCATGATCTCTCACATCCTCCCTATAGGATGCCTCGCCTATTCGATGTTTTAAACCAGCCAATTCAGTGTACTCTTAATAGAGATATATCTCCTGATACTGAGCCAGTTGATGAGCATAAGCTTCAGCGCTTTTCGAGCCTACGTGACCGACTGCACCGCACTCGCCAAGGTTTAATCAGTGGTCTGACTGGATTATTCTCTAATAGAATAATAGATGAGAATATTCTGGATGAACTCGAAAGCCGATTGCTTCTTGCCGATGTTGGGATATATATCACTAACCATCTAATGAAAAGGCTAAATGAGCGACTATCACACCGGCAGTTGAAAAACACACAAGCCCTTCTGGAAGCTTTAAGGGAAGATTTGCTAGTAATTTTGTCCCCATGTTATAAGCCGTGGTGCCTGAGTGAATCAAAACCATACACAATTCTCATAATTGGTGCTAACGGTGTTGGTAAGACCACTACCATTGGCAAGTTAGCAAAGAAACTTAAGAATGACGGGTTCTCCGTTTTGTTAGCGGCTGGTGATACCTTCCGAGCTGCAGCCGCTGAGCAATTACAGATTTGGGGAGAATACAATCAAGTCGCGGTGATTACCCAAAAAAGCGGTGCTGATTCTGCTTCTGTAATTCATGATGCTATTCAGGCTGGTAGAGCAAGACGAGTTGATATAGTGATTGCCGATACTGCTGGTCGGTTACATACTCAATTAAACTTGATGGATGAACTTAAAAAAATCAAAAAAGTCATGGCTAAGGTGGATAAATCGGCTCCGAACGAGATTCTACTGGTTGTAGACGCGAGCATTGGTCAAAATGCGCTGAATCAGGCATTACAGTTTAATGATGCAATAGGCGTAACTGGTCTAATCCTAACTAAGATGGATGGTACTGCTAAGGGTGGAATTCTATTTGCCATTGCAAAGCAGATGGAGTTGCCTGTCCGCTTTATAGGGGTCGGGGAAGGTATTAATGACCTGCGCGAATTCGATGCTACCGATTTTGTAACAGCCCTTCTAGATGGTGGAGGAATATAAAACTAAGTTACTCACCGCTGATTTGGCACACACACACTCCGTGTATGAATGCTAGAATCACTGGGTCTAAACTTGAATGTATGAGTAAATGAATATGACGATTGCGCTAGTTCCTACTTTAAAAAATTTACCTGTAACGGTTGATAGCCTGGATAGTTATATTCGGGCGATCAATCAGGTACCGATGTTGAATCTTGAAGAAGAGCAGAAACTTGGTCAGCGACTACATCTACATAATGATCTAGAAGCAGCGCAAAGGTTGATTGTAGCACACCTTCGTTTTGTAGTGCATATTGCGCGTGGCTATACCGGATATGGTTTGCCACTCGGTGACTTGGTACAAGAAGGTAACATCGGCTTGATGAAAGCCGTCAAGCGCTTCGATCCATCACATGGCGTTCGGCTAGTGTCTTTTGCAGTCCATTGGGTCCGTGCAGAGATTCATGAATTTATTATCCGTAATTGGCGAATCGTGAAGGTCGCTACCACCAAGGCACAACGCAAGTTATTCTTTAAGCTGCGTGGGGCTAAGAAACGCTTAGGTTGGTTGAATGCCAACGAGGTTGACACTGTAGCACGCGAGCTAGGTGTAAGCACCGATACAGTGCTAGAAATGGAATCACGTCTGAATGGCTATGATATCTCATTCGATCCAATACCAGATGATTTAGATAATGATTATGAATTTCATAGCCCATCATCCTATTTACGGGATGATCACGCGGACCCGGCGGATGTTATAGAGCGTAATAACTGGGAGGAACAGATTACGAGCCTCCTCAGCAAAGAGCTGGAGCGTCTAGACCCTCGCAGCCGGGATATTGTACAACGCCGCTGGCTGAATGAAAATAAGCCAACTTTGCAAGAATTAGCTGAAGAGTATAAAGTTTCTCCGGAAAGGATAAGACAGTTGGAGAGCAATGCTATAAAGAAGCTACGCATAGCCTTGCCTGTCAGCTAAAGTTCGGCTTTATAGCATCCACTAGAACTTATTCTCTATAGATGATCTTAATCAGTGCTTAAACGTAATGTACCTCTGCATCACCTTAATACTTTCGGTCTGCCTGCAAGCGCTTCATGGTTCACCACTATTAGTACACCTACAGAGCTCGCTGCTTTGATAGACACTGCAGAATGGCACTATTTAGAACGTTTCATATTAGGCGGCGGTAGTAACTTGATATTTACTGGAGACTTCGCAGGGTTAGTACTGCACGTGAAGATTCATGGGATGGAACTGGTTAGGGAGGACAGCGATGCCTGGATTGTTCGCGCCGGAGCTGGAGAGAGGTGGCACAGTTTTGTATATTGGACATTAGCTCATGGCTGGTTAGGATTGGAAAATCTGGCATTTATTCCTGGAACAGTTGGTGGTGCACCAGTTCAGAATATTGGTGCATATGGTATAGAGATATCTGAACGGGTACAATGTTTGGAAACAGTTGATCTAAAGACTGGTAAAACGGTCATTTTTGACAGAAGTGCTTGCCAGTTCAGTTACCGAGATAGCGTATTTAAAGGCGATGCAGCTGGAAGGTATCTGATTAATGCTGTTGTTTTTCGTTTACCAAAATTATGGGAACCACTTATTAACCACATAGATGTGATTAAAGAGCTAGAGGCGATGAAAATCTGTAATCCAACTGCCAGAAACATTGCAGATGCGATAGTAGCGATTCGTACTCGTAAGTTACCAGACCCTGAGCGCTTTGGGAATGCAGGCAGCTTTTTCAAAAATCCAGTAGTAGATTCTGCAACTTTCGCATGTCTTGCATCACAATATCCAGAGATGCCATATTATATACAGCCGGATGGAATGATCAAACTAGCTGGTGGTTGGTTGATTGAGCGTTGTGGTTGGAAAGGCAGAAAATTTGGCCCAGTCGGGGTATACGAAAAACAGGCACTAGTGTTGGTAAATTGTGGTGGAGCAAGTGGTAGAGATGTACTAGCATTAGCATTTGCGATTCAAAAATCAGTGCAAGCAGTTTTTGGGGTAAAGTTAGTACATGAACCAGTACTTCTGTAACTCAAGGTACTAAGATAGCACACTATAGATACTAGGGAATAACCGCTGACATTCGATCTGATTCGATCAGAGGCAGAAGCCTTTGGATAAGTGAAGAGTAATGTGGCTGTGCCTTCTGTTTAGCAGAGTTATACATGTATAGTTGTAGTGACACTGATTTCATTATTTGCCGTAAACAGGGAAGTGAGCACATAATTCGGCAGTCTGTGACTTAATCCTGGCAATTGTATCAAGGTTATTAATATCTTCTAGAATTTCGCATATCCAGCCAGCAATGATCTCCATCTCGGGTTCCTTTAATCCCCTTGTAGTTACTGCTGGTGTACCAATCCGGATACCGCTTGTTACGAAAGGTGACTGTGGATCATTCGGTACCGTATTTTTGTTGACTGTTATTCCAGCAGCGCCGAGTGCAGCATCTGCTACTTTTCCAGTTATACATTTATCAATTAAGCTGAGTAGAAACATATGGTTTTCAGTACCTTTAGAGACTATACTGTATCCGCGTTTCTGAAATACAGTAGCCATGAACTTAGCGTTTTTCACTACTTGTTGCTGGTATAACCTAAACTCAGGTTGTAATGCCTCTTTCAAAGCTACTGCCTTAGCGGCTACTACATGCATCAGTGGACCACCTTGGGTTCCTGGGAAAACCATAGAATCTAGTCTCTTCTCCAGGTCAGCATTGGCGCGTGCCAATATCAACCCGCCGCGTGGTCCACGCAAAGTTTTATGAGTTGTTGTAGTGACCACATCTGCTACTGGTACTGGATTAGGATAAAGGCCTGCAGCTACAAGTCCAGCTACATGAGCCATATCAACAAACAAGTAAGCACCAACTCGGTCAGCAATAGTGCGAAACCGTTTCCAGTCTATAATCAGAGAGTATGCAGAGAACCCTGCCACAATGACTTTTGGCAAATGTTCTAAAGCTAAAGCCTCTACTTGGGAATAGTCAATTTCACCGGTATCCGTATCAAGGCCATACTGCACTGAATTGTAGATCCTACCAGAAAAGTTGAACTTAGAACCGTGGGTCAAGTGGCCACCATGGGCCAGTTGCATACCCAATACAGTCTCATATGGCTGGAGTAATGCCATATAGACTGCAGCGTTAGCCTGCGAACCGGAATGCGGTTGCACGTTGGCATAATCAGCGCTGAATAACTGCTTAGCACGGTTGATTGCTAATTGTTCAACAATATCAACATATTCACAGCCACCGTAATAACGTTTCCCAGGATAGCCCTCTGCATACTTATTAGTTAGTACAGAACCATGTGCTTCAAATACCCTTCGGCTAGCGTAGTTTTCAGAAGCTATCAGTTCAATATGGTCCTCTTGGCGCTGCTCTTCAGCTTGAATCGCATCGTAGAGCTCATAGTCGAAACTTTTTATTTCCGTCGCTCTTTTAAACATCATAACTCCTATTATTTTTTGATCTGTTGTCGCCACCCTCCTTAATGAGAGGACTCCTTATGGCAGTACTGATAATAACTGCATATCCTTCCTCCATCCTCCATATGTATGCTTGTTTAAATCTATATTGAGCTTGGCTCTTTCTACACTTGCTGTAGTTAAAATCCACTAGGGTTGCAACCATCTAGAAACAGCAGATCCGAGTATGAATAGGGTTGTCGTCGCTATTACAACTGATGGGCCAGCCGGCGTGTCCCACTGTAAAGAAGCATACAATCCTAATCCTATTGCTAGACAACCGAAAAAACTGGCTAGGACCGCCATACTTTCAGGAGATTGGGCAAAACGTTGGGCTGCTGCTGCTGGGATAATTAGCAGAGAAGTTATGAGTAAGATACCCACTACCTTCATTGCTACAGCGATAACGATAGCAATTAAAAGCATGAAGATTAAACGTACCCGAAATACTGGTATTCCTTCCACATATGCTAGCTCTTCATGTACTGTAGCTGCTAGCAATGGACGCCACAGCCAAACTAATATAGATATGGTAAACAGATTACCACCCCAAATCCAATAAAGATCAGTAATACTGACGGAAAGAATATCCCCAAAGAGATAGCTAGCTAAATCACATCGCACCGTTTCTAGAGAAGCAAGTGTAACCAGTCCCAGCGATAAAGTTGTATGTGAGATGATACCAAGCAGAGTATCTGTCGCTAGCGATTGTTGCCTCTGTAACAAAACAAGTGCTAGAGCAACTCCTAGGCAGGTAACAGCTATGCCTAGTGCTGGGTTTACATCTAATACTATACCAAACACTATTCCCAGTAATCCAGAATGTGAGAGTGTATCGCCAAAATATGCCATACGCCGCCAAACGATGAAAGCTCCAAGTGGCCCTGCTATCAGGGCTACCCCAAAGCCACCAAATAGCACGCGTAGCAGAAATTCATCCATCTCATTTTCCCTCTACACTACCATGTATATCGTGGTGGTGATCGTGATGGTAGATAGCCAACGTCCGTGCACCTTCGATACCAAATAATTTCAAATAAGCAGGATCTCGGGCAACATGATCAGGATGGCCTGAGCAGCAAACATGCCTATTAAGGCAGACCACATGATCAGTAGTCGCCATAACTAGGTGAAGGTCATGTGAAACCATTAGAATGCCGCAGCCTCTTTTTCTCGGCAGATTGCCTATAAGATCATGTAGTTCGTATTGACCATTTAAGTCAACTCCCTGAATAGGTTCATCTAATACTAGTAAATCAGGTTGACGTAATAGAGCCCTTGCTAGCAATACTCGTTGTAATTCACCACCAGAAATTTTCTGAACTGGTGAGTCTAGTATTCTTTCAGCTCCAACTTCTATTAATAGTTCTCTAACAATGATACGCGATGCAGGCTTTCCCAAAGTTATAAAGCGTTGCACTGTCAATGGTAGAGTATCAGGTACTATTAATTTTTGCGGCATATAACCAATTTTAAGACCATTCTTGATTACGATTCTACCGCTATCTGGTCTTAGCAGTCCTAGCATTATGTTAACCAGTGTAGACTTTCCGGCACCGTTTGGCCCAATAAGTGCGACAATCTCTTCAGGCTTTACCTGTAGACTCACCCCTTGCACTATTGGACTACCACGTATGGAGATACTGATATTTTCCATTTTCAACAGCGGATCAACTGACATAAATGGTCATTCCTTATATATGGTGGATAAACCATTTGGCCCAAAATTTTTATCATCTAGTACTAGAAGTGTTTTAAAACGTATAGGATTGCTTTATTTATTCAATATTATCCTATAACAATTATTACTCTATAACCTAACGTCTAGGAGCGAGAGTGATGTATTGTCATTTTATATGGTTAGTTAGGTGGAGGATAATATTATTATTATTGTTAGTTTACTGGCATTACATAAGCTTAATTGACATTTGTATTCTAATTTTAATAAGTTTCCTCGGTTGTGATAACCAATCTTCTATTTGTTTAATTTTATCTTCTTCTCTATATATAGCGATAGCAAATACCAAAAAAAACAAAAAACCAAAA
>CAIRZE010000014.1 GCA_903882995.1 uncultured Candidatus Competibacteraceae bacterium
ATGGCAGACTGATAATTTGGAGCAGCTTTTATCACGTACCTACCGGCTAGCTAGTACTTTTTGTCAAATGAACGAGCGCTTATACACTGAGTCAAACAGACTGGAAGAGTTTGTGAGAAGCCTTGGGCAACACTTATTAGACCCTAATCGTAAAAGCCATTGAAGCTAACTCCCAAGATTAGACATCTAAACCAGTTGCCTTAGCGATCTACTCTACCCAATGCTATAGAGTTAATGCGCTATAGTCTCAAAGCTTTGATTTTGTTTCAGTAACAAATTTAGTTACTAGATAACGACTAGACTTATTAAAAATTAAGTAAGTCCAGATTGCCTCCGGACTGGCATGGCAGCTCATAAGTATAGCTATGACAATGGAACACCTCAGTGTACACTAATTGCTAGTGTATCTACCATGAGCGTTTGCAAAAGATCCATTTGTTTGTTTATGTAGACTTTCCAGATTAGAAACCAGCAGTGCAAAAACGGCACTCTGCTACAACGCATAAAATATGTGTTTGTAAATTGAGTCTTTATCCTTACCTCTCTAGGAGATGATGATGTTTTCATACTGAATACTGCTACTTATTTTAAATTTAACAAGGAGATGTTTTGCAGAAATTAAGCTCTTTACATCACTATTTCTAAATATAATATCCCTTCAAAAATGAAGTAATAAGAGATAGTCGCCTAGAGTTGCTTAAATGTACTAGATACCACCTTGAAATTACCTTAAAGTGTCTATATATCACCTGAGCGGCCAGAGGTAGCTCTACAGATTCTCTGTGATTCGATTCGTTGTTTGCTCAATAATAGGAGTGTCCGCAATAATATGATTCTTGTATAGAGAATAGATTAATATGAAACATCAAATTTTAAAGAAGATAGCAATCAAATCTGGTTAGAATAGGTCTAAAAGCTAGTTCTATTTGATGCTTAGAGAGAGGGTAATATCTTGTTTTATTAACTTAGCTGCATTTTGGGATAACATCTCCAAAATATGAGAAGACATAGTAGTGCATAAGATTTTTTGATTTGTTTCTCCATTATCTTTAAAACTTGACTGGAACCTCTCTAATGGATTTGCAACCTGGCCAGAATTTTCTCATCACCAGGCATAGCCTCGCCCCTAAATCTGTTAAAATTACATTAGCATGGGAACCAGCAGAAACTACGCTGTTGCTCCGTTCTAGTGCCTTTGCCCTTACTAGCCATGGAAAGGTACGAAGCGGCCACGACTTCATATACCAAAACCAGCTAACACTCCCTGATGGTGGTGGCGTTCAGCGTACTGTTGATAAAAACGAATTCGCAGTTAACTTCTCCCAAATGCCGATTACTATCGAGCGGATAGTAATAGCTCTGACTATTGAGCAAGGATTGCAACATAATCAATCTTTTAGCCAGTTGTATCAGATAGAATCTAAGATCTTCGACTTGAATAGTGGGAAGTGTTTGGCTGTATTTCCACTACTTACATCTATGATGTTAGAGACTGCACTAATTGTTGGTGAGTTTTACTCACGTAATAAAGAATGGAAGTTCCGTGCAGTTGGCCAAGGATTTGTTGGTGGGCTTAGACAATTAGCTGGTGAGTATGGCATAGATATTAATGATATTGGTGTTGTAGATGCTCCAGATACTCCCACAAAACTAGAAGTTTTAACATCATCACACCCAACCCAGCTGAAGAAAATCACGCTGGATAAAAAGAATCCCAGTATCTCTCTAGATAAAAAAGTACACGGTTTTGGAGAAATTGTTGCCAATCTTAATTGGCATCAGAGGAAAGATAGCAGTGGGAAAGGATTCTTTGGACGATTAATACAGAGTAGCCGTAAGGTTGATCTTGATCTAGGTTGCCTATTTAAACTACGTAATGGGGAGAGTGGTGTGGTTCAAGCTCTTGGAAATGCTTTTGGAAGCTTGAATATGCAACCGTATATCCAGCTTATGAGTGACGATCGTAGTGGTGCTAGTGTTGATGGTGAATTTCTCCACATCAATGGTCAACACTGGAATAAGTTAGATAGGGTTGTGCTTTTCGCAATGATATATGAAGGTACTCCTAACTGGTCAGAAACTGATGCGGTAGTCACTTTACAAATACCAGAACGTCCATTGTTAGAAATCCGTATTGATAGTCATCATAATGATCAACGTATTTGCGCTCTAGCAATTCTGGAAAATCAAGATGGTAATTTAAGAGTAACGAAGCTAGTCAAATATTTCCAGGATCATCGCTACCTAGATCAAGCTTATGGTTTTGGTCTCCGTTGGGTAGCTGGATCGAAGAGTTAGCACTGTCTTTCTATTGATTTATTTGATTAACCCCATAGGTAGGAGGAATCTCTAATGGTTCTCGAATGGTTAAAGCAACGCTATAATGAAGTTATCTCCAATTTGAAAGTAGAAGTTACTAGACTTAAAAATAAAGGCTTCCTAGAGGCAGTAGTCGCTGGTTGTGCGCTAGTTGCTCATGCTGATGGAGTGGTACGGCCTGAAGAGAAACAAAAAATGATGGGTTTCTTACGCAACTCAGAAGTACTTTCCGTATTCGATGTTCAGGAAGTTATTCAAATCTTTGAGAAGTACTCGAAGCAATTTGATTTTGACCATAAAATTGGTCAGGCTAGTTCTCTACAGGCTGTTTCAAAACTGAAGGGTAAACCTTCTGAAGCGCGGCTAATGGTGCGGGTTTGCTGTGCTATAGGTGCCGCCGATGGCAATTTTGACGAGCACGAGAAAGCAGTAGTCCGCAATATTTGTAATGAGTTAGAACTTAATCCCCACGATTTCGACTTATCTTGAGTGCAAGTTGTTATGGAACAGCATCTTGGGTTTCCATGGGAAACTATTGTACTTTTCTCGACAGTGGTTGTTTTTTTCGTATGGTTAGACCTCTGGATGTATCGAGATAAAAAAGATATCAGTATCTTTGGCGCTATAGTTTGGTCACTGTTCTGGATTTTTTTGTCTATTGGATTTTATTTTTATCTTAGGGTTCACCACAATACTGAGTACGCTAGTCTGTTTCTTTCCGGATACTTTTTGGAAGAGTCTTTGTCTGTAGACAATTTGATGGTATTTGTCGCTATCTTTGCTTCTTTTGGTATTACAGGTATCCTACAACATCGAATTCTGTACTTCGGTATTTTGGGTGCAGTAATTTTCCGCTTAATTTTCATTGTGTTCGGTACTCAGTTGTTTAGTTTAGGTACCTGGGTCGAGTTTCTTTTCGCTGCTATTGTTGCTTGGACTGGATGGACTATGCTGACCAGTTTAGGTGTAAGTAAAGAGATCGAAGATTATTCACATCATTGGTCGGTAATTTTGACTCAGAAATTGATTCCAATTTTCCCTAGGTTATATGGATATCATTTTTTTGTAAGTCGTAGCTATGTGAAAGATATGGCGCAAATAGATCCTAATTTAAAAATAACTCGTGATGCGGGTCTATACGCAACGCCTATGTTACTCTGTTTGGTAGTTATTGAAGTATCTGATATCATCTTCGCTTTTGACTCAGTCCCAGCAGTAATAGCTGTAACTCGTGAACCGCTGTTAGTCTACTCAGCAGTGATCTTCGCTATTCTCGGTCTACGCTCCTTGTATTTCGTGCTAGCAGCAGCGCAGAAGTACTTGGTCCATCTGGGTAAATCTGTTGCTGCATTATTGTTCTTCATTTCTTTTAAATTAGGGTTACAAGCATCTAATCATTTATTCAGCTGGCCCACTATGCAAATTTCTACTGATTTTAGCTTAATTATTATCCTCATTACCTTAACAATGGGTGTAATTACTTCATTATTATTCCCTACATGGAACTTTCATAAGGAGAACAAGAAATAGAAATAGCAAGCGAATATCAGCAAGTGAATATTTGAGATTCAATATGGTTAATATTTCGTGAATAGAGTGATTGGCCAGTCATATTAGCTCCTTTGTCCTTTTTTCTAAACTGGTTGCTCTAATTCTAAAATTCGATCCGATTATAGGAGGACGAAGTGATGGTTGTTTCCCTTAAGAAGGGTGGGAAAATGTCCTTAAGTAAGGAAGCACCAGAACTCAGGAAAGTTTTAGTTGGCCTGGGTTGGGACGCACGCGCTACAGACGGTGTCGATTTTGATCTCGATGCTTCAGCCTTCCTGCTGAATGCTACTGGTAAAGTACGTTCAGAGTACGATTTCATTTTTTATAATCAGTTAAAATCTCAATGTGGTTCAGTACAACATACCGGCGATAATCGTACTGGTGCAGGCGAAGGTGATGATGAGGCAATCCTCATAGATCTAAATAAAGTACCGTTAGAAGTCCAAAAGATTACGTTCGCAGTGACAATACATGAAGCTATTCAACGTAAGCAAAATTTTGGCCAAGTTGGAAATGCCTTTATACGTCTGGTTGATGCCGAAACTAACGCTGAAGTAGCCAGATATGATTTAGCTGAAGATGCTTCGACAGAAACTGCTATGATTTTCGGTGAGATTTATCGCCATGGCAGTGAATGGAAATTCGGTGCGGTTGGCCAGGGTTATATAGGAGGGCTAGAAGCAATATGCTGTAATTACGGAATCAACATTTGAACATATACTAGTTTTTGAGAACGTTTTTTTGAGTAAGCAAGCGCTCTTGATACACTCCTCTTATCTATGGTGGTTCTTCAGCGTTTTTTCTTTAGGGGTTAGGGGATTAGGTGCCTGAGTAATCAGCATTTCATTTCCACAACAATACGCATGCCCGGCCCCATCCTAGAGCAGTTAATATGGAGGAGTTAAACACAAAAACAAAAAGTGGATGATGAATTGAATTGATTAAAATCGACCTTAAAGGCCTGAATAAGGCCTAAATCCTAAATATTGGATGCCGGATTTATGATACTGGTAAACGGAGCTGGATAGAAGTTTAGCCAGGTAATTAAATTTTCTTGTATCTGTATAACCAATCCTGATAATGAATAAGAAACAGAGCTCGCTATTACCTATCTGAGTGGGCTTCAACTGAAACTGCGCTGTCTTTATAGCTAGATCTACGTCACAATTAAAGGTTGCAAATTAAGGGCGATTGGTTAAGGCTAGCGGTAGCTTGTTTACAAGCCCACGCGATTATTTTGGTGTCAATCCTAAGGGGGGGGGTGAACACCTATGTCCATTTTAGCGAGGTGCAGGTTCTTTGCACCTCGCTGTCGATAAACATTATTTTGTTAACATTATTTTGTTTATGTAACTGGAAATCTAGTGGAAGTTTGTTTGATTGCATGCCAATATTAGCTTAGGGCTTCCCCCTATACGTTTTAAGATTTTCTTTGTCTCTATACGTTTACTTATCTGTTAAGAAGGGCTTGCCGTATAGGCAACAGTTATTTTCTTGTTGTCGATGTCCGTCCATATGGAAACGCCCTCAGTCTCTCTATCGCATATGTCATTTATACAAAAATTATTTCTCTATTTTTTATAATCTACATTATCACTAATAGATTTATAGCTATTAGTTAGTCACACCGCTAGCCCATTCCGTATAGATATATCTAGATTGTTAGAAAACTAACAATTCTTGTTTTAAATATCTGGTGTGTAACATGACAATGATGAAACTAAATTACACTGTATGGTATATTAGTCATATGTTGATTTCGCATTCTCTAGATTTAACCATACTCATCCGATCCAATATTAATGATACTAACCATATATTATTTATCATTAGAAAATGAAAAATTCTATTTGTAATAATTTATCTGATAATACTATTAGCCACTGTTTATAAAATTGATAAATAGCTAGCTTATTTCCTACAATTTCACTTCTGATAATATTTAATTTATATATGGGAAATTTTGATTGATTTACGTCATCTAGTTTTAGATATTACTGATTTGAACTTAATTTTATCGGTGCTTCGCTGCTTCTATTAGAGATGGCTGAATTAGTGATATCTTATCCTCTCATTAAAGCTTTTAAATAATTACCCTGCAAATTGGAAATAAACATCATGCGTAGCCATTATTGCGGTTATATTACTGAGATATTGTTGGATCAATATGTTACCCTATACGGTTGGGTACACCGTCGTCGTGATCATGGTAGCGTGATCTTCATTGATCTTCGTGATAGAGAAGGATTGGTACAAGTTGTTATAAACCAAGATGTACCAGATTCCTTCAAAAAAGCTGAGCAAGTTAGAAATGAATATGTATTACGCGTGAGTGGAAAAGTACACTTTAGACCAGAGGGCACAAAGAATCCTAACCTAGCGACAGGCGCTGTAGAGGTATTGGCACGTGATTTAGTTATTCTCAATCGATCTGAAGCGCTACCTTTTCAGCTTGATGATGAAGATATATCAGAGGAAATACGGCTTCGCTACCGTTATCTCGATTTGCGCCGCCCAGTTATGCAGGAACGATTACGGTTACGAACTAGAATCACTAATGCATTACGCATGTTTCTAAATCATCACGGATTTATTGATATTGAAACACCAATGTTAACTAAGGCAACACCGGAGGGCGCCCGTGACTATCTAGTTCCTAGCCGTACCTATCCAGGTAGTTTCTTTGCTTTACCACAGTCACCACAGTTGTTTAAACAATTATTGATGATGTCTGGAATAGATCGTTACTACCAATTTGCACGCTGTTTTCGAGATGAAGATCTACGCGCAGACCGCCAACCTGAGTTTACCCAACTTGACATCGAAACGTCATTCATGGATGACAAAGAAATTACAGATTTAATGGAAGAGATGATCCGCCAGATGTTTAAGTCAGTGTTGGATATTGAATTACCAATACAGTTTCCAAGGATGGATTACGCAATTGCAATGCAGCGTTATGGTTCTGATAAGCCAGATCTACGGATACCACTGGAACTAACTGAAATATCTGATCTAGTAGCCGCGGTAGAATTTAAAATATTTGCGGAAGCAACCAAAAACCCTAGAAGTAGAGTTGCAGCACTACGTATACCTGGAGGTAGCAAAATTTCTCGCCGAGAGATCGATAGTTATATTGAATTCGTTAGCTGCTACGGTGCTAAAGGACTGTCCTATATTAAGGTTAATGAGACCTCTATTGGTCGTAAGGGTCTGCAATCGCCAATTGTAAAATTTTTAACAGATGAAGTACTTGCTAATATACTAGCCCGTACTAATTCCGTAGACGGTGACCTAATTTTATTAGGTGCCGGGTTAAGTAAAGTGATCAATGATGCTCTTGGCGCATTGCGGGTACGGATCGGTACAGATCTAGGCCTACTGACCAATGAGTGGGCACCTCTATGGGTTGTTAATTTTCCAATGTTCAAATGGGATGAAGATAAACAGCATTGGAATGCATTGCACCATCCATTTACTGCACCAGATGTAGATGATCCGGCTGTTATACGTAACAATCCTGAAAATTGTATGTCTCTAGCGTATGACATGATCATAAATGGTATGGAGATCGGCGGTGGTTCAATTCGTATTCACCAGCCAGATATGCAGAGTGCTGTATTTGAGTTACTTGGAATTGGTCCGGAAGAAGCTAAGAAAAAGTTCAATTTCTTACTAGATGCTCTGAAGTTCGGTTGCCCACCACACGGTGGTTTGGCATTTGGTCTAGATCGTTTAGCGATGCTGATAACAAAGGCTAAATCTATACGTGAAGTTATAGCGTTTCCAAAGACCCAGACTGCATCATGCCCTCTTACGCAGGCGCCATCCACTATAGCTGATGAAATTTTGCATGATCTTAACATCAAGATACTTCGCAATATACCTTAGTTAGTCTTAGTCTATAGCAGGCGTCGACTCTATTTATATTTCTACCGACAAGTAGCATTTTTTACCTATTGTAGGCTAATGGTGAAAAACACCATAGCACCACCGAAACACACACAGCATTCTGAATTCAATAAGATATCGCACAGTTACAAGCTACTAGAGAAAAAGGAGAGAAACCAGATTACTACTTTATTATGTCTAATCCATAGAGTAAGTAAGGTATATGGAAATTCTGTTAGCTCTTTTTATTCACTTAGCAAAATAGGCTACATCTCTATCTCTCTATCCTTTGAAGCCGCCCTTCCTCAGACTATACTATAGGAGGGCAGCTCTCATTGTATTAATTTCTACGGCTTTTAACATATCTAAACTAGTTCACAGTGACAAGCGTGAGCATATTCCTCCAATTTTCTTGTTATCTAGCTAACAATAAGCTAGCTCAGATCCTTGATACCCTGAATTAGGCTTGTTGCTACTTTTTGCGCATCACCGTAAACCATTCGCGTATTTTCGGCAAAGAATAGTGAGTTTTCGATACCAGCGAACCCTACACCTTTACCACGCTTAATGACCTGTACATTCTTAGCGTGATCCACATTAAGGATTGGCATCCCATAAATCGGGCTTGACTTGTCATTACGTGCTGCAGGATTTACCACGTCATTCGCACCGATGACTAATGCTACATCGGCAGTCCGAAACTCCTCATTTATTTCATCCATATCGAAAATTAGATCGTAAGGGACACCTGCTTCAGCTAACAGAACATTCATATGCCCTGGCATACGACCTGCAACTGGATGGATAGCAAATTTAACTTCTGTTCCCCGTTCGATAAGGAGCTTGCTCATTTCCCAAATCTTATGCTGCGCCTGAGCTACTGCCATCCCATAACCAGGTATTACAATAATCTTGGTAGCATACGCCATCTGAATTGCGGCATCTTGTGATTCCATTGGTTTGAGACTACCGGTTACCACTTGAACTGTACCGCTACCTAAAGTTGCCCAATTACTGAACAGAACGTTTGACACAGAGCGATTCATCGCCTTGGCCATCATCAAGGTCAGTAAGGTACCAGAAGAACCAACGATGATACCTGCAATTATCATAGCAGAGTTACCTAGCACATAGCCTTCTAGTGCTACTGCTAACCCAGTAAATGCATTGAACATCGATATAACCACCGGCATATCAGCTCCCCCGATAGGCAGTGCCATCATAGCACCAAACCCCAGAGCTAGCAGATAGAACAAAGTGACTAGCATACCATTAGAGCTATGACTTATCGCTATGCTGCTTCCTAATAGGACAGCACCAAAGAAAATCGCTGCATTTATTCTCTGTTGGCCTTTAAAGCGAAACTTAGCATCATCCTTAAAGAATTTGAGCTCTTGCAATTTACCAAATGCAACTACCGACCCTGAGAATGATATGGCACCAATCAAAGCTCCAGTTACCGCCATTAATAGAATTTGTGAGCCTGGTTCTAAAGTCTTATCAGAATAGTTCTTGAGCAACTCCACAGCTGCTATCGCTGCTGCCGCACCTCCGCCCATACCATTATAGATAGCTATCATCTGCGGCATCGCAGTCATTGCCACTTTCTTAGCACCGTACCAAGAGATTGTACCACCTATTGTAATAGCAACAATCATCAGGAAGTAATTTCCAGCATTAGCCTGGACCTGCGGGTGCATAAAACTGACTACAGTAGCTAATAGCATCCCATAGCCTGCCCAGACTATGCCACTGCGGGCAGTAGTTGGATGCGACATTCTTTTGAGGCCCATGACAAATAGAACAGCTGTCAGAAAATATACTGCTTCAATCAGATAGCCCATAATTACTTCTCCTTTCCCTTACTGCTCTTGAACATTTCCAGCATCCGCTCTGTGACAAAATAGCCACCTACTGCGTTGCCGGCACCCAGCAACACTCCTAGAAAACCGATAGCTTGCTCTAAGAATGTCTCTGCCTGACCCAGTGCCACCATCGCGCCAACTAGCACAATACCGTGAACAAAGTTAGTACCAGACATCAACGGTGTATGTAGTATGACAGGGACTTTGCTGATTATTTCATAACCGAGAAAGCCAGCCAGCATCAAGATATAAATAGGGGAGAAGAACTCAACTACATACTTCATGATTTCCATAACGCTTCTCCTTAAAAGGTTTTACACCAAATTATTAGTGGTTTCGTGTACGATCTTGCCATCTCTAGTCAGAGCACTCTTAATAATTACTTCATTTTCCCAATCCAGGTTTAACTTACCATTTTCAACCATTGGGGATAGGAAATTGAACAAGTTTTTTGCATACATCTCACTGGCTGGCACAGGGAAACTGCTAGGTATATTTATAGGGCCAGCAATAATTACACCGTTGTGTTCAATATTTTCACCTGGTTTTGTGAGCTCACAGTTGCCACCAGACTCAGCTGCCAGGTCTACTATGACAGCTCCACGTTTCATACCTTCAACCATTTTGGTAGTAATGATCCTCGGAGCCATGCGTCCGGGAATAGAAGCAGTGGTAATCACAGCATTAGCAGAAGCAATATGTTTAGCTAGCATATCAGCCTGTTTCTGTTTTTCCTCCACTGTTAACTCTCTAGCATAACCACCTTCACTAGCAGCGTTAACTCCAGTGTCAATCATCTTAGCACCCAGTGATTCAATTTCCTGACGGGCAGCAGGTCGGACATCGTAAGCCTCTACTATCGCACCCAAACGCCGACATGTAGAAATAGCTTGCAAACCAGCAACACCAGCGCCGATTACAAGTACTTTAGATGGGCGGATAGTTCCAGCGGCTGTAGTCATCATTGGGAAAAACCCACTGGCTAAGTTAGCAGCCAATAATGCTACCTTATAACCAGAGATCGCTGCTTGTGAAGATAGGATATCCATAGACTGGGCTCGAGAGATACGTGGAATCAGTTCCATCGCGAAACTGGTGATTTTCTTGTCTCGTAGAAGCTTGACCATCTCTATGTTAATGTGCGGCAATAGAATTGCTAATAAAGTTGATCCATCTTTCAGTAAGGATACCTCTTCTAGTGTAGGTGCTTGTACTTTAAGTACCACATCAGCATCTGAGTACAAGGTCTTTGTATCACCTATCAAACGGCAACTCTGATAAGCTTCGTCTGTAAAAAAAGCGCTACTACCGGCGCCTCTCTCTATTAGAATTTCTACACCGAGTTTTGTAAACCGCTCAGCCATTGTTGGGTCGAGTGCAACCCTGCGTTCACCTGGAACTAGCTCTTTTGGTACAGCCATACGAACAGGCATGATGTTGTTCTCCTGATTTTATTATATCTGCTACTAGATTTGCCTTACCGCATTTTCTGAGTAAGATGCTCTGAAAGAGTTCTTGTAAAACACTTAAAATACAAACCTAGACGCTGTGTCGAGTATTCTACACTGTTAAGATAGTAACCTAGAGTTTAAGTATCTTAAAGGTTATTAGCCAGACTTCTCTTTGAGACTAATATTTACCACCAGATTATATATACATTTTTTATGTCTAATTTAAATAAACACTTGATTAAACAATTGGGAAATGCATCCGCTTACTCTATCTAATTCTTAGATATAGGAAACTGAATTCAAGATTGAAGTGAATATCACTTACCTAACGCCTGGCCTTATAAATCATCGCTAATGAAAGTAGTCATATAGATGAAACACAATTGGTCTATCAAACGGCGTACTTATTGTTTGACCCTACTTTCTAATTTTGGAGGCACCTGTGCGCAACATATCAACTTTTCAGGGGCTGATCTCTACCCTACAAGATTATTGGGCCTATCAGGGCTGTATTCTAATGCAACCTCATGATATGGAAGTCGGTGCTGGGACTTTTCACCCTGCTACTTTCCTGCGTGCCATCGGTCCAGAACCTTGGAGTGCTGCATATGTGCAATCTTCTCGCCGCCCTACCGATGGTCGCTATGGTGAGAATCCTAATCGTCTCCAGCATTATTATCAGTATCAAGTGGTCATTAAACCTTCTCCTCCGAATATACAAGATTTATATCTAATTTCTCTTGAGAAAATAGGAATTAATCTACTTACTCATGATATTCGCTTCGTTGAAGATAACTGGGAATCTCCAACCTTAGGTGCATGGGGACTAGGTTGGGAAGTATGGTTGGATGGCATGGAAATTTCCCAGTTTACTTACTTTCAACAGGTTGGAGGGATAGATTGCAAACCAGTTACTGGTGAAATCACCTATGGTTTGGAGCGGATCGCTATGTATCTACAGAGTGTAGAAAATGTGTTCGATTTATGTTGGGCTGATAGCCAACTGGGCTGTGTAACCTATGGTGAAATATTTCACCAGAATGAGGTTGAGATGTCTGCTTATAACTTCGAGTATGCTGATATCACGATACTTTCTTTATGGTTTGATAACTTTGAATCTGAGGGCAAACGCTTAATCGCACTTAATCTCCCTTTACCCGCTTATGAGATGACTCTAAAAGCTTCACATATCTTTAATCTACTAGATGCACGTAGAGCAATATCTGTAACTGAGCGACAGCGTTATATCCTACGGGTCCGTACTCTAGCTCGTGCAGTGGCTAAATCATATTATGCTGCCCGTTCTGCTCTTGGATTTCCGATGTGCACTGCTAGCCAGGACCTTACGAATAAGGAAGCATCTAATGTCTGAGACTCGCGACTTGCTTATTGAAATAGGTACAGAAGAGCTACCGCCAAAATCTTTGGTTAATCTATCGTTAATGTTTGAGATAGGTATCTGCAGTGGGCTGAGAAAAGCTGGTTTATCGGCTATAGGGGTACAACGTTTTGCAACCCCTCGCAGATTGGCCGTGCTGGTTAAGGATCTACCAGTACACCAGGCTGACTATCAGTTAGAACGTCGTGGGCCCACGCTTAGTGTAGCTTTTGGTCAAGACGGTTTACCGACTAGAGCCGCTGAAGGGTTTGCCCGCTCATGTGGGGTTAGCAGCGTTTCAGAATTACGACATCACCACACAGCCAATGGCGCCTGGCTGGTTTACTCTAGCATAGAATCTGGTACATCTACATCTGACTTGATTCCAGGCATAGTTAAAACGGCTCTTAACGAGTTACCTATCCAAAAAAGAATGCGTTGGGGTAACTGTGAAGATGCATTTATCCGTCCAGTGCACTGGGTAGTGTTACTCTTCGGAGAAGAGGTAATCCCTGCTAATATCATGGGAGTACGAGCTGGACGTGAGACTAGGGGCCATCGTTTTCATCATCCTTTTCCTATATCTTTAACTGCTTCTTCCAATTACGCTAGACAGCTAGCAGATGAAGGCAAAGTAATCGCTGATTTTAGCGATCGTCGTAACACAGTCAGGAAGCAAGCAGAGAATATTGCATTGCAATTAAATGGCATAGTCATGATCAATCCAGAACTCCTTGATGAAGTCACGTCATTAGTGGAATGGCCTGTAGCTCTAGCTTGTAACTTCGAACGTCGATTTTTGGAAATTCCAGCGGAAGTTCTAATTGATATTATGCAGGACAAACAGCGCTACTTCCCTTTAGTAGACGACCACAAACGCTTACTGCCACATTTTATTACAATTACTAATCTGGAGAGTAGTGATCCTGCTCAAATTAGGTCAGGTAATGAGCGCGTCATACTTTCTCGTTTCAGAGACGCTGAGTTTTTCTGGGACCAGGATCGTAAGCGTCCTCTAGCAGGTTATCAAGAAATGCTCAAAAATGTGGTATTCCAAGAAAAATTAGGTTCTCTAACTGATAAGAGAGATCGTTTGCAGAAGTTATCACGGATTATCGCTACTAAAATTGCTGGAAATCCAGATTGGGCTGAGCGTGCAGCTTGGTTAGCAAAATGTGATCTTCTAACCCAGATGGTACAAGAATTTACGGAGTTGCAAGGTATCATAGGCCGTTATTACGCACTACTTGATAATGAGGCTGTTGAGGTTGCTCATGCGCAGGAAGAGCAATATTTACCGCGTTTTGCTGGTGACCGATTACCATCTACATCCACTGGATGCGCTCTGGCGTTGGCCGATAGGCTGGATAACTTAATTGGTATCTTTGCTGTTGGGCAGCAACCTTCAGGTGCTAAAGACCCATTCGCTTTGCGCCGTGCTGCACTGGGGGTACTGCGTATTCTGATTGAGGGTAAAATTGACTTAGACTTACAGGATATATTAGAGCGCGCGGCTGCCGGTTTCGGACCAACACTCCAAGCTAATAGGGTAATCAAGAAAGTATTTATTTTCATGATGGAACGTTTAAGAGGGTATTATGCAGATCGTGGTATAAGCCCTTGTGTTTTCGAAGCAGTATTGGAATGTCATCCGGTCAGTCCTTTAGATTTTGACCGGCGTATTAATGCTGTTAAAGTTTTCCAAGAATCACCCGAGGCTGCTAGCCTCACTGCAGCTAATAGGCGTATCTGTAACATACTTAGAAAGATCGAATCAGCTCCGACATTGCAGATTCAGAACAGTCTACTTGTTGAATATGAGGAGCGTGAGCTTATAAGACAGTTGATTGATGTATCCTCTAAGGTAGAATCTCTAATTAAATGTGGCCTTTATAAAGAGTCACTGTATCAACTAGCAATTTTGATTAAACCTATTGATGATTTCTTTGATAAAGTACTTATCATTTCTATAGATCGGACATTATCTAATAATCGTATTGCAATTTTAAATACACTTAGAAATCTTTTTTTACTTATAGCAGATTTCTCAAGATTATCAGATTAAGCAAAGTTAACAATCGATCCTGTCCTACTATTAAAATCTCCTAAGTCTGTTCTTATTTGTAAGAGCTATTATTGGAAGAAATTGGGGCAAGCTTTATATTAAATAATATGTGGTGTTGATCTACTATCTAGGTGATATCTATTATGAACTATTATCTAGTCTCGAATCAGCGTCAAAGTTAATCATTTTAGACAGTAAAGATATCATTGCTGTAGTGATTCTGATACATTTTCCTATTAAGGAACTAGACTGATATGTTGAAAAAATAGAGCATCTTAATGCTAGGCAATCGTTGATTGCTATCAATTAATTTAGCAGTATAGATATCTTTCTTAATCTCAAGTCTCTCAAATTTATCTATTAGATAACGCACTAAAATTATACAGTAATTAGATTATGTTCATATATTCATTCCATTCTTGATTATACATATAGATGAGGCTAATCCAAATTCCACTAATCTAGGCATGTCGTTGGGAACCGACTTGAAGTTAATAATTGTGACATACAATGCATACCAATGATCAGTGTTATATTAAGTGACATTAAAGTAGCTTGAGCAGTTAATACTTGGTCACTGTTAGTGAGACAGACTGGCATAGGATCTAAGACGCTGAGGCGAGACTTGAAAATCTAAGATACCAACTTCAGGAACTACAACTTGTTATGTTATCTCAATCCCAGTTTCCCACTTACGCTATTCTAAGTCTC
Organism: uncultured Candidatus Competibacteraceae bacterium; assembly: GCA_903882995.1. Classification (GTDB taxonomy): domain Bacteria; phylum Pseudomonadota; class Gammaproteobacteria; order Competibacterales; family Competibacteraceae; genus Competibacter_A. The sequence continues at coordinate 15,232 of CAIRZE010000014.1, forward strand.
TTACCAAGGTCTTTACTATTTTCAATAGGTATGTGCATATCGACTATGGTGTTTGCTCCTCTGATAGTAGCTGGGTTTTTTCTCCCTTTTGTGCAGAGGTACCGCATTTCTCAAGTTTGGAGTAGATTTAATATCTGGTGGCTGCGGGTAACTTGTAGGATAGATTATCAAGTAAGTGGATTGGAGAATATTCCTGATCAGCCTGTTATAGTCATGGCTAAACATCAATCTACATGGGAAACATTGTTCTTTAATTGGTATTTACCACCTTTAGCTTGGGTTGTTAAACGTGAATTATTGTGGATACCATTATTCGGCTGGGCGCTCAGTTTACTTCGACCAATCGCCATAAATCGAGAGACTGGTTCTATTGCAGTTAAACAAGTTATCCGAATGGGTATGACGCATCTGCAACAAGGGCAGTGGGTTTTGATCTTTCCAGAAGGGACAAGAACTACACCAGGTATTCGTAAGCGTTATGGTCTAGGTGGTGCAGTTCTAGCTACTTATAGTGGGTTCCCGATTCTTCCGGCAGCGCTCAATTCTGGTGAATTTTGGCCACGCAGAGGATTTCTCAAGAATCCTGGTACTGTACAGGTGGTATTTGGTCCCCTAGTTGATAGTACTAGCTATTCCCCGCAGGAATTAAACCGGCGGGTAGAAGAGTGGATTGAAAGTACTATGGCTCACATTAGTACTGTACCAGCAACCTTAAAATAGCAATAAGGTCTAGAGAGCATATATAGTCTTTGTAGAGTAAATAATATACTTCGTTTTGATACCGATATTTACAATCACTTACTAAATTCCTTTGAGTAGATTTTATGATTTCACATGTATATTTCATACTCAAATAGTCTAGAGCACTACATTAAGGATGGTATCTGTTTATGAATATTGAGCAGACCCTCATCAGAGGTTGCAAGGAGCTAAATATCCAACTAATTGGCAACGCTTGTGAACACCTGATCGCCTATTTATCCCTGTTAGGACGCTGGAACCTAACCTATAATCTGACCGCTGTGCGTGACCCTGAGGCAATGGTGGTGAAACACCTTTTGGATAGTTTATCAATTCTACCGTGGGTAAGTGGACCACTAATTTTAGATATAGGCAGCGGTGCTGGCTTACCAGGAATTCCATTAGCTATCGCCCGTTCGGGGTGCGAATTTTTTTTAATAGATAGTAATAGTAAGCGCACTAGATTCCTTATTCAGGTTGCAGCAGAGTTACATTTGAAAAATGTCAATGTGGTGAATAGAAGAATCCAAGACTATCGTCCTGATATGTCATTCAACAGCATCGTGTCTCGGGCTTTTGCGACTTTAGCTGATATGGTGGTAGATGCTGGGCGCTTATGTGCGCTAGATGGTAGAATTCTAGCCATGAAGGGTATATTACCTCACAATGAAATACTATGCCTACCGCGCGAGTATAATATAGTTGGAATTTACCCATTGCTTATTCCGAATCTGGACGCCGAGCGTCATTTGATACATCTATCTATTTCAAGACCTGTTTCTTAAGATTGGAATCTTTAATTCTCTTTGATAATGCCAGTTGTGGATCGCTTTTATGAACTTTTCATGGTAGACAAAATCTGAGGTTTTGCCACCGATATTAACAGAAATAATATTGCATTTGGGTGTTTCTAAATTTAAGCTATACAGCGGTTGCTGGTTTTCATTGACCCTACCATGTTAAATCCAATATAATGTGCAGTGGCTGTTCCATTGGTAGTTGTGATTGACCTACTAAAAGGTGCTTTTCTTACTTAAAATATTTTGTGCCTGGGCCTGATACACAATACATGTGTATCTTTGACGGAACAGATGTGAACTATGAGTGCAAGACAGGTAATCCAGAAGGTTGTTTTCGTACAGTTGGCTATTACTCTACTGGTCGTGGTGATTTCTTTTATATTTGAGGGGTTTAGAGCCGCATATTCTGCCTTCGTAGGTGGTTGTATCAGTGGTATATCCACAATTTGTTTCGCAACTAGGGTTTTTTGGAAACATGTGAGTGGTCATCCGCCTGGAAATAATATATTGCATGCCTTTTATGTTGGCGAGGTCATCAAATTGTTATTGACTGTTGCCTTGCTCGGTGGGGCTTTAATGTGGTGTGATATTGTGCCTTTTTTCCTTCTGCTGTCATACGTGGCAGCTCTGTTGGCATACTGGCTGGCATTACTTTTCACATTTGAAACTTCGGTGAGGACACTATGAGTGAAGGCGGGGTTGGTTCTGCAACCGGGTATATTGTTCATCATCTAACTAACCTGAAAGTTGGAGAAGGATTTTGGGCAGTGCATATAGATACCATGTTTTTCTCTATAGCTTTGGGCATTTTTTTCCTGGGCGTATTTATAAAGGTAGCACGCTCTGCAACTAGTGGGGTCCCAGGAGATCTGCAGAATTTCTGTGAGATTATGGTTGAGTTTGTTGATACACAGGTTAAAGATTCCTTTCATGGCCGTAACCCAGTCATTGCTCCGTTAGCCTTGACGATTTTTTTATGGGTATTTCTATGGAATTTTATGGATTTAATTCCAGTTGATTTGCTGCCTTCTATAGCTGCTTTCTTCGGTATACCTTACTTGCGCGCTGTTCCATCTACAGATCTAAACTCTACATTTGGACTTTCCATTTCTGTCCTACTGCTACTTTATTACTATGGTTTCAAAGTCAAGGGCATAAGGAATTGTACAATTGAGATATTAACTCATCCTATCGGCAAGTGGTTTATGCCTTTCAATTTATTGCTAAGGATTGTAGAAGACTTGGCAAAACCTATTTCTCTAGGTCTGCGGTTATTTGGTAATCTTTACGCAGGTGAGCTGATTTTTATTTTAATTGCTCTTTTACCTTGGTGGATGCAATTCGTCTTAGGGTGGCCGTGGGCAGTTTTCCATATTTTGATCATTACCCTACAGGCGTTCATTTTTATGGTGTTGACAATTGTCTACCTCAGTATGGCCCACGAAGATCATTAGAATAGAATACTGGAATTTTGGCTACTAGCTAACTTGCTGCTAGCTAATTTCATGAAGTGTCTAATTTTTTCTAAACTGGATTTTCTTTATTCACACCTCAATCTCTATAACGGGAGATAATAATGGAAGCTGCAAGTCTGATTGCCAACGTGCAGGGTATGACCGCTATCGCTGTAGCATTAATTATCGGGATGGGTGCGCTAGGCACTGCCATCGGCTTTGCTCTTTTAGGTGGTAAATTTCTTGAAGGTGCTGCACGTCAGCCTGAGATGATTCCTACACTACAGGTCAAGATGTTTATAGTAGCTGGTTTACTCGATGCGGTTACCATGATTGGTGTTGGCGTTGCGTTGTTCTTCACATTTGCTAACCCCTTCCTCGGCCCGCTGCAACAGGCGGCTACCCTAAGCTTACATTGAGTGTATTCTAGCAGCGCTTACTATGTTTAATGATGATATATCAAAGAGGAGGGTAACAACGTGAACTTCAATGCCACTCTAATAGGGCAGATGATCACGTTTGGCCTGTTGGTGCTCTTCACGATGAAATACGTATGGCCACCGATCGTCCAGGCTATGCAAGATCGTCAGCAACGAATCACCGATGGCTTAATATCTGCAGAGCGTAGCGTGCGTGAGCAAGAGCTATCTAAGGCTAAGGCTTCACAATTGTTAAAGGAAGCTAAACAACAAGCCACCGAGATTTTAGCCCAGGCCCATAAACACGCTAACGAGATCATCGAGCAATCTAAACAGGAAGCTAGAATTGAAGGTGACCGTCAACTCCTTGCTGCTAAGGCTGAAATTGGTCAGGAGGTTAATCGTGCCAGAGATCTGCTTCGTAGTCAGGTTGTCAATCTGGCAGTTGCTGGCGCTAGTAAGATTCTCAAGCGTGAGATCGACGAGTCGGCAAATGCTGCTATGCTGGACGACTTGATCAAACAGCTATAACAATTTGGATCATAATTAATGGCTGAAATCATAAAATGGCTGAAATCATAACTGTAGTTCGGCCCGCCGCTGCCGCTCGGCCCTATGCACGCGCAGCTTTTGAAGATGCTCAGTCCAGTCAGAAACTATCACTTTGGTCTGACCTTCTGCAAGTTGCTGCTAATATTGCTGTTGACCCAGCTATGCGTAGGTTATTAGGGCCATGGAATCCAGAGATGCGGGGCGAGCAGAAGGCAATTCTGGTAGCTAGCTTGTGCCGCGATGTCCGCGGAGAAACATTGCCGGAAGCGTTTGAAGCGTTCCTTAGGGTATTAGCCGAGTTTAATCGATTAAACATGCTTCCTGGCATCTCTGTCTTATTTAATCGGCTTCGCGCAGAAGCGGAAAATGTTCTCCATGCTGAACTAGTTTCTGCATCTTCTATAACAGACTCACAACGCAAACGTGTAACCAAGGCACTGAAAATAAAGTTCAAGCGCAGTATTGTGCTGAACTATAAAATAGACCCTGCTTTGATCGCTGGTGCTACAATCCGGATTGGCGATCGGGTGGTTGACGGTTCAGTGCGCGGCCGGCTGGATAAACTAGCTATGATCTTGAGCCAGTAAGGGGAATACTGCTTTATGCAACTTAAACCATCTGAAATCAGTGATCTGATTCGACAGCGCTTGCAAGGTTATCAGGTGACTGCTGAATCACGTACAGAAGGTACAATCGTCAGCTTAGCTGATGGGATCGCTAGGATTTACGGCCTCGATAATGCTATGCAGGGTGAGATGATTGAGTTTCCGTCTCTTAAGAGAGGTGATCCAGCGACATATGGTTTAGCGATGAACCTAGAGCGTGATTCTGTAGGTGTAGTTATCTTAGGTGACTATAAGCACTTAGCTGAGGGTAACAGGGCGCTTTGCACTGGCCGTATCTTAGAGGTACCAGTAGGAGAAGGTCTACTTGGTCGTGTAGTTAATGCTTTAGGACAACCCATCGACGGTAAGGGACCTGTTAATACTACTCTATCCTCACCTGTTGAAGTTATTGCACCTGGAGTTATTGAACGCCAATCGGTTAGCCAGCCTGTACAAACTGGTCTTAAGGCTATCGACTCTATGGTACCGATCGGGCGTGGACAACGTGAGTTAATCATTGGAGATAGGCAGACCGGTAAGACCGCCTTAGCTATAGATACAATTATCAATCAGAAGGACACGATGGTAAAGTGTATCTACGTAGCTATAGGACAGAAGAATTCTTCGATTGCTAATGTAGTACGTAAACTGGAAGAGCATGGTGCGATGGATCATACCATTGTGGTTGTGGCCAGCGCTTCTGAATCTGCAGCAATGCTCTATACAGCCCCATACTCCGGTTGTGCCATGGGTGAGTATTTCCGAGACCGTGGTCAGGATGCTTTGATTGTCTATGATGATCTCTCTAAGCAAGCTGTAGCTTACCGCCAAGTATCGCTGTTACTGCGGCGTCCGCCAGGTAGAGAAGCCTTCCCTGGAGATGTTTTCTATTTGCATTCACGTTTGTTAGAACGTGCTTCGCGGATTAACACCGATGAAGTTGAACGCCTAACTAATGGTACGGTATGTGGTCGAACTGGTTCTCTAACTGCCTTACCAATTATAGAAACTCAGGCTGGTGATGTATCAGCATTTGTTCCTACTAATGTCATTTCTATCACTGATGGTCAAATTTACCTGGAGACCGATCTTTTCAATGCTGGTATTAGACCAGCTATAAATCCTGGTTTATCGGTATCTCGCGTTGGTGGTGCTGCGCAAACCAGGCTTATAAAGAACCTCGGCGGGGGTGTCCGTCTCGCTCTAGCGCAATATCGCGAACTAGCAGCCTTTGCTCAATTTGCTTCTGATCTGGATGAAGCAACTAGAAAACAGCTCGAACGTGGTCAGCGTGTCACTGAGTTGATGAAACAAAAACAGTATTCACCTATGTCTGTAGCTGAGATGGGTATTTCCTTATTCGCAGTAGACCGAGGATATCTAGACGATATAGCATTGAACAAAATAAATGAATTCGAGGCTAGTCTTCTGGCGTTTGCACGGGCTAAATATGCTGAATTGCTTGATAAGATCAATTCAGTATGTGATTTCAACGATGAAATCGAACGTGATCTCAAAAAAATTGTGCAAGATTTCAAGGCTAACTACGTTGGTTAGTAGGTGTCAGTATGGCCGGTGCCAAAGAGATACGAACTAAGATCAAGAGTATTAAAAGTACTCAAAAAATAACCAAAGCCATGGAAATGGTTGCGGCAAGCAAGATGCGTAAGGCTCAAGAGCGTATGAGGTCTGCTCGACCCTACGCAGCCAAGATTCGTAACGTTATATCGCATTTAGCGCATGCTCATACCGAGTATCAAAGTCCAGGATTGATAGAACGTGATCTTAAGAAAGTTGGGATGATTATAGTCTCTACTGACCGCGGTCTATGTGGTGGCTTAAATACCAATCTTTTTAAAGCTGCGATTGCTTATATACAGAAATGGCAAGAGCGTGATGTCGATATCAATATTTGTACTGTTGGTACTAAGGCATTACAGTTTTTCCGTCGTCTGAAATTTGAAGTAGTCGCTCATGTATCTCATCTAGGTGACTCACCTCGTGTTGAAGATGTATTAGGACCTGTAAAAGTTATGATGGATGCTTTCGATGGAGGCTACACCGATGCGGTCTATTTGGTATATAACGAATTTATAAATACTATGAACCAGAGGCCTAAAGTAGAACGGTTGATGCCTATTGTCCCAGTAACACAGGAATTAGCTCCGGTAAATCGCTGGGATTATATATATGAACCTAACCATAAAGATCTCATTGAATTCCTGCTGAGGCGTTATGGTGAGTCTGTTGTTTATCAGTCTTTAGTAGAAAATGTTGCTAGCGAAATGGCAGCGCGTATGGTTGCAATGAAGAGTGCTTCTGATAACGCTGGCACACTCATTGACGAATTACAACTTATTTATAATAAAGCACGGCAAGCATCGATCACACAGGAATTAGCTGAGATTGTTGGTGGTGCCGCTGCAGTATAGAGAATGGGAATCCGGCGAATGCCCGCTAGAACGGCGAGCGCGCTAGTGAAACAAATTAGGGGGAACCCAAATAATGAGTTCTGGCAATATCGTGCAAATCATCGGCGCGGTGGTGGACGTCGAGTTTCCTCGCGGGGCTGTGCCAAAAATCTACGACGCGCTGCGCCTTGACGAGAATGGTTTAATCCTAGAGGTACAGCAACAACTAGGCGACGGTGTGGTACGTACTATCGCTATGGGGCCGTCGGAGGGACTAAAACGCAACTTGACGGTCTCAAATACCGGAGCACCAATAACTGTGCCAGTGGGTAAACCTACATTAGGTAGGATCATGAACGTATTAGGTATACCCATAGACCATAAAGGTCCAGTGGAAACTGATACTTATCGTGCTATCCACCAGCCAGCGCCTAATTTCGCAGATCAAGCTGGGTCAACTGAGTTACTTGAGACGGGAATTAAGGTTATTGATCTGCTTTGTCCATTTGCTAAAGGTGGAAAGATCGGTCTCTTTGGCGGCGCCGGTGTGGGAAAAACTGTGAATATGATGGAGTTAATCCGTAATATCGCAATTGAACATTCTGGTTATTCTGTATTTGCTGGTGTGGGTGAGCGCACTCGTGAGGGAAACGATTTTTATCATGAAATGAGGGAGTCTAACGTACTGGATAAGGTTGCACTTGTCTATGGTCAGATGAATGAACCACCTGGAAATAGATTACGTGTAGGGCTTACCGGCCTTTCTATCGCTGAGCACTTTCGTAATGAAGGTCGTGATGTATTGCTGTTCATAGACAATATCTACCGCTATACCCTAGCTGGTACCGAATGTTCAGCTTTATTGGGTCGTATGCCATCTGCAGTCGGTTATCAGCCAACGCTGGCTGAAGAGATGGGTGTGTTGCAGGAGCGTATCACTTCAACTAAAACTGGTTCAATCACATCAATTCAGGCAGTATATGTGCCGGCTGACGATTTAACTGACCCTTCACCTGCCACAACTTTTGCTCACTTAGATGCTACCGTAGTGTTATCACGTCAGATTGCAGAATTAGGTATATATCCAGCTGTTGATCCATTAGATTCGACTTCTCGTCAATTGGACCCTTTGGTAGTTGGTCAGGATCACTATGACACTGCACGATCAGTACAAAGTACACTACAGCGTTATAAGGAACTAAAGGATATTATTGCTATTCTCGGTATGGATGAACTCTCTGAGGAAGATAGATTAGTTGTAGCTCGTGCGCGTAAGATACAACGATTTTTATCCCAACCATTCTTTGTAGCTGAAGTGTTCACAGGATCATCTGGTAAATACGTAGCGCTCAAAGATACTATTTCAGCTTTCAAAGGCATTGTTGCTGGTGAGTATGATCATCTACCCGAGCAAGCATTCTATATGGTTGGTTCAATCAACGAAGCCTTGGAAAAGGCTAGTAAGCTGTAAAGGTAGAAATAGAAGTCCCATATTATTTATGGGATAGTTCTTTATTTTTCTTGATAGCTTTTTACTTAATTAGTGGGGAGATATGCAACTGATGGCCATGACACTACATGTCGATATCGTCAGTGCGGAGAAGGAATTATACTCTGGTCCTGCTGAAATGGTGACTGCGCCTGGTGAGCTGGGTGAACTCGGTATCTTACCTCGCCATAGCCAGTTATTGACGAGATTGAAGCCCGGACAAGTTCGAATTAAATTACAGGGTGGTGAGGAACAACTATTTTATGTATCTGGTGGTTTATTGGAAGTACAGCCTAGACTAGTAACCATTTTATCCGATACTGCTGAAAGAGCCAGAGACTTAGATGAAGCTGCTGCGCAGTCTGCTAAACAGCGTGCTGAGAAGGCTATTGCTGCCCATAAAAGTGATGTTGAGTATGCTAAAGCCAAGACCGAGTTGTCTGAGGCAATTGCTCAGTTACAGACTATCGAAAGACTTCGAAAGGCACGCAAGTCAGGCTGACAGATTTTTAATTACAGATCGATAGTTGATTTGATAATGTGAGTGAGAATATTTTTCTGGACTTTATTTAGGCCGTGAAATCCCCCCACGGCCTTTTTGTTTTGCCTCTGCCTCTGGTCCATTTTCTTAGTCACTAAGTTAATTACGGCCCACAGCGAGGTTCATTACGATGTTGTTAGTTGAAATAGAATAGTGAAATGTTCCCAGTGAGAGGCGTGCTTGTTATGAAACAGCTTTTTGTTGTAATTCTTGCGGCTGGTAAGGGTAAAAGAATGGTCTCAGATCTACCCAAAGTATTACACAAAGTTGGTGATATACCATTACTAGGACATGTATTGGCTACTGCAGAGGTACTCGGCGCGACTGCTAGATTTGTAGTTTGTGGATATGGCAGTGAGGTAGTAAAGGCTACTTTCTCCAGTGATGAAGGTATAGTATGGGTAGAACAGACTCAGCAATTTGGCACTGGCCATGCTGTAGCTCAAGTGATACCCCTTCTCGATAAGGATGGTGTTGTTCTAGTGTTATATGGTGATGTTCCAATGATCCAACCTAATACCCTACAGCCACTTATTGAAGAAGCTAACCGCGGTTGTTTGGCACTACTTACAGCTGAGTTAGCCAACCCTACAGGATATGGCCGTATAATTCGCGATGGTCATGGGTGTTTACAGCGTATAGTCGAAGAGAAGGATACTAACCCGATTGAAAGATGCCTGCGAGAAATCAATACTGGTATAATGGCGATCTCTGTTGAGAAGCTGCGTAGCTGGTTGACTGAGCTAAGCAATGATAATGCACAGGGCGAGTACTATTTGCCAGGTATCATTGACCTAGCAGTGAGGGATGATGTGCCAGTAAAAACTTTTACAGCAACTGAACCCGCTGAAGTGCGAGGTATAAATAACCGCATGCAGCTAGTAGAAATGGAGAGATTTTATCAGGAAAGGCAGGCTAAAACATTGCTCGCTAACGGTGTTACCTTACTAGATCCAAAAAGGTTTGATATCCGCGGCTCTGTTATAACTGGTAGAGACGTGGTCATAAATGTAGATGTAGTATTTGAGGGTACGGTCACATTGGGTAGTCGAGTAACAATTGGACCATTCTGCCTGTTACGGGATGTGACCATCGGTGATGATGTTGAGATTCTTTCACATTGCCGAATTGAAGGTGCAATAGTGGGGGACGGGGCGCGTGTTGGACCTTTTGCCAGGCTGCGACCGTATACTCAGTTAGCAGCTGGTGTCCATATTGGCAATTTTGTAGAAACTAAAAATGTTAGCGTCGATTATGGTTCTAAAATCAATCATTTGACCTATATCGGCGATGCGGAAATTGGTTCAAATGTTAATATTGGCGCTGGCACTATCACTTGTAATTACGATAGTATTAACAAGCATAAGACAATTATCGAAGACGGTGCTTTCATTGGTTCTAATAGTTCTCTGGTGGCACCAGTGCGAATTGGCAAAGGTGCAACTGTCGGCGCTGGCTCAGCTGTGAACCGAGACGTACCTGATAGTAGTCTTTGTCTGACTCGCGCTCATCGAAGGGATATAATCAACTGGAAGCGGCCAGTCTAGATGATTAGAATCTAGAATTCTACTTAGCATATCTCTACTGTATCAGATAGGTATATATGATAAAAACCCGCTTTGCACCAAGTCCTACCGGATATTTACACATCGGCGGTGCACGTACAGCTTTATTTTCTTGGTTATATACACGTAAGTTCGGTGGGAAGTTTATATTACGCATAGAAGATTCAGATTTAGAACGTTCTAATCCAGACGCAGTGAGTGCAATTTTGGATAGTATGAGCTGGTTAGGTCTAGATTATGATGAGGGGCCTTTCTATCAGACTCAGCGTCTTGACCGCTACCGTGAGATTTTAAAAAAATTACTATTAGAAGGTAAAGCATATTATTGTTACTGCACTCGGAATGAATTGGAAAACCTACGCGAAAAACAGCGTAACCAGAAAATTAAACCACGATATGATGGTAAACACCGTAATTATAATGGACCCCCACGGCCAGGCGTAAACCCAGTAGTGAGATTTAAAAACCCCATTAATGGTGAAGTAATTCTAGAGGATCTTATTCACGGCGATATAGTGTTTCAGAATGCCGAACTCGACGATTTAATTATCGCACGTGCTGATGGTATGCCTACCTATAATTTTTGCGTTGTAGTAGATGATATGGATATGGGTATTACCCATGTCATTCGCGGTGATGACCATATTAATAATACTCCAAGGCAAATTAACATCTTGAAAGCCTTGAATGTACCAATTCCTAAATACGGGCACGTTCCTATGATTCTTGGTCCAGATGGACAGAGGCTATCGAAAAGACACGGTGCTGCTAGCGTTATGGAGTACCGTGACCTCGGTTATCTGCCAGAAGCTGTATTGAATTACCTAGTAAGATTAGGATGGTCACATGGCGATCAAGAGATCTTTTCTCTAAAGGAAATGAGTGATCTTTTTGATCTTAATGCTTGTAAAAAAGCGCCTTCAGCGATTAATCCCTCTAAGCTATCCTGGTTGAATCGGCATTACCTGAAAACACTAGATCTGGCATACATTTCGTCTCATTTGAGATGGCATATCAATCAATTAGGGATAGACCTTAATCAAGGTCCACATCTAAATGATGTTGTTAGAGCTTTTGCACATCGCTCTGATAACTTAAAGGAAATGGCTAAATCAGCAAAATTCCTTTATCAGGATTTTGAAGGCTACGAATCACAAGCGGTAGATAAGAACTTGAGATATCCTGCTGAGCATTCTTTAAAGAAATTGTATGAATCTCTGTCTGAATTATCGGAATGGCATGCTGAAGCGATTAAAGATATATTTAAGATGGTGCATGAGAGCACTGGTTTATCACTTAGTAAAATTGCCCAACCTTTAAGGGTTGTTGTTTCTGGTACAGCAGTGTCGCCGCCTATCGACGTAACTCTGGAATTGTTAGGAAAGCAGAAGACCTTAGCACGCATAGAACGCGGACTGCTTTTTATGAGTAAAGAAAGAGAAAAACCTGAGATTATTATGCAGATAGTTGACGAAAAAGTGTAAAACATTGATAATAGGAGATCTTAAAGTGTGGGGCCATAGCTCAGCTGGGAGAGCGCCTGCATGGCATGCAGGAGGTCGTCGGTTCGATCCCGTCTGGCTCCAACAATCTTGTGATTAGGTTTGCCATGTTTCCTCAGAGTCCCCATCGTCTAGAGGCCGAGGACACCGCCCTTTCACGGCGGCAACAGGGGTTCGAATCCCCTTGGGGACGCTATTGTGTTTTTGGAATCAGCTAACGCTTCCTCTCAATGTAGCCAGTTTTCTACCTTCACTTATATTTAATAATGAGGTGGGTATGCAAACTTTTGGACCACGAGCCCTAACACAGCGAGATGGTTGGAACTGGTTGATTCAAGCATGGAGAATTATGTGGCAGCGACCATCGCTTTTTTTAGTAGGATCTTTGCTTACACCGACTATCAGCGCTCTTTTGTTATTTCTGCCAATCTGGGAGTTGTGGCTACCGTTATCAGGAGGTTTAGCTAAGTTGCTTTCTACAGTATTCTGCTATGGATTACCACTAAGTCTGACTTTAACTTTAGCGTGTGGCCTAGCTCGAGCTACTAACTGTAAAAGGGGAAAATTATCAAATCAGTTACTTAATCGCACAGCTACAAAAGCCTTGTTAAGGACAAGCTTATTCTTGTTTTTACTTATATTGCAAGGATATTTATTGGTTTATTGTATACAAGATATACTAAATGTTAATATCTCCGCTAGTAGCAGTAGTGGACTAGCTTTACCAAAGTCTCTATGGAACAATCTTAGTGTGAATGTGACAATATTAGAGACCCAGCTTAGCATATTAGGTAGCATACTGCTTATTTGTTCAATTCTATTAGCTATGTTTGTGATACCACTAAAACTATTTCAGGAATTACCGCTATCAACTTGTTGGCAGCGTAGTGCATTAGCGATGCATTTGAATCCGTGGTTATCCCCGATGCTTTTTTTGACTGGGTTTTCCCTGTTTATCCTACCATTTCTAAAAATATTCTCGATCTGCTCTCAATTACTTTCCTTACCTCTGCCAGTATATCTTGGAGTATTACTGTATGTAGCTTGGAACGATGTGTTTCAGGGAGACTGTTATATAGAGGAGGAAAAAGAGGCCTTACCGGTGATCTGCCAAGAGTTCATGACAATGCGTTTGGCAGAGCAGAGTATTAAAAAGCCCACTCATGTACAGGTCGACCACTCTGTTGGTGATCTAGATATGCTAGGGTTAGAACATTAGGATCAAATCCACAGCGATTAAAAAAATGCCTCTGCCAGTCAGCACCAGTATGCCCACTTTCCACCCGCGCGGTGATTATATCAAGGTAGGCATGTGCATCTCCAGCATCAATCTTTAGAGCAAGAAGTTCACGTCTAGCTAATGGTAGTAAGTTTTCCAATAGTAACTTCCGTAAAGAGAGACGCTGGCCGTTCAGCCAGATCACTTCTGCCCTTAAGCCATCGCGTGCTGCTGCGTAGAAGTTCGCACGACATTGCCCGAAATCTAGTGACATACTAACCGGTGGCTGTATTCTTGCTAAACCATATATTAGTCCGTAATATAAGGCAGCATTAGCAATAGTATCAGGTATGCTTGGACCTGCTGGCATAACACGATGTTCGATGCGTAGATGTGGCGTACCGTCTACTTCAAACCCAATTAGAGGTCGGTTCCAGCGCCAGATCGTACTATTATGTAGACGTAGATGTGGCAACTTTGTCGTTTCTTCTCTTAGATCAGATGGTAATAATGGTGGGTAGTGTGTCAAGTTTTCGATAAACAACTCTAGAAATGAGTCCTGAATGTAACTACTTCCGAAGCTGACTCGTCTATGGCTTGGATCATTTGAATGTTCACCACCTGCTAGAGCCACACTTTGTTCAAATAGAGGTATACGTGTTTCATGCCATAATTCTTTACCGAATAGCAATGGTGAATTAGCTGATACAGCTACCATTGGTGCTGAGATGATCAACGCTGCGTTAAAAAATGCTACTGCTTCACTGGTTGCGACTTGCAAATGAGTCTGAAACGATGTGGCAGCGGCTTCTAGCATCACGTTTGGATGAGTGAGTTGTAATGTCTCAGTACCATGAATATCTAATTGAATAGGTCGTCCATGCCTGCGTAAAAAAATCTGCTCATTAATAGCCCTAAATCTTTTCCGGCATGACATATGTTCTAGTGTCAGATCGTGAATGCTTATAGTAGGTAGAATCCCAATTAGCATTACCTTTACATCAAGTTCGGTTGCTGTCCTCTGACAACGTTTCCAGAGATCTTCGAGATTATTATTCATCTGTCTCAGAAAAGTTCCATATAAGGGCAACTGTGGGATATTCAACTCAATGTTAAACGAGCTAAGCTCCGGTACCACTAGAGGTTCATCTAGACGTTCCAGAAAAACTTGATTAAGTGGTGCAGGCTTGCCATTATGGTCAACTAACCATGCTTCTATTTCAAATCCTCCGACACCGCTTTGCATGTTGAACTGCTCTGTTCGAAACCAATCAGCTAGTTGAGCTGTTTCTTCACGCAAACAGCTATCAAATCTCTGAAAATCATTATTAGTGAATATTGAGTCGGAAACCTCATGACCCATTTGCTATTCCTCATATCGGGGACAGGTTAATATTTATACCAGAATTTATAGTCTGTTACGTTCATTACGTATGGAAAAACCTCTTAAAGGAATGTCAAAACCACGTGTTAAGCAGATTACTTTAAATCGATCACCCATTTCCCCTGGCAAAGTTAATAACTTGACCTGACGAGCTTGTTCCAAATAGTGAAATGTATTAGTTATATCTACATCAGACAACAATTCCATAATTCCACATCCAAACAGGAAGTAGTTCTGGCTAGTGTAACCTGCTAGATTCAAATTGATAGATTGTGCTATGTTAGCTAAGGCAGTGAAGTCTACGCTAGCAGTAATATCCTGTAAGCCTGGGAAAATAAAAGGATCAGTATGTGCATGATGACGGTAATGACAGAGCAGAGTACCATCTGCGCGATCTGGATGATAATACTCTCGCCGTGAGTAGCCATAATCGATAAATATTAAGGCACCAGTCGTTAGCATATCAGAAATGGCATAAATCCAATTTGTCAACTGAGGCGCATACTCTGAGACGTAATTTTCTGGTAATTTATAACCTAATTCTGCTTCTATTTTAGAGATGGTTGTTATAATTGATTGGTCTTCTTTACACTCTGTCCAACAGAGTCCGTTTGTTGAACCAGTTGTAGTATACATATCTGTCCAAGCAACCCCCAAACGGCGAGGTCCAGTGGTAGTAATTAGGAAGCGCTCGACCGGTAATGCATCTAAAACTTCATTGCCGAGTACAATCCCTTTTATATCTGATCTTGGCAATTGCTCTAACCAAATTACACGATTTAACAATTCAGGTACTAGTTTGGATATGGTTTGTCTCTGGCGCATACGTAGTTCAAAACTAAGTTCTAGGATAGCATAGCTTTCTGGGAGGGTATCTAGGGTATGTAACTCCTGGAGGATTACAGCGGCCATAATTCCTGTACCAGCTCCTAGTTCGAGAATTATACCGCCGCCAATCTGATCTAATATTTCTCTGCATTGATGGGCAAGACAGCGTGAAAACAATATCGATAATTCTGGTGCTGTAATAAAATCTCCATCTGGCCCAAATTTACGAGCACCAGCACAATAATATCCTAAAGCTGGCTCATAAAGTGCTAATTCCATAAAACGGGCAAATGAAATTGCTCCTCCAGTTTTTTCGATTTCAGAATGAATCCTTCTGAGCATGCGGATGCTGTGCGAGGTCTCTATATCGCTAAGTTTAGGAAGGGTTGTATAATTGCCTGTGTTTATCTGGTTCATATTCATATTATGTAAATCCGTACCAAAAATGGCTAAAATTGCCCACTTATATCAGTTAGAGTTTGTTTCTCTAATTTCATAGTTGTTTTCTATGAAAGATCTACATACACTCATGCCTTATTTGTTCATCGTTCTACTAACCATTTTCGTTTCTCGAGGACAGGCACAACAGCTACAATCTCAGTTTCTAATGACTACCCATGTTAGTGATAATATGTTAGTTATATCCCTATATTCTTTGCCTTCCAACCAATATTGGATAATTATTGCTATTAAAGGTGGTTTAGCAGCGCGAATAGTACAAAGATCAGATTCAGTTAATAGTTCGCAAATTTACACACGACACAAGATACAAGATTGGATTCGCAACAACTATAGGGTACAGCTCAATGATATGTACCAAGAGACAGTTAAACTACAACAGGTGCTGCAAGTAGATTTCAAAAAAAATATAGATGAGTCAGTTAACAAACTAGGTGAGGGATTTAATTATCAAAAGTTATATGAAGAAACAGTATCTTTGCGCCAGCAATTAGCACAGTATCGACAAATAGCGACAGACACTATCGCACTGGATGAGCGTAATAAGATCTTGCAGGAATGCGTAATTAACTTGGAGAGAGAGCTACAATTGCTCCAACAAGAGAATGTTGCGCTGAGGGATGATAATGAAAATATGCGGTTTCTCATTATTGTTGGACTAGTCGGAGTATGTCTTTTAGTAGTTATACTTATACCTCGTATTTGGGAAAACAGACGTGCTCAGTGGAGTAGGTTATGAGTTAAATACTCATATTGGTTCTAGCCAGAACCACCATAGGTGCATATGTAGGCGTAAAGCGTGAGAAGTCAATACAGATTTAAAATAAAAGTATCAACTATCCTGACAGGTGTTGCTGGCACTGCTATCCTCTATTTCTTAGGCGACTGTTTGTAGACAGTCGCCTATTCGCGGATATTTTTAACTTCTCTTTCCACGTTCAATAGTGATACCGACCTCGTACGCACATGGAACAGCATCAGGTTTCCGTAGAGTCAGCCTTATCCAGGGTATACTAAACTCTAGCCGTAGCATTTCTACGATGCGCTCAGCAAGAGTTTCCAGTAATCGGAACATGGTAGATACGGCAAATTCTTTAACACGTCGCGCTACTGCTTGATAATCTATAGTATCCTCAAGCTTATCAGTTATAGAAGCTGGAATAGTATCAGTCCCTAATTCGAGATCAATTAGTAAAATCTGATATGTGTCACGCTCCCATAGATAAGTGCCTATAATAGTAGTAATGTGCAACTCTCGAATAAAAATGATATCCATAATAGGATCCCAGAATCATAATTTGTCTCATGTCTCAGTATAACTATTCCATACTTAGTCTTGTTTTCTTTTTACATACAGCTACTACTGATGATTTACCGATGCACAATTAGAGAAGATATTTATGTTTTCAGTTATCCTATTATGGATATCATTTTTATTC
>CAIRZE010000015.1 GCA_903882995.1 uncultured Candidatus Competibacteraceae bacterium
GGTGAGGTCCTATCCTAAGTGCAAGCGTCTTTTGCAGCAATCGGTCCTTCCTTAAAAGAAGAATATAGATCAGCCTTCTTATAAAATTTAAATGCCCAGACAGATACTTCTGAATTGTTTCCATCCTCTTAAGTGGCCAAGACAAGAGCTATGTTTACTAGTGGAATGTTCCATTAAATGATTTTTTATTCCTACTACTCAATGGTTCTTTATTCTATGGGATAATTCAACATGAGTTGTAACTCTGCCAACAGCGGCTTGATTTTCTGACCGTACAACATTCGAGATCGCAGTTTTCTCTTGTCTGCTAGATGGCTTAGCATCTTTACCCTTAATCTTGTTAATTGTGCTAACTGTTTTATAATTATTGACAGTTTCTTTTCGAAGAATTCGAATACTTCTTTCTAGTTTCGCAATCGGCTTTGTGATATGCTGGGCCTTGGTAAAGGATGGCTTGGCAGCAGAAGTTGCCGTTCTATGGAAGCTATTCAACTTTCTGCGGCTCGGTAAGTATCGATCTTCTTTCTTCTTAACTAACTCTGAATTCTCTTTACTCGCATGTGAAATGGCTGACCGTGTTACGGTTGCACGCCCAACTCCAGTAGTTGAAACTAGCATCTGTGAAGAAGATGTTGATGGATATCCTTGCCATTTACGGGCTGCGATTGATCTGTGGTTAAAAATGTAGGGGTTGATTCTGGCAGTCTGTATAGGAAGGGATAGTGATGTACCTAAGCGGGTGAATCCATAATTAAATAGAATGCGTGCATCCTGCCATAAAGTTCCGCTATTAGGACTGTTCATTATAGAAACGATCAACCTTACACCTTCTCGATCTACTTCTCCCACGAAGCAACGGCGCGCTTTAATAGTAAAGCCAGTTTTCCCACCGCGTGTCCCTTCATATGATTCCAATAAACGATTTGTATTGTGTACTGGGATCAGTCTTCCATCACCGTACCAGTTACCACGTCCAGATTCGATTCGGAGCGCCGCGTTACGGGTTCTCACAATATCAGCAAAGATCGGGTTTTGCATAGCATGTCGGAAAATTAGTGCTAAATCATAAGCGGTTGAATAATGATTCTCATTTGGTAGCCCATGCGGATTCATAAAATGGCTATTGCGTGCACCAATCTGCCAAACTTTGGCATTCATGAGGTTAGAAAACCCGTAAACAGAACCACCTGCTGCTTCGGCTAACGCTTCTGCTGCATCGTTACCTGATTTTAACAGTAGACCATATAACAGATCATGTGTTGAAGCTGTTTCACCTGCATGCAGGCCAATACGGCTTGGTGGTGCATTGGCTGCTTGCTGGCTAACAGAAATCTGGGAGTCTAGACTGAGATTCTCAACAACTAGAAGTGCAGTAAGCACCTTAGTTGTACTAGCCGGTGGCAATCGTAGATCTGGCTCCTTAGAGAATAGAATTTGACCAGTTGTCGCATTTATTAAAACAGCAGCCCTAGCAGCAACCTTGGGTATCAGATATTCATTCGCGAAAGCAGGTCCTATTATCATCCAAAGCACGGTTCCAAAAAGCCAAGATGGAAACTGCCAGAGGTTAGACTGACTTAAGAAATTGCGTAGAGACATCTATTTAACCCCAAATCTGCTCAGAAGTTCTGGCTTCTCTGCACGACCTTATTTTTTGCAGCAGATTTTCTGCGAGCCGTAGTAAAGAGTACTTCCGAACATACATATGTAATATTATAGCTATAGATTATTAATAAATTTGCAGTTAGCCGATACTGCTGGAAAGAAAAATTTTTATTACTGTTCAATGATGTCCGCATTAATTACCGATATGATTGTAAGCTGCTTAATATCAGAAATCGGGGATTTATTGACCTTCTAGATTATATTCATCTTAAATAGCTAATTAACTTATATGTATATTAGCTGTATGGCCAGTAGAATCTATCCCAAAGTTTAATAGGAATCTTTAGAATCCAAACTATCTATTTATTGTGGTTACAATATCCATAACTAGATCTTAGTGTCATGTTAGACTACCGACCTTATGCGTGGGAGTGATCATTTTCTCTAAAAACGTTCAATTCCAAATTTGTTGGAAACTTTATATATATCCTTTGATAATTATTTAACTATCTTTGGTTTTAAAAACTAATTTAAAGTATTAGGAAGTCTATTTTCTCTATTTCTCTAATATTGTGTGGTAAAAAATATGCCTTTAGGTAGCGAACGATTTTTTAAACATTATTTCGTAAATTGCATGTCCTAAATTGTTACTTCTCTGTTCGAATTTGGTTAACGGTCGTTGGATTAGGTGAGGCACAAGTTCATTGTGCGTCGTTATGCTTTCTAAGGTAGGAATCTTGGTAAGAATTTCTAAAATAGAATAAGCGTAATTTGCGCAATCAGTAGCAATATAAAGCTGTCCGCCTGGTTTTATTTTTTTGATTAGCAAGATAATAAACTCTAGTTGGATGAGGCGGCGTTTGCGGTGTCGGACTTTAGTCCATGGATCTGGAAAAAAAATCTGTATACAGCTCATGCATTCATCTGTTAGATATTGTTCCAGTACAGCAACCGCGTCAGAACAGATAACTCTTATATTTTTTAACTCCATCTCGGCAGCACGCAACAACAGGTGTCCAATACCGGGGCGATGTACCTCTATTCCGATGAAGTCCATGTTAGGATTAGACAAACACATTTTAGCTAGAGATTCACCATCACCAAAACCGATTTCTAGAATCAGTGGTGCACGGCGAAAAAATAACTGTTCAGGTTCAAAGGTAGAAAACCCAATATCTATCCCAAATCTTACCCATAATTCTCTAAGGGCTCGACGCTGGGCAGTAGTAATTCTACTTTCACGACGAACAAAGCTTCTAATGTGATATGAGATATTATGTCCCAGTCCCTGGGTACTGTTAGAGACTGGTATGATTTTAAAAGTACTTTTGATATCTTTAATGGAGTTAAAGTTAATAGGCATATTTGATCAAACCCACACTGCTATTCTTAAATTAATTAAAATTTTTTATGAATGCTTGAATATAAAAATTTATGGAAAAAATTGCTAATACAAAAAAACATGTCCTACAATAATATACGTTGTGATCTTAATCACGGAAACTCTCAGAATGAACATTGACGATGGAAAAAGAAGACCATGAGTAATACTATCGATGAGATCATTAAATCCTCTTCCATCGAACAACTTCAAACTCTAATCATAAGGGCTGAAGAGGAGATCGAACACAAAAAAGTTGATGAGATAGAATCTACTCGCAATGAGTGGCTTGCCAAGGCCACACAACTTGGAATGCAGCCCGAAGAGATTCTGCAGTATAGTAGCCGCCGCCGCAAATCTACCGGTAAACCTAGATACCGTAATCCTGCTAACCCTGACCAGACTTGGACAGGACATGGTAAAAAACCTGGTTGGCTCAAGCAAGCAGTCGAGAGAGGTGCAAATCAAGAAACTTTCCGTATTCCTGAGTGATTAGGGAGTTTCTAACCAATTAATTTTTATTAAAGGAGCTATATACTCAAAATATAAGTGGTTGGGTTTTTATTCTCATTGTAATGTTAATTTACATCTCATAAGGTAAGCAAATTCTTTATCAGAAAGTTAATAGGTTACTAATGTTAGAACAAATTGCTTCACTCCTGTCATTTCATTCTCGAGATACTAATTTAGGATAGTCTGTACGCAGTGATAATGCGGGTGTAGTTCAATGGGAGAACTTCAGCTTCCCAAGCTGACAGTGTGGGTTCGATCCCCATCACCCGCTCTAACAAATTGAAGGTTGATTTGCAGTAGAACCTGCTCTTATGCTGTAACTATTTGCTTACCTGAGTAAGCTAGCTGTGAGCTGATGTGCTTTTGACTAACTTTTTTAAATGTGGAAGGGAATTACACACATGATGCGTATCGCAATTTCCGGTGCTGCTGGTCAAATGGGTCGTGTGCTGCTTGATGCTTGTCACCATTCCGAAGATGTTTGTTGTACTGTAGCTTTAGAACAACCAGATAGCCAATTTTTGGGAACTGATGCAGGTGAGCTGGCCGGTATCGGTAAGTTGGATTTGACTATTACTTCTGATGTAGCATCTTTATTGGATCAGTTTGAAGTATTGGTTGACTTCACCAATACAAGTGCGACATTGGGATATCTAGCAGTTTGTCAGGTAGCAAGTAAGGCAATGGTTATTGGAACAACTGGTTTCTCTTATGAACAGAAGTTTAAGATCAGTCAAGCAGCTGAAATGATACCAATTGTGTTCTCTCCAAATATGAGCATTGGTGTGAATATTTGCTTTAAGTTGCTGGAATTGACGGCACAGGCAATAGGAGATAAGACAGATATAGAAATTATTGAGGCACACCATAGACGCAAAATTGATGCGCCTTCAGGAACTGCACTGGCAATGGGTGAAGTTATTGCAAATGAGTTTGGTCTATCTTTGGAGCAGTGCACGATATACGATAGGAAAGAATTACCCGGTTTTCGTGATCACGCAAGGATTGGATTTTCTACTCTACGGGGCGGGGATGTTATAGGTGAGCACACCGCAATCTTTTTCGATATGGGAGAGCGCATTGAAATTACGCATCGTGCTTCTAACCGTATGGCATTTGCACATGGTGCGTTGCGTGCTGTAGTTTGGTTAGCTGGTCGCAAGGCTGGCTTGTTCGATATGCGTGATGTACTCAACATGCGCTGAAAAGATCGCAGTAGATATTAATTCTTCTGTATATCTAGAGCAGCGCGGTGCTGTTTGGCAAGCTCGGAGCGGCCAGTTTTTTTATAAGTTTTCGCACCTTGTTCCTAGAGGAACATCTTCTCTACAGTTCCTTACCTGTGTGCTGCTGTTCTGGAGGCTCTCTTGAGGAAACCAGCTGTCCTTGCTTTAGAAGACGGTAGCCTGTTTAGAGGCGAGTCTATTGGCGCTGATGGTCAAGCTCAAGGTGAAGTTGTTTTTAATACATCGATCACCGGCTACCAGGAGATCATAACCGATCCTTCATATTGTCAGCAAATTGTCACTCTGACCTACCCCCACATTGGTAACGTAGGCACCAATCAGTATGATCAAGAAGCTGCTTCGATTCATACTAGTGGTCTTGTAGTGCGTGATTGTCCTCATGCTCCCAGCAATTGGCGTAATCAAAAGTCATTGGAAAATTACCTACACGATCGAGGTATTGTTGCTATTGCTGGAGTTGATACTAGGAGATTGACCCGCTTACTTCGGGAAAAGGGGGCACTGAACGGCTGTTTGATGGCTGGTGATCAGGATCAGCTTGATACTGAGTTGGCTTTGCAACTGGCTCGTGCCTTTCCAGGGCTAAAAGGGGTGGACCTAGTGAGAGCAGTAAGTGTTGCTCAACCTTACCTTTGGTGTGAAGGTACATGGGATTTAGCAATTAATGATTTCCAGAGTCCTAAAGAGCAACCTTATCACGTAGTTGCTTACGACTATGGGGTTAAATATAACATTCTGCGAATGTTAGTGGACCGTGGTTGTTGGCTTACCATAGTCCCAGCCAATATGTCTGCACGAGAAGTACGGCAACTCAATCCCAATGGAGTGTTTTTATCGAATGGTCCAGGTGATCCTGAACCATGTGATTATGCTGTTGTTGCTATCCGCGAGCTGCTGGCTGAGGGCATTCCAATTTTTGGTATTTGTCTTGGTCACCAACTGCTAGGATTAGCGAGTGGAGCAAGGACCATTAAAATGAAATTTGGTCATCATGGCTCTAACCATCCAGTGCTTGATCTAGATAGTGGTCGTGTAATGATTAGCAGCCAGAACCATGGCTTCGCAGTCGATGAAACTATTTTACCAACGAATCTGCGTCCGACACATCGTTCCCTGTTCGATGGTTCCTTACAAGGTATGGCTCGTACTGATCGACCGGCTTTCAGCTTCCAAGGGCATCCAGAAGCAAGCCCAGGTTCCCATGATTTAGCATCTTTACTAGACCGTTTTATCGCTGCTATTAAAGCGCATGCCACACGGTTTTGAAGCTATTCCTGTTCCTGCTGTTTTTTACAAATCCTTCTTGATCTCACGGGTTTTCATCAGGTAAATCAATGCCTAAGCGTACCGATCTGCATAGTATTTTGATCATCGGTGCCGGTCCTATTGTAATTGGACAGGCCTGTGAATTTGATTATTCAGGCGCGCAAGCCTGTAAGGCACTGCGTGAGGAGGAATATAAAGTAGTTCTGGTAAATTCCAATCCGGCTACAATTATGACTGATCCAGATATGGCTGACGCAGTATACATCGAGCCAACTCACTGGCGTACAGTCTCTCGCATTATTGCTCGTGAGCGTCCTGATGCCTTGTTGCCGACTATGGGTGGCCAGACTGCTTTAAACTGTGCTCTTGATCTATTTCGTCACGGGGTACTTGAGCAGTATGGAGTAGAAATTATAGGTGCTTCTCCCAATTCAATTGATATGGCAGAAGACCGTGGCCGTTTTCGTAAGGCGATGCATGAAATTGGTTTGCAAACCCCACTTTCAATCGTCGCACATACAGTAGAAGAAGCTTTTGCTAGACATAGTGAGATCGGCTTTCCAACTATCATTCGACCATCTTTTACCTTGGGTGGTAGCGGTGGTGGTATTGCTTATAATCGTCAGGAATTGATGGAGATCTTAGAACGTGGTCTTGATCTTTCACCCGTTAATGAAGTCTTACTGGAGAAATCGGTACTAGGATGGAAAGAGTTTGAAATGGAGGTTGTACGTGACCGAGCTGATAACTGCATCATCGTCTGTTCTATCGAAAATCTCGACCCGATGGGCGTGCATACTGGTGATTCAATTACTGTTGCTCCAGCTCAGACTCTTACAGATAAGGAATACCAAATCATGCGTAATGCTTCATTAGCTGTGCTACGCAAAATTGGAGTTGATACTGGTGGCTCTAATGTACAATTTGCTATAAATCCAGATGATGGACA
This sequence comes from uncultured Candidatus Competibacteraceae bacterium, assembly GCA_903882995.1. Taxonomy (GTDB): domain Bacteria; phylum Pseudomonadota; class Gammaproteobacteria; order Competibacterales; family Competibacteraceae; genus Competibacter_A. The sequence continues at coordinate 6,962 of CAIRZE010000015.1, forward strand.
AATGGTAATAATCGAAATGAATCCACGGGTCTCCCGTTCCTCAGCGCTAGCTTCTAAGGCAACTGGATTCCCTATTGCTAGGGTTGCAGCTAAGTTGGCAGTTGGGTACACGCTCGACGAACTCAAAAATGAAATTACTGGTGGGCGCACACCAGCTTCTTTTGAGCCGAGTATTGACTATGTAGTTACAAAGGTTCCAAGGTTTAACTTTGAGAAGTTCCCACAAGCAGACCCTAGATTGACTACTCAGATGAAATCTGTGGGTGAGGTTATGGCTATCGGACGCACGTTCCAGGAGTCGTTACAGAAAGCTTTACGCAGTTTAGAAATTGGATCTGATGGCTTTGACGAAGTCCTCGATCCTGGGAATCCAGATCCTAATACAATTCTCAAGCAAGAGCTAGGCGTGCCAGGCCCTCAGCGATTATGGTTTGTAGCTGAAGCATTTCAGAGGGGTTACTCGTTAAATATACTGTATGAAATTACAAGAATCGATCCATGGTTTCTGCTACAAATTGAAGAGCTAGTGCAGATCGCTGATGAGACGCGCACGCTCGGGCCAGCAGCTTTACGAGATCGTAATCGACTATTTTTCCTAAAACGTAAAGGGTTTTCAGATAGCAGGCTAGCAGTGCTAACTGGTCTATCTGAGGAAAATGTTCGCAGGTTGCGTGATGATCTAGACATACATCCTGTCTATAAGCGAGTAGATTCCTGTGCTGCCGAATTTGCTACTAGCACAGCCTATTTATATTCAACATACGAAGAAGAATGTGAGGTCGAACCAACCAGTCGGACCAAGATCATGATACTGGGTGGGGGCCCAAACCGCATTGGTCAAGGCATTGAGTTCGACTACTGCTGCGTTCACGCTGCCCTCGCGTTGCGCGCAGACGGTTATGAAACAATTATGGTTAACTGTAATCCGGAAACAGTTTCTACAGACTTCGATGTATCTGACAGGTTATATTTTGAACCGCTTACATTAGAGAATGTGTTAGAGATCGTACGTAAAGAACAACCATACGGGGTAATCGTCCAGTATGGTGGACAAACCCCGCTTAAACTAGCAGTTCTATTAGAAGCTGAAGGTGTGCCAATCATTGGTACCAGTCCAGATGCTATCGACCGTGCTGAGGATCGCGAACGTTTCCAGCAAATGATTGAGCAACTTGGGTTGCGGCAACCACCAAACCGTACTGCACGTGAACCTGAAGAAGCTGTACAGCTAGCTCGTGAAATTGGATATCCGCTAGTAGTGCGTCCCTCGTACGTTTTAGGTGGCCGAGCTATGGAGATCGTTGACGAAGAGGAAGATTTACGCCGATACATGCAAGAGGCGGTACGAGTTTCGACTGATTTACCAGTTCTGCTGGACCGCTTTCTAAATGATGCGGTTGAGGTAGATGTTGATGCAATCAGCGACGGTCATGATGTGATTGTTTGTGGCATAATGGAACATATTGAAGAGGCAGGTGTGCATTCTGGTGATTCTGCTTGCTCATTACCGCCATATTCTCTAGATTTTGCGATACAGGAGCAACTACGAATCCAGGTACGGTCAATGGCGTTAGAACTAAATGTCATCGGCTTGATGAATACACAATTTGCCATTCAGGGTCGCAATATTTATGTATTAGAAGTAAATCCACGTGCTTCTCGTACTGTGCCATATGTCTCCAAGGCTACTGGCCGGCCACTCGCTAAAATTGCTGCACGCTGTATGATAGGACAAAGTTTAAGTAAGCAAAAGATATCAGGTGAGGTTATGCCTCCATATTATTCTGTTAAAGAAGCTGTATTTCCATTTGCTAAGTTTCCTGGTGTTGATCCTTTACTGGGACCAGAGATGAAATCCACTGGAGAGGTAATGGGTATCGGACGTACCTTTGGTGAGGCCTTTGCCAAAGCGCAACTCGCGGCTGGTGAACAGTTACCACGCGGAGGGAGGGTTTTTATTAGCGTCCGCGACGCAGATAAATCTAAAGTTCTGGATGTAGCGTATGAATTGAAAAAGCTTGGATTTACTCTTACTGCGACTTTAGGCACTGCTGCCGTGTTGCGTTCTCATAGTCTTGACTGTCAGATAGTTCAGAAGGTAGGTGAAGGTCGGCCAGATATTGTTGATTTGATTAAGAATAACCAAATCCATCTAATTATAAATACAACTGAAGACAAACAGGCTATCGCTGATTCTTTTTCTATACGTCGTGAAGCTTTAATGCATAAAATCAGCTACACAACTACTATTGCTGCCGCACGGGCGACCTGCCAAGCTCTACATGAGCTTGATAACGGAACCGTCAATTGCCTTCAGGATTTGCACCGAGAATTACAAGCATGAGCAAAAAATTACCTATGACTGTCACCGGTGCTGCCAAATTGCGGGCAGAATTGCAAGCGTTGAAGACTAAGGCTCGGCCTCGGATCATCGAAGCTATTGCTGAGGCTCGCATGCATGGTGATTTGAAAGAGAACTCTGAGTATCATGCTGCGCGCGAACAGCAAAGCTTCACTGAAGGCCGTATCGCTGATATTGAGGCAAAGTTAGCAAATGCTCAAATTATTGATGTAACTAAGCTATTATCTTCCGAGAGGGTCGTGTTTGGTTGCACCGTATTATTAAATGAGGAAGATAGTAAAGATAGAAAACGCTATCAGATTGTTGGTGAGGATGAAGCTGAAATTAGAGACAGCAAAATTTCCTTTAATTCGCCAATCGCTCGGGCATTGATTGGTAAACTCGTTGGTGATACTGTTATCGTTAAAACCCCAGGCGGTATTAAAAGATATGAAATAATAGATGTGCAGTACATCTAAAGGCAAGTCTTTAAGTTTTCTACAATCAGAAAGTACCTATCCTATCAATCTCCGTTGTAGCCCTTTGGTATAAGAGCTATGTTCTGTTTGTTTTACAGTCTCTGTGTATTCTTAGAAGCTGCATCTTAAATAAATCAAAATGATAGCCTATTATATCGTGAGTGTCATGGCCACGGCTCCTCACGACAGCAGTCTCCCTTAACGGTTGTGTATCAAACATGTGAGGCAATCTAGAAAGATCACCTAAAATTAGGCAACTTTACCATATCATATCAGACCGTATTTACGGCGAAAGCGATCCACACGACCTGCTGTATCAACTATCTTCTGTTTCCCGGTATAAAAACTATGGGAATGGCTAGATACTTCCACTTTAACTAGTGGGTACTCTTTGCCATCTGTCCAAGTAGTCTTTTCCCTGGTGCTGATAGTAGAACGTGTTAGAAATGCAAAGTCAGTGGAAACATCCTGGAATATAACTTCGTGATACTCCGGGTGAATATCTTTCTTCATTGGGATATGATCCTTTTTAAGAGTATTTGGCATAACCTTATATTTATAATTTTTAGTATAAATTAATAGTGACCTGTGTGGAATATATACATACAAGATGGATCTGTAATATTATTATACCCTGCACCCTCTTAATCTATATCCACTATGGAGTGGACTAACTGTCCGCTCGTAAGTGTTGAGGGATGTTAAGATTTCTCCAAGCTAAAAACCACCAGTCTCGGAAAAAATGGGCCTGACTGTTCTAAAAGGTGTCCTATGTATATGTAGGAGCTGTTTGTTCTATGCATATTTATGTTAATGCGAATTATGCCTATAATTGCACTCGCTTCATTATGAAGCAGTACTATAATACTTAAACACCATTAGGATCTCACCAGTATTACTACGTCAGGTTTTCGTCATACTGTGGTGATCGACTGAAATCTAGATCTTATATTATATCTTAATTATGGACTTAGGGGCTTTCATGATAAAACCATAGATTGATGTTTAAAAACGTTGCTTTACTTACTCTACTCTACAAATGGTCAATCATATAAATCTGTTAGGTATACTACTGATTGCTATAACACAAGATTTGATTGTTGATTTGTTCTTCTTAGTTTCATGTTCATTTAATGGTGTAAGAGTGAGCACTTGCGACTGTCTGGTTCCCATCATAAACGGGTTGGGGCTGGTTGTTTCGTTTATCAAGATCAGATATCGAATTTTCTCAAACTGCTCTCCCTTATAATTATGTTATGACTAATTTTTATAGACTACGGCACGTAGTGTAGTTGTCACCGTTCTGTTCAGAACGGTTTATCATTTGCCGGTTGCACTAAAATCACGAGGCGTTTCTTATGGAAGTATTACATGGCACAACAGTACTAGCTGTGCGCCGTAATGGCAAAGTCGTGATCGGTGGTGATGGTCAAGTAACGTTAGGCAATACCATTATGAAAGGTAATGCCCGTAAGGTGCGGCGTTTGTACCAAAATAAAGTAATCGCTGGATTTGCAGGTAGCACTGCCGATGCAGTCACCCTGTTCGAACGCTTTGAGGGAAAACTAGAGAAACACGGTGGTAATCTAACCCGTTCTGCCGTAGAGATTGCCAAAGATTGGCGCACTGATAGAATGCTACGGCGATTGGAAGCACTCCTAGTCGTTGCTGATCTCGATACCACACTGATTTTATCAGGTAATGGCGACGTGATCGAGCCTGAACGGGAGCTCACCGCCATCGGCTCAGGTGGGGCTTATGCGCAAGCCGCAGCACAGGCACTACTAGATCATACTGAGCTCAGTGCAAGAACTATCGTTGAACAGGCATTGAAAATAGCTGCAAGTATCTGCATATATACCAATGAGAAACTGACTTTCGAAGAACTGGCCGATACATGATTCAAAGCAGGAAATCGGAATATCTGCCTCCTGTTTGCTCTATTAAGCTTAAATGGTAGCCTTGCCATGTCGGATATGACTCCCCGAGAAATTGCACAGGAGCTGAATAAACATATTATCGGCCAGGAAGCCGCCAAGCGCGCTGTAGCGATTGCATTGCGTAACCGTTGGAGGCGGTTACGGGTGAGCCCGCATCTTAGCAACGAGATCACACCTAAGAATATCCTCATGATTGGTCCAACTGGTGTTGGAAAAACTGAAATCGCTCGGAGGTTAGCTAAACTAGCAAATGCGCCTTTCATCAAAGTTGAAGCAACCAAGTTCACAGAAGTTGGATACGTCGGTCGAGATGTAGAATCCATCATTCGGGATTTGATGGATAGTGCTGTGAAAATGGTTCGGGAGGAAGAGATGCGCAAGGTGCGTCATCGTGCCGAAGATGCTGCATGGGATCGAGTTCTTGATGTTTTGCTACCGCGTCCTCGTAGCGTTGGATTTGCTAATGAACCACCGCCTACATCTGATCATTCCAATACCAGACAGAAGATGCGCGACCGCTTACAGAATGGCGATATTGACGATCGAGAGATAGAAATTGAGGTCTCGGTGCGGCCAGTGGGTGTTGAAATTATGGCGCCGCCTGGGATGGAAGAAATGACTAATCAATTGCAGAGCTTGTTCCACAATATGAGCAGTAATAAAACACGCAGCCGTAAACTTAAAGTCAAGGATGCTCTTAAGCTGCTGAGGGAAGAAGAGGCTGCCAAAATGGTCAACGAGGAGGAACTCAAACTTAAGGCCCTAGCTGCTGTTGAGCAGAATGGTATTGTCTTCATCGATGAAATCGACAAAGTCGCTAAGCGTGGCGAGTATGGTGGTCCTGATGTATCGCGAGAAGGGGTACAACGTGATCTCTTACCGTTAGTTGAGGGCTGTACTGTCTCCACTAAATACGGTATGGTGCGCAGCGATCATATTCTTTTTATAGCTTCTGGGGCTTTTCATTTAGCTAAGCCTTCTGACTTGATTCCTGAGTTACAAGGTAGATTACCGATACGAGTCGAACTAAATGCATTGAGTACTGAAGACTTTGTACGCATTCTGACTGAACCTGATGCATCTCTGACAGAACAGTACTCTTCCTTATTAGGAACTGAGGCAGTAAAACTGGAGTTTGCACCAGATGGGGTACAGCGTATTGCTGAGGTGGCCTACCAAGTTAATGAGCGTACCGAGAATATCGGCGCTCGCCGTTTGCACACAGTTATGGAACGGCTGCTGGAATCAGTTTCCTTTGAAGCACCTGACCGTGCTGGCCAGGAATTTGTCGTAGACCGCGTCTATGTAGATGATCACCTTGGTGAGTTGATTAAGGATGAAGATCTGACACGCTACATTTTATGAGTTTCCTATGAGCATCAGCATCTATCCAACTGAGATTAAGTTGCATAAGCACTTTAGGTTACTGGAAGTAACCTTTGAAGATGGTGCCAATTTTAAGTTACCCTGCGAGTACCTGCGTGTGTTTTCTCCTTCAGCAGAAACTAGAGGTCACTGGACAGGGTGCCAGAAGCTGGTTACTGGTAAGGAAGTGGTGAACATTACTGATATCAACCCGATTGGCAACTATGCAGTTCGGCTGATTTTCGATGATGGCCATTCTACAGGCATATATTCCTGGAGTAAGCTGTATGATTTAGGTACCAATCAGGATCTTAATTGGAAAAATTATCTGCGTTGTCTTGCTGGTGTGGGCGTTGGCTGCTTGTGATGTGATGATATGGTACAACCGGACACTACTCATTTTGGCTATCAGCAAGTGCTAGCCGCTGAGAAAACACGTAAGGTGGCTGGTGTCTTTGATACTGTTGCCGGTAAATATGATCTGATGAATGATTTGATGTCATTTGGCATGCACCGGTTGTGGAAGCGATTCACAGTCGAATTAAGCGGTATTAGGTCTGGAGAAATTGTGCTGGACCTAGCCGGGGGTACCGGCGACCTGGCTAGTAGAATGCTGTCATTGGTAGGATTAAATGGGCTAGTGGTTTTAGCTGATATAAATGCCTATATGTTGGAAAGGGGCCGGAGTCGTTTAATTGATGAAGGTGCTGTAGAGAATATTACCTACGTACAGGTTAATGCAGAGGAGCTACCTTTCCCAGATAACACCTTTGATTGTATTACTATTGCGTTCGGACTACGGAATATTACCTATAAGGAAAGAGCGCTGAGTACCATGCAAGCTGTACTCAAACCTGGTGGGCGGGTGGTGATTCTAGAATTCTCTCATCCGTTCTCACTATTATTAAAAATTTTTTATGACCTTTATTCATTCTCTGTGCTACCTGTCCTAGGAAAACTAGTCGCTCAAGATACTGGCAGTTATCTTTACTTGGCTGAGTCTATCCGTATGCACCCAAATCAGAAAGATTTGTTGGGTATGATGGAGGATGCAGGCTTTGAGCATTGCAGATATTTTAATCTGAACGGTGGTATTGTAGCGATACATCGTGGTTATAAATTCTAATTTTACGGGTACCTCTACCTCTTTTTGGTGTTCGGTTGGTTGAATAAATTTTACCTGTGCCTTTATGGTAAAATCTGGACTTTCAGTATGAGAATTACAGGTATAAATCTATCAACTTTTTTGGAGAGATAAAAGAATATTAGATAAACAATCTATCCCTAAGGTCAGGACATAATACCAGCCTTAGATGTTATAGTAGAGATACATAATGATATATCATTTTCAGTTGATAATGTAACTGTTTAGGTATATTATTCTCGAGTGCGATGTCGTACGCAGTCATGGTTATTTTTTTGCAAGGAGCTTTCGATTTTCTTTTAAGTATCAATCTCTAAGTTAAGCTATGTTTAGCTAGGTTGGAATGGACTAGATGTTAGACTGGTTTAGGTAATTTTTCTATTATGATCGAGGATGATTTTTATCCTTATCTGCTTTCGCAATTCATTTGAAATATATGATAGCCGTGGAATCAGCGCCGGCTTGAATTAAGACGTTGAGGTTACGATTTATTACAACAGAATTAGATGTTGAATGTGAGGAACGGCTGTCCAAATTATTTGGAGATATTGCTGCCCATCGACTTAACCTTGTTTGGCAAGACTTATGTTATTGGACTTTCGAATCCTCTAATAAGTTGTCGCGTAATGCCACAGAATATCTCCAGCAGGAATTGCAGTTGTTGCCACCACGATATCTTGTCAGACAGTTTCTGAACTCAGTTGCTACCATTAGCAAAGATACGGATTTATTAGCTGCTCGTATCGAACGCTTAGGTTGTGAAAAAGTATAATATGTTCGGCCCTTCTCAGATACTACGGCTAATACACATAAATCGGGTACTGATACGTCATAGGCTAAGTGGGATTATTTTATCCAGTCTGTTTAGCTCGGCTAGATGTTCGCGTTATGTGATGCATTGGAATTTGAGGGTCAGAAGACCGGGTAGACCACAGAAGTTAAGTCTACCACGTAGTACTCGCATTCGGTTAGCACTGGAGGATCTGGGTCCGATCTTTATCAAGTTCGGACAGATGTTGTCTACTCGCCGGGATCTGGTATCGGACGACGTTGCTTTAGAACTAGCTAAGCTGCAAGATCAGGTACCACCATTTTCTGGAGAACTGGTACGTGTAATTATTGAAAAGGCTTACGGTCAACTATTAGAAAATGTATTCGATGAATTTTGTTTCCAACCGCTAGCCTCAGCTTCTATCGCCCAGGTGCATTCCGCGCGCTTGCCCTGTGGTCGCGAGGTAGTGGTTAAAGTATTGCGTCCTGATGTCCAGAAGGTGATCCAACGTGATATTGAGTTACTTTATATCATTGCTAACCTAGCTCAGCGATATTGGAGGGAAGGTCGCAGGTTGCGGCCAGTTGAAGTTGTTACAGAGTATGAAAAAACTATTTTTGATGAGCTAGATTTAGTCCGAGAAGCTGCTAACGCTAGCCAGTTACGTCATAATTTCCAAGGTTCATCTGTTCTATACGTGCCAGAAGTATTCTGGCCGGAGACGTGCCGTAATGTGCTAGTGATGGAAAGGATTTACGGTGTTCCAGTAAGTAATATTGCCGAGTTGCGTCGTAGGAATGTAAACCTTAAAAAATTATCAGAGCGAGGGGTAATATTATTCTTTACACAGGTATTTCGCGACAGTTTCTTTCACGCCGATATGCACCCTGGCAATATCTTTGTCAATACTGAAGATCCAGCGGATCCTCGCTATATCGCGGTTGACTTTGGTATTATTGGCACACTGAGTCCTACTGACCAACACTATCTTGCTGAAAACTTCCTAGCTTTTTTTAATAGAAATTATCGGCGTATTGCAGAACTGCATATTGAATCTGGATGGGTATCAGCTGGGACTAGAGTAGACGAGTTTGAATCTGCAATTCGCACTGTATCAGAGCCAATTTTTGGCCGTCCACTTAAGGAAATCTCTTTCGGAGGCTTTTTGCTGGCGCTGTTTAAAACTGCAAGGCGCTTCAATATGAAAGTACAGCCACAACTTTTATTGTTACAAAAGACACTGCTTAATATTGAAGGCCTGGGCCGACAGCTCTATCCAGAGCTAGATTTATGGGAAACTGCTAAACCTTTTCTGGAAAACTGGATGCGTGATAGGATCGAGCCGTGCTCAGTTATTAGAAGAATGAGAAGTCTCATCCCTATTTGGGCCGAGCAGACACCAGATCTGCCTGGTATGTTATACGGTATATTGCAAAAAGCTAATTCAGGACAGATGGTAGTGCAATTGCATAAGCAAGAGTTAGAACAGCTCCAACTGGAGTTACGCCGGTCCAACCGGCGTGTTGCTTCTCAAACAGTGTTTGTTGTCGCGCTAGTTACTGGCATTTTATTAATAATTTATGGATCGCATAGCTATCCTGCTGAAGTAGGATGGCAGGTACCACTGTTATCTTGGATAATTTTTGGTGTTGGTTTGGGCTATCTATTGGGCGGAATCTAGCCTGTGGTAGAATCCGAATCTTGCAATTCTTCTGTTATGATCTGGAAAGAAATTAAATTTTTAATTTATGAACCTACCTTGTAGGGCTGCTTCTACTTCATCACGTGTATTTCGCCCTGCAAGAAGCTCAATTAGGACCAGTGTGAATTCGATAGCTGTTCCAGGCCCCCGAGATGTGATTAATGTACCATCGCGTACTACCGCAGCGTTTTTAATCAGTCTAATACCATTAGCATTAGTTATGCCTTCGAGAATACCAGGATAGGCGGTCGCCTTACGATAGTTTAACAAGCCTGCACTAGCTAGTACCCGCGGTGCAGCACAGATAGCAGCAATGTAGCGCCCTTGTTCATTTTGCCGCCGCAGTAACTCCAAAATGCGCCAGTCAGCTTCTAGTTGCTGTGTTCCACTAATCCCACCCGGTAGTACCAATAGATCGAAATTTCGATCCATAACGATGTCCAGAGTAGTTTCTGGTAGCAAGACTACGCCGCGTGAAGCAGTCACTGGTCCTTTTTCTAACCCTGCAGTCACGACTGTGATGCCGGCACGGCGTAAAAGATCGATTATAGTGACAGCCTCTAGCTCCTCACATCCTTGGGCAAGTGGAACGAGGGCGGTAGACATGAAGATCTGCTCCTATTAATTCTCGTACATAGATCAGGTTTGTTGTTCAACCGTTTTTTAGTGGTTGCAGCAGTGTCATACCTTTTAAAAGATTAAGGGCTTTGTATAATTGATAATCACTCTTAGCAAGTTCGCTATTTTTAGTACTACTGTCAGATAGATTCTCGGTATTAGTTATTTCAATAAGCTCATTATGCAGGTAGCCAGTTAAGTCAGATTCCTTGACTAGCTTAGAATCATCACCTTCGGTACCTACCATCTGCGCCCTGAACTCGATATCTGGCGCGATCCCAGCAGCTTGGATAGAAACGGCCTTTAGGGGAATAATATCGTGCTGTGGTCAGCTTTACTGCTGTACCATCACCTAACGGTAGTATAGTTTGCACTGAACCTTTACCAAAGGTGCGCTCGCCGCTCGCCTAAAATCAATGCACGCTGATGATCTTGTAGGGCACCTGCTACGATTTCTGAGGCTGATGCTGAGCCTCCGTTCACTAATACGACTAACGACTACGACTAACGACTAATGGAGCTTTCTTCAGTAAGTCTCCTGGTGTTGCTGTGAAGCTTTTGTAAGAGCTATTGCTACGACCTTTTGTTTCAAAAATAATACCGTTCTCTAAGAAACTATCTGCTATATCAACGGCAACGCTCAAGACTCCGCCGGAATTGTTGCGTAGGTCTAAAACTAACCCCTTCAATGGGTTTTGATTCTTCTGTTCGAGTATTTGCAGTTCCTGCTGTAGGTTCTGAGCAGTTTTAGATTGGAACTGAGTAATTCGTAAGTATGCAAACCCAGGTTCTAACAGTCGGCTTTTAACACTTTTTACTTGGATCACTTCTCGCATTAATTTTAAACTTAAAGGGCCTTCGTATTCCATCGCGCCACAGTCAGGATAATTGACGTATTTGGCTTACCACGCATTTTCTTGATTGCTCCCGATAGTGGCCATACCTTTGACAGATGGTATCGTCAATCGGGGTTATGACCTTTATGAAATCCATCTTTCTGTCCAACCTCAATGCCCAGGCCACCGAATTCACCGGATGTACCAATTTGCAAATCCTGAAATGCTTCCTTATCTAAAAAAGCAGAATGCGGATCAAGATCAGCTAACATGCCGCGTATAGCGTTTTCTAAAAGGTCCTTGTCATTAATAGGCTCTATATAGTCCTGTTTGACTGCATCCAATACACCAGTAAAAGTGCGTAGCTCGTCTAGAGGTAGTTTGGTTTCCAGTGGAAATCTCATTCCCAGCTGATACGACAGCCATATTCACCAAGTAACTACCTATAAGAAAACTCAATACCAGCGCTAGACCGTATCTGGTTACAGAACTCATCTCTGCTCCGGATATTTTACTACGAGTAAAACTATTTCCAAATTGTCTTAAAAATCAATTTCTATATTAAGAAAAACTACCTGATATATTGGCAAATAAAACGCCATGCTAAGCATGCTAGCGAATTAGATGTTAAGTAGGAAATCTACCTACTTAGCATTACCCTGATTGGCAACGGCATCCATCAATTTTTTTAATTCAGCAGGATCAGCTAGGTAATAATTATTAATCGGTTGCAGATTGTCTCCGAGTTCGTAAACTAGAGGTACAGCGGTCGGGATATTGAGCCCTACAATCTCTTCGTCCGGTATATTATCGAGATATTTAACTAAAGCACGCAAACTATTACCATGTGCAGCAATCAGTACTCGCTTCCCGGAACGGATAGATGGAACGACAGTATCGTGCCAGAATGGTAGCACACGGTCGATCGTGAGCTTAAGGCTTTCAGTATTTGGAAGAATTCGCGCATCAAGGCCAGCATACCGCGGATCTTTAGAAGGGTGTGTGGGATCTTGCATACCTAGTACAGGTGGTGGAATATCAAAGCTACGTCGCCAGATTTTTACTTGTTCCTCACCATGTTTAGCTGCAGTTTCAGATTTGCTAAGTCCAGCAAGGGAACCATAATGACGCTCGTTCAACCGCCAGCTGCGTTGTACTGGAATCCAAGCTAAATCTAGCTCATCCAATAGGATCCACAATGTGTGGATCGCGCGCTTCAGAACTGAAGTAAATGCCACATCGAAGGTATAACCCTCACTCTTGAGGGTTTGCCCACCTTTCTTTGCTTCATTACGTCCTCGCTCGGAGAGATCAACATCGACCCATCCAGTAAAGCGGTTTTCCAGGTTCCACTGGCTTTCTCCATGGCGGATAAGCACTATCTTATACATTTGGAGTAATGCTCCTCATTTAGTTAACACGCTGTTATTATAAGTGGATTTAAGGGCTTACGTATAAGTTCACAAACTAAAAAATACTCATTAGTGGAAGATTTAATGTTTTTCTGAGGAAAGCTGTTTTTCATGAAAACTGGCCTAGATCACTAAAATCCAACGGCTGCTGCGTTCGAAGAAGTAGTAAACAGTGAGTTTGTCTATCTTTTCCTTGATGTACTATTTACACTGCAGCTAACAAAACCGGTAAGAATTTATTATATTGAGATCTAAATAAGATGCATGATACTGAATTGCCCCTGGAGCCCACACGATAGGAGATAGCAGGGTCGACGATTATGCACTAGATTGACAATAATTACCAGTTGAGTCTGTCAGAAATTGTTCTTAATTGCTAAACTTTACTGCAACTGTTCAACATAATTAATGAAATCTATTACCGAGTACAATAATTACCTCCATGTAAGAGTAACCTTGTAAGAGTAACCTTTTATTAATAGCCAAGAATTATAGTTTTGTTGTTTCATTCTCTAATACAGTTTGGCTATTAGCCACATGTGAAATAAATCTGTATTATATACTACTGTTAATAAGGTAAGAAATGTCTGATTTAATTGAATTTTTACAAATAAACTGGCTCTTATTTTTAGCGCTGTTCGTTTTGTTAAGTATGCTGATTGGAAGCGAATTATTACGTATAATCCGGGGAGTTAAGATGCTTAGTGCTCTAGGAGTCCTTCGTATCCTCAACGACCAAGGGGCCTGGATCGTGGACGTTAGGGGTGACAGTGAGTACAAGGAAGGCCATATTCCACAGGCGCATCATATACCTCTAGCTTCTCTGAAAGAGCGGATTAACGAGTTTCTGAAAGCTGACGGTAAACCAATTGTCGTCTATTGTCATAGTGGAAAGATTTCACAATCTGCTTACTGTTTGCTGAAAAAGAACAGAATATCAAA
>CAIRZE010000016.1 GCA_903882995.1 uncultured Candidatus Competibacteraceae bacterium
CAGTGCCTTCTATAACAGCAATAGCGCCAGAGTTACGCACAGCGAAGCGCTCTCCTGCTACTCCTCTAAAATAACATTCTCCTGCAGTAGCACCGTATAGCACAGTGTTACCAACAATGATATTCTCTTCAGCGTATAGGTGACTTTCAGATGGAGGACAGATTATGATCCGACCGCCTGACATCCCCTTTGCAACATAGTCGTTAGCTTGACCCCGCAATTTTAAAGTAACACCGTGAGATAGAAACGCGCCAAAACTCTGGCCTGCAGTCCCATTTAGATCTATGTGAATTGTGTCATCTGGTAGTCCTTTATGCCCATAGCGGCGAGCAATTTGCCCAGAAAGCATGGTTCCAGTAGCACGGTCGCTGTTGCAGATTTTGATAGAAAATCGTACCGGTTGGCAGGATTCCAGGGCAAATCTGGCCTTATTAATCAGGTGATGATCTAGCACCTTATCCAATCCATGATCCTGTTTTTCACAATGATGTGTAGCTGTCACAGGGGTGCAAGATGGCATAGCCAACAGCCTTGTAAAATCTAACCCACGTGCTTTCCAATGATGAACAGCTCGGCGCATATCTAGTCTGTCAGATCGCCCAATCATTTCGTCAAATGTACGAAATCCAAGTTTACCCATCAATTCTCGTACTTCTTCGATCAAGAAATTGAATAAATTAGTAACGTGAATAGGTTCACCAGGAAAGCGCTTACGTAATTCCAGATCTTGGGTAGCAATACCTACAGGACAAGTGTTAAGGTGGCACTTACGCATCATTATGCAGCCTGCGGCTATCAAGGCAACGGTACCAAAACCAAATTCATCAGCACCAAGCAGGGCACCTATTACTATGTCACGACCGGTGCGCAATCCACCGTCAACTTGGACCGCGATGCGCCCTCGGAGGTGGTTACGTACCAGTGTTTGATGAGTTTCAGCCAGACCAATCTCCCAGGGGGATCCTGCGTTCTGAATGGATGTTAGAGGGCTAGCGCCAGTACCACCATCCCCGCCAGATATAGTGATGTGATCAGCATGAGCTTTAGCGACCCCAGCTGCAACCGTACCAACACCTATTTCTGAGACTAATTTGACACTAATGTCCGCCTTTGGGTTTGCATTCTTTAGATCAAAGATCAGTTGGGCTAAGTCCTCAATAGAATATATATCGTGATGCGGTGGTGGGGATATTAGGCCAACACCAGGAGTAGAGTAACGCACCTTAGCAATCCAGTCATTGACTTTATAACCAGGCAATTGTCCGCCTTCACCAGGCTTTGCGCCCTGCGCCACCTTTATTTGCAATATATCAGAGTTCACTAAGTATTCTGTAGTGACACCAAAGCGACCGGAGGCTACTTGTTTGATAGCGGAACGAGTAGAGTCACCGTTCTCGAGTTGGGTATAACGTGACTTGTCTTCACCTCCTTCTCCAGTATTAGATTTAGCACCAAGCCTGTTCATAGCAATAGCTAAAGTAGTGTGGGCCTCCCAAGAAATAGATCCGAAAGACATAGCACCAGTTGCTAAACGCTTGATAATTTCGCTAGCTGGTTCCACCGACCCCAAGGGTAGAGGATGGTTAGCGAAACGGAACTCGAATAGACCGCGTATGTTACACAAGTCTTCAATCTGATTGTTCATCAGATTGCTATAAATTTTAAATTTCTGATAATCACCAGAACGAACTGCATGCTGTAATAGAGATATGGTTTCTGGAGTCCATGCATGTTGTTCGCCGCGAATACGGAAAGCAAATTCTCCTCCAATATCCAGGGCTTCTCTGTATATGGGTGCGTCACTGAAAGCTTGATTGTGACGTGTTAATGCCTCTCGAGCTATTTCCTGCAAACCAACGCCTTCGATTACACTATGTGTACCTGTAAAATAACGGCTGATAAAATCTTCAGCTAATCCTACGGACTCGAAAGTTTGCGCTCCGCAATAAGATTGATAGGTAGATATACCCATCTTTGACATGACTTTTAGCATGCCCTTAGAAATCGCTTTAGTGTAATTTCTATGGGTTTCTATTTCAGTTAGTGGCAGTTTTAGTTTTAAATGAGGGCGTAAGGCGGATAACGTATCGAACGCTAACCATGGATTGATAGCTTCAGCGCCGTATCCGGCTAGTAGGCAGAAATCGTGCACTCGCTTAGCTTCACCAGTCTCAATAACTAACCCAACTTCAGTGCGTAACCCAGTTCGACATAGGTAATTGTGGACAGCGGCAGTAGCAAGTAGGGCAGGTATAGCAACATGGTCAGCATCTACACATCGGTCTGATAGGATCAGAATATTACTGCCGTGCCGTACAACGTCTGCAGCTTCCCGGCATAATTCCTCTAGAGCCGGTGACATACCTTCAACACCTCGCTCAACCGGGTAACATATGCTGAGAGTGTGAGTGCGAAAAGCACGATCCACATGATATTCAATACGGCGGATACGTTCCAGATCGACATTAGCCAAAATGGGCAATTTGACCTCGAGACGCTTTTGGTTGCCTGCGCTGTTTGGATCAAGTAGATTAGGGCGAGGACCAATGAAAGAAACAAGTGACATCACTAATTCTTCCCTGATTGGATCAATTGGTGGATTTGTAACCTGTGCAAATTTTTGCTTAAAGTAATCGTAAAGTAGCTTAGGCCGTGTTGATAATACGGCTAGCGGGGTATCTTGGCCCATAGAGCCGATCGGATCCTCACTGCTAATCGCTATAGGCTTGAGAAAAACACTTACATCTTCCTGAGTGTATCCGAAGGCTTGTTGACGGCACAGTAGCGTTTTTTGATCTGGCGCCATTGGTCCTACTTCAGCTGGTAAGTCCTGTAGGAGTATCTGAGTGTCATCTAGCCACTCTTGGTATGGTTGCGCAGCAGCTAGTCGAGCTTTGATTTCATCATCGTCGATAATGCGACCTTTCTCTAGATCGATCAGTAACATTTTCCCAGGTTGTAGACGCCATTTTTTGACAATCTTCTCCTCAGGTATAGGTAGTACACCCATTTCAGACGCCATGATTACCTGATCATCTTCAGTGATGACATAACGCGCAGGACGTAACCCGTTACGGTCCAGTGTTGCTCCAATTTGTCTACCATCAGTGAAAGCGATAGCGGCAGGGCCATCCCAAGGTTCCATCAATGCAGCATGATATTCGTAGAACGCTCTGCGAAGAGGATCCATTAGACCATTTTCAGCCCAAGCTTCTGGTACCATCAGCATCATAGCATGCGGTAGCGAATAGCCTGCGGCAATGAGAAGCTCTAAGGCATTGTCAAAAGTAGCGGAATCTGACACTCCGTCACCGATCAACGGCCATAGTTTATCTAAATCATCTCCAAATTTCTCAGAGTACATGTTATGGCGACGCGCTAGCATCCAGTTAATGTTGCCACGTAGTGTGTTAATCTCCCCATTGTGGCAAAGATAACGGAATGGGTGGGCTAGTGCCCAAGAAGGAAAAGTATTAGTAGAGAAACGTTGGTGAACCAAAGCTAGGGCTGACTTTAGCCGACTATCACACAAGTCTGGATAGTATGAGCTTAGATTACATGCTAGGATCATCCCTTTGTATACAATGGTATTTGAAGAGAGAGAGGCAATGTAAAACTGTTGGCTTTTAGGTAGATCACTTCCCCAAATTGCACGATGGGTTTGCTTACGGATGACGAACAATTTGCGTTCGAATGTTGCAGTGTCAGGACAATTCCAACCGCGTTGGATGAATGCTTGGCGAATTACCGGTTCTGAAGGTAGCACACTCTGACCTAAACAAGAGTTATCAGTTGGTACATCTCTCCAGCCTAGGAAGACTTGCCCCTCCGCAGCAGAAACTTGTTCCAGAGCTGCTTCACTTTTAGTACGAGTATAGTTGTCCCTCGGCAGAAAAACTGTACCAGCCGCATAATCACCTACAATTGGCAGTTCAATACCTAAATTTGTACACTCGGCCCTAAAGAATTCATTAGGTATCTGTATGAGAATACCAGCTCCGTCTCCAGCGAGTGGATCTGCGCCAACCGCCCCACGATGGCTGAGGTTGGTAAGAATCTCTAACCCCTGACTGATAGGTTTGTGGCTTTTTTTGTTCTTGATATTTACAACAAAACCAATGCCGCAGGAATCGTGTTCATTACGCGGGTCGTAGAGTCCATTAAAGGCAGGTGAACTCATAGTTACTCCTAATCGGGAGGTTTATGCCGCGTCCCCCGCCAGATCAAACAAGGCTGGGCCGGAGGCCGGAGGCGAAGTCTGCTACTGCTGACTGTTAATTTTGGGATATAGTGCTTAGGTAATAAGGATTACTCTATAGAACAGAGAAAATATAATATTCCTCTTATTTCTAGCTACTCTATCGTCATTATCGTGTAATTATTAATACTGTGGTTTATGATGAGCTGTGTGGTCGAGGTCGAAGCGCCGCACTATTATCCTATCTGGCAGCAGATTTATTAGATAAGTACCCCATATCATGTCATCTCATCATAAATACCATTTTTTCCATACGGTTAGATATGTATTAGAATATAATCAGGCATTCAGCAGAATTTGCATAGAATCACTAACCACTACTTCACCTTCACAATCCGGTTACATATGCTCCAACTATGGTTGGTAAAAGAGCATGTGATACACATCCTAACAGTTCTAGTAACAACAGCAGAATATAGAGTGATGCATCTCAAAATTCAGCTAGCCAGGCTTAACAAGCCTCCGGCCCGTCTCTGATTGCAGCTAAAAAGAGACAATATCAGTACAGTCAGAATTAAATTAGTACATCGGTGACTAGATACTTATGCACCATTATTATAATGGTGATTTTTTATTCTAAAAACACCAATGAACAACCGACATTATCACACAGTACACTGACATGTGATTTGCTTCATGATACCAAGCTTGGAACGATAAAATCCAAGTTCCCCAGGTAGGGTTTTATTGCTTCAGGCAGCCAGATGCGCCCGTGTTTATCCTGATAGTTCTCCATAACAGCAACTAAGGTGCGTCCTACCGCTAATCCAGATCCATTAAGTGTATGTACTAACTCTAGTTTACCTGTATCTGGATTACGCCAACGAGCTTGCATTCTTCTCGCTTGGAAAGCCTCACAATTACTGCATGAAGAAACTTCCCTATAAGCTCTCTGGCCAGGCAGCCAAACTTCTAAATCGTAAGTTTTAGCAGAAGAAAAACCGATATCACCAGTACAGAGCTCTACCACCCTATATGGTAGCTTTAGCAGCTGTAATACTTTTTCTGCATGCCTTGTCAACTCCTCCAGAGCTATATAGGAATCAGCTGGTTTGACAATTTGAACAAGCTCTACCTTCTCAAACTGATGCTGCCTAATCATCCCACGCACATCTCTACCGTAAGAGCCGGCTTCACTTCTGAAACATGGTGTGTGTGCAACATAACGCAATGGTAACTGATCGTTTTCTAAAATTCTTTTTCGTATCAAATTAGTGACAGGAACTTCAGCAGTGGGAATCAGATAATAACCTAACTCATTACCACAACCCACTCTGAAAAGGCCGTCTTCAAATTTTGGCAACTGACCTGTACCATACAAGCTATCAGCATTGACCATATAGGGTACATAGACTTCACAATAACCATGCTCTCTTGTGTGAAGATCTAGCATAAACTGTGTCAGTGCCCGATGCAGATTAGCTAACTGTCCTTTGATTACCGTAAATCTTTTTCCAGTTAGCTTGGTAGCTGACTCAAAATCTAGGCCACCATTTAGCCCAAGGTCAACGTGATCTAGAGCTTCAAATGCAAACTGCCGTGGCTCGCCACAGTGCCTTATCTCGACGTTACTAGTATCAGTACAACCACTAGGTGTAGTCTCATGAGGCAAATTTGGGATGCTAAGTTGCAATTCTTCCAGTTGAGTTTGGATATACTCTAAATTTTTTTTAAGCTTATCTAGTTCCTTACCTAAGGATGTGACCTTATCTAAAAGCGGCTTGATATCTTCTCCTATGATCTTATCATGTGCTATTCTCTTAGAGTATTTCTTGCGCTCATTTTGGATTTCCTGAGTACGGACTTGTAACACCTTCCGTTCTGCTTCTAAAGAACCAATAAGTTCAATATTTAATGTGTAACCACGTCTTGCTAATTTTTCAGCAATTTCTCTTGGTATTTTTCTTAGTAATTGAGGGTCTATCATACCGTAATTCTAGAAAGACTCTGTAATTGAGATTTAACTTATGAATTAATTAATAAACAATCACCGCTTGATGAAAGCTAAGCACCTTTACTCATAAAATACAACCTATTGGCGTTAACATATCAACTAATTTCCCTCATAAACATAAAAAAAGGCGGCTTCACTAGATAAAGCCGCCTGGACTAAATTAATAAATTAGATATCTCTAGTCCATAAAGAAGCCATAGCTGGACCCGTACCAACACACAGGGATGCCCCACCAATAGTCTTACCCTGCCGCTCTAATTCATAATATAGGCTGACTACAATACGTAGTCCAGTTGACCCAACAGGATGTCCTAAAGCGATACCAGACCCGTTAAAATTGCAGTTATCTGGATTCAAGCTTATACCCTGCTGTTCTTTAAGCATTCGGCCAACACCCAGCCACTGTGCAGCGAAAGCTTCATTAACCTCCCAATAATCGATATCCTCAAATTTCAAACCGGCTTGCTTGAGGACCTTTGGAATTGCTACTGCTGGACCAAGCCCCATCACTGCTGGGTCGATACCTGCGTTGCATATGTTAACTAGCTTCATTAACGGCTTGATACCCATGTCCTTAGCTCTATCTAAAGACATTATTACAACTGCACTCGCACCATCATTAATACTAGAAGCATTTGCTGCCGTCACTACTCCATCTTTCTTGAAAGCTGGCTGCAGTTTCGCCATCTTTTCTATACTAGCGTCAGGAATAAAATTCTCGTCCACTTCAAAGAATGTGGAGCCTTTCTTTGACTTGATTTCGACAGGAATAATCTCACGCTTGAAAATACCATCTGCTGTTGCTTTAGTACAACGTGTATGACTAATAAGCGCTAACTCGTCGCATTCCCGCCGTGTAATATTGTACTTGGCCGCAACGTTTTCCGCAGTAATAGCCATATGACCAGGCACTAGCTCATCGAACAGACCATCGTGGATCATACTATCTTCGATATTACCCTGGCCCATGCGATAACCCATACGGGCCTTAGGCAAAAGATAGGGCGCATTAGTCATACTCTCAACACCAACTACCAAACCAATTTCAGTCTGTCCTAGCATGATGTTGTGACATGCAATTTCTAATGCACGCATACCTGAAGTACAGTTCTGATTTATAGATACCGCACTGCTGCTATGAGGTAACCCTACTCTCATGCTCACTTGTCGTGCTGGCAGCGAACCTTGCATACCACCATAGAGCTGACCCATACAGATCTCGTCAATCTCTTCAGCTGGAACACCGGCAATTTTAATCGCGCCTTTAGCGGCAGTTATAGCTAAGTCGCGTGCCGTCACATCCTTAAGAGAACCCATGAATCTACCGATCGCTGTCCGTATAGCGCTGACAATAACTACTTCTTTGAGTGCCATTAGTTACTCCTCAAGATTTATGTAGTTTATTTTGAATTAGATCTTTAAGAGACCTGTTTACCGAAACCTAAATCCCATACCAACATCTCACGAGCCAGTCCTGGCCGGTACTGTGAAGTAAGTCGGTGCCAAAAACAACTAGATCTAGACTAACCTATCTTTAGCGCATGTCAACCGCCCTCAGTATACGCAATGCGCAAGATGAACTTGCATACTTTATCAGCTAGAGTCGCCAACTACATCCACACCAGGTGGTGGTATAAACTTGAGCAGAGAGGGATCAATCGCCGGATTTAACTCTAGTTTCTGGAAATCTATAAAGGTATGCTGACCGGATTCATCCTCTATTTCTAAACTAAAGAGAAGTTCATTATTAAATGCAACTCGCAGAGATGAGAACTCTACCCTTTGCTGTTTAGGTTCCAGCTTATACCATGTTAGTCCATCTTTTTCATATGCCTTGCCAATTATGAAGGCTTCTTCGATCGGTATATTACCGCTTAATAAAACCATCGGAGACGCCAAGTTAAGCGCCTTATCCAATTTCCTAACGGTGACTTGTGCAAGAGCTACATCATAAGCCCACAGCCTATCACCATCAGCGATGATAATCTGTTTGCTAGGCGTCCAATAATCACAGCGAAACTTACCACTAGGTTTTTGAATCAACATTCTACCGCTAGAAATCTGTACTACATGTGAATGTCTATCATATACACGTTGTATGAAATCAGACCGCAATGAATAGAGGCCTCCAAAATAGTGCTGTATTTGTGGTGGTATTGCCCAAACAAAGGAAGCGAATAGCAACCACAGAGCTAACAACATCAATGTGTGCATTTGTTAGACACTCTCACAAAGTTTACACGAGCTATGTGTTATAACAGAAACGCGGGTTAATCTTAAACCGGCATTGTAACATTGTTTGTTGCTACCCAGGATTGTGCTAATGCTGCAGCTTCTCGAACGCGGCTCGGTGCTGTACCACCGAGTACGTTGCGGGTTGCTAGAGAGTTTTCTAGTGAGAGTATGGAAAATACATCTATAGTGATCAAGTGTGAGAATCTTTGTAATTCTACTAGTGTCATATCTAACAAGTTTCCTTTTTTTTCTATTAAGGAACTTATTATTTTACCAACTATCTCATGGGCTTCACGGAAAGGCAGCCCCTTACGCACTAAATAATCAGCGAGATCAGTTGCTGTAGAAAAGCCGCCTTGAGCCATCTTTAACATCACATTACGATTTAAGCGTATCTCTGGTATCATCTTGATAAAGGCAAACAGACAACCAAGGACAGTGTCCACTGTATCAAACAGCGGTTCCTTATCTTCCTGATTATCTTTATTATAAGCAAGTGGTTGGCTCTTCATTAGTGTCAGAAGTGATACCAGATGACCATTAACCCGTCCAACCTTGCCGCGCACTAGTTCTGGAACATCTGGATTTTTCTTTTGCGGCATAATTGAAGAACCGGTACAGAACCTATCCGGTAGTTCAATGAAATTGAACTGAGAAGATGACCATAAAACTAATTCTTCAGACATACGTGATAAATGGGTTAATAGAATTGCAGCTACAGAGGTAAATTCAATAGCAAAATCACGGTCACTTACTGCGTCGAGAGAGTTGGCTGTAGGAGCGTCAAAGCCTAGCAGTTGGGCTGTATAGACTCGGTCCAGTGGGTAACTTGTACCAGCAAGAGCTGCTGCACCAAGAGGCATGATATTAACACGTCGGCGGCAATCAGATAGACGTTCACTATCACGCTTGAGCATTTCGAACCAAGCAAGTAGGTGATGTCCAAAGGTTACAGGTTGGGCAACCTGCAAGTGTGTAAACCCTGGCATTACGGTAGCAGCTTCACAAGCTGCCATATCTGCTAAAATACCCTGAAAACATCTAAGTTTGGAAAAAATTATATCTATGGCTTCGCGTAAATAAAGGCGCATATCTGTGGCAACTTGGTCATTTCGGGAACGTCCTGTATGCAGTCTCCTTCCAGCATCACCAACGCGTTCTATCAATCGCGCTTCTATATTCATATGAACATCCTCCAGTTCTACCGACCACTCAAATCTGCCACTCTCGATTTCGATCAATATCTCTTCTAACCCTTGGATAATGGCTGCGCAATCTATTTCAGATAGCACCCCTATTTTCGCTAGCATCCGAGCATGAGCTATAGAACCTGTGATATCCTGCCGGTACATACGCCTGTCAAACCCTACAGAAGCGGTGAATTCTGACACAAATGTATCGGTATCCTCTGTGAATCTTCCGCCCCAAATTTTATTTGTTTTTTGCTTACCATGCATATGATGTATCACTCGTTTTAAAAGGATATATTCTATCAAAAACATGTGTCCTATTACTCTACGTATTGCTACCCGTAAAAGTGAACTCGCTATCTGGCAAGCTGAATATGTTGCCAAGCGCTTGAGATGCGCTCACCCTAGATTGCACATTGAACTGATCAGGATGATAACTAAGGGCGACAAGATGATTGATAACCCACTCTCTAAAATTGGGGGTAAAGGGTTATTTGTTAATGAGCTGGAGAAAGGTTTAATAGAAGGGCGTGCTGATATAGCCGTACATTCTATGAAAGACTTGCCAGCAGATTTTCCAGCTGATTTGTGTTTACAGTCAATCTTGCCACGTGAAGACCCAAGAGATGTATTTATTTCTAAATACTATACATCACCTGATGACCTACCTACAGGTGCGCTAGTTGGGACATCCAGCTTACGCCGTAAATGTCAAATGGCAGTTCAATATCCACGCTGTAATATTCGAGACTTGCGCGGCAATATCAACAGCCGTCTGGAAAAATTGGATAATGGTAACTATGATGCTATAATTTTGGCTGCTGCAGGGTTGAAGCGCCTGGGGCTAGCTAGTCGGATTACTAAGGTATTAGAGCCAGAACTCATCCTGCCAGCAGTCGGGCAAGGCGCTATTGGTATAGAGTGTCGCATAGACGATACTAACATCCGCGCGTTAATTTCAGAACTGGATGACCAATCTACCAATATCCAGGTCGCAGCAGAACGGGCTTTCAATGCTAGTTTGAAAGGTAACTGTCAAGTTCCTATAGCCGGATATGCAGTATCAGAGGGTGATGTCTTGTGGCTACGTGGGCTAGTCGGTGAGCCTGACGGCAGTGTTATCATTTCTGGTGAGATCCGAGGACCGATTGATACTGGAAAAGAATTGGGCTTACTTCTAGCGGATGACTTGATACAACAGGGCGCTGAAAGAATACTGCGCTGTAGGTAGGGATATTAATTGATCTCTAGAAGAGTATACTAAATAACTTAAAGACACTATCCGGAAAATGGGTATAGATAATACCATGCTACCACTGTATGGTTTGGGTGTGCTAGTGACTCGCCCTAAACAACAGGCCGGTTTTCTGTGTACCTGGATAGAAAACAACGGCGGCTTTGCTGTTTGCTGCCCTACACAGTTGATCTGTGAACCTCGAGATCGAGGGCTAGTAAGTAAATATTTCAATAAGTTAAATAGATACAGCTTAGTTATTTTTACTAGCACAAATGCAGTCGCATACTCGCTGCCCACTATACAGAAAATCGGCGGTATTCCCCCACTGCTAGAGATTGCAGCGATAGGCAAGGCGACTGCTCGCACACTGTCCCAGTTTGGCATCGACCAATGCCTACAACCTCCATTCAATTCTGGTAGCGAGCAGCTATTAGCTATGCCACGCTTTCAGAATGTTAGGGGGCAATCTATCCTAATTATCCGTGGTGAAGGAGGGCGCACTCTATTGGCAGATACACTAACAGAACGTGGTGCATACGTCTACTATGCCGCAGTATACCGGCGCGAGTGTCCAACAGTGGATACTAGCATGCTAATGAGTCACTGGTTGAATGGAAAAATCGGAGTAGCTGTGATCACGAGTATAGAGAGTTTTATAAATCTATTTAATATATTAAGTCCAGTTGGGAGATGTTATCTTCGAGGAACACAACTGATTTTAATCAGTGATAGGATCAAGCAAATAGCTCATGAGTATGGTTGCCACCGCGTTTTGGTTACTAAAGAAGCTAGCGAGGATGCTATCAAAGAAGCGCTACTTGAATTAATAGTGTAACATTCCTAAGAGGTAATTAGGTAAGGTTTAATGGATAAAAAGTCAAATTTTAGCGGTATAGATGCAGTAGATGCTAATACCACTACACAACCTCCTCTCTTACCCAAGAGGAACCGCGGTATCGTGAACCTTACTATTCTGGTCGCGCTAGGTACCACTGCAGTTGGCAGTGGCTATCTCTGGCACCTGCTACAAGAGAAACAAGCATCTCAAGTAAATATTCTCAGTGCAATAATCAGACAAACAACTTCTCAATATGATTCTAAACTAAGTTCCATGCAAACTCAGCTACAACAGAAGTTACAGGAGTTGCAATCTCTACAATCCGAACTAGACCAGATTAAAGCTGAAAACCTTACTTTAAAGCAAGATATCCAGGACCAACTCCTGATTTTAACTGGAGATCTCCAGAGGTTAAAGAGCGCTATGGAACTACAAAATGGGGAAAAAGAGATCTTTAGAGGAGAAATGCAGTTGTTGCGTGAAGATCGTATAAATGATAAGAACGCTTTCCAAAAGCAGCATCAGGAATTTAGCGGGCAGTTGCAAGAGCAGCGAACTAACTTGGAAAAACTAGATATTCAATTAAAAAATATCCGTTTAAACCAGAACAGTGTAATTGAAGAACTGGATGCTCTCAAAATATTAGTAGCTAAGGGCGGTGATATAAACGCTTTTCCACTAGCTGAAGTGGATTACTTATTACGTATGGCGGATACCAAGCTAAAAATAGAACATAACATACCTGCTGTATGTCTAATGTTGGAAATGGCTCAACAACGGCTCAAGATAGTCGATGAGAGCGCCATGTCTCCAATAAAAACCATTATTAGGGAGACCATTAACACCTTATATGGAATACATTTGCCCGACTTTTCTGGATTAGCCCATAAGATATTCTCTATGGAAAACAAGGTAAGCATACTACCGATAAGGGTTAATTCTGGAATTAACTTAAATAACCAAATGGACTCGCATGCAGAATCTCTTATTCACTCTAGGAAATCTTGGTGGGAGAGCACTAAAGAGGCAGTCTGGAGGATATTTAAGGATACAGTGGTCATCCGCCGTGTAAGCAGCGAGAGACCCCAGTTGATTAGCATTAAAGAAGAATCTATTCTGAGGAATAATCTAGTTCTAAATCTAGAGAGCATGAGGGTATCACTTCTTCGTGGTGATGGCCAGTCTTATCAAGATTCTCTAGAAATTGTGAACACATTGTTAAATACTGATTTCGACATATATAACTCAAGTGTTACTGAATTTATCAGTGAACTAAAAGCGTTAAAGAAGTTTCAGTTTGAAACCTATATCCCAGATCTAACTAGCCTCAATCAAGCTTTTCAGGAGATAATGATACGCCGGCAGCCGATCAGGTCTTCTATACCGAAACCTTCGGGACAGACCACAGATAAGATTCCGACTAGTGGGTGGACGCATCCATGAAATTACTGGTTAGTATTGTTACTACTCTATTCGCCTCGGTTTGGATAGCTCTGCTGTTTAGAGATGATCAAGGTTATGCAATGTTCAGAATTGGTAGCTGGATAGTTGAGACCAGCGCTGTCTTCCTGCTTATCATATCAGCAATTCTGCTAATATCATTCTATGTTCTAGTTCGAATAATTATAAATTTCTGGAGACTGCCATCTCTAACTGCAAGAGCTAACCGTCAGTGGCATCTAGAAAAAGCACAGCGTCTATTTGCTGTTGGTACGCGTCAAATGAAATCTGGTAACGGTATAGCAGCTGAAAGGACCCTTCTAAAAGCAGCAGCTCATAGCAACGCCCCTGCTCAGTACTATATCAATGCGGCCAGGGCTACCAACCAGTCTAGTGATAGTTTGAGAAAAAAGCGACGAGATTTGCACCTCAGCATGGCAGAGGAGTGTTCAAGTGCAGAAGATATGCTAGAAGTGCAATTAACTAGGGTGGAATTCTTACTGGATGATCAGGAAACCGAACAAGCAAGGACAATCCTCGAGACTTTGC
>CAIRZE010000017.1 GCA_903882995.1 uncultured Candidatus Competibacteraceae bacterium
AATCGTTACATCTTCATCGGTGCCTGCACACCTAATACCATTAAGCTTGGATGAATCGTTCGTCGCACACATTCGCTCAACGCTAATCGTAGGTTGTTATTCGCTGCGTTTTCTTCGGAAAGAATTTTCACTGCTTGATAAAAATGATTGTAGTTCTTTACCAAATCATAAATGTAAGTCGCAACGATAGCCGGAGAATACCCACTTGCTGCTTCGTGAATGGTTAGCGGGAATTGAGTCAATAATTTGATGATTTCCTTTTCCTCATGAATCAAATCCGCCGTTTGGATTTCACTCAAATCTATTTTTCCAGCGCGCTCCAACAAAGTTGAAATTCGGGCATGTGCATATTGAATATAATATACTGGGTTATCCTTAGATTGTGACTTTGCTAAATCAAGGTCAAAATCTAGATGTTGTTCGCTCTTACGCATCACATAGAAAAAGCGTGCAGCATCGTTACCTACTTCCTTGCGTAATTCGCGTAAAGTGACGAAATCACCAGATCTAGTAGACATTGGCACTCTTTGACCGTTGCGATAGAGAATAGCGAACTGTACTAGTAGAACTGATAAACGGTCGGTGTTCTCTCCTAACGCTTGCAATGCAGCCTTAACACGTGGTATATAGCCGTGATGATCGGCACCCCAAATATCGATGACTAAATCGAAGCCACGCTGGAATTTCTCCAAGTGGTATGCGATATCAGAAGCGAAATATGTATTCTGGCCGTTTTCTCGTTTTATCACTCGGTCTTTTTCATCTCCGAAAGCACTTGAACGGAACCACAGTGCACCATCCATTTCGTAAATATAGCCTGCATTTCGCAACCCTTTTATAGTCTGATCAACTGCACCGCTTTCTGCTAAAGTTTGTTCTGAATACCATTTTTCGTAGATTATCCCAAAGTCTTGCAGATCATCTTGGATATCGTCGAGTATTGCTTTTAGACTTAAATTAAAAATAGAGCGATAGCGAAGTTCACCAAGCAGGGCTTGAGAACGATGTACTAGTGCATCTACATGTGCTTCTTTATCACCATTGACTAGAATGTTACCGTGTTCATCCAGAACTTCATCCTGGGGTATACTATAAAATACTCTTGCTGCAGGAAGAATATAAGCACCTCCCTGGTCTGCATAAATTTGGGCAGCAATTGTGCGTACGTATTCGCCACGATAGCCACTAGTAGGAAACCGAAGACGTTCACCACAGTGCTCTAGATAGCGCAACCATACGCTGATAGCTAAGATGTTCATCTGCCTTCCAGCATTATTGATATAGTATTCACGCTCGACATGATAGCCAACAGCATCTAATAGATTAGCAACAGTAGCACCATAAGCAGCACCACGACCGTGACCTACGTGCAAGGGTCCAGTTGGATTTGCTGAGACAAACTCAACTTGTGCTCGCTGTCCAGCTCCTATCTGGCTATGCCCAAATTTATCACCGCGGTCAAAAATATCCCGGACAACTGCATTGTAGGCAGTTGTAGCTAGAAAGAAATTTATGAAGCCTGGGCCAGCAATTTCTATTTTATCAACACGTTCAGATTTAGGTAGAGCTGTAAGGATATGCTCAGCTAGTTTCTGCGGCTTACAATTGGCAAATTTCGCAAGAGTTAGAGCAATGGCGCTAGCGAAATCACCGTGAGCGCGGTCACGCGTCCGCTCCAAAACGACATTTCTAGAAGTACTTTCGGGTAAAACCCCATCCTGAACCAGAGAGTTTAGGGCTTGAATGATAAGATTTCGCAGATGCTTTTTCAAGGGAAAGCCTTAACAAAGAATCTTTCGACCAAAAAATCATTCCGGGTTTGAAGTAATAGGTCGAAAATTTATTTAATTATTTAACTGTTTTTAATGAGTCACTCAACAGCATTTGTGATACTAGTGTAACTAAAAATATACTAATGCTCAAATCTCTAAGAACTGAAACAAAAGATATTGGTTTTAGCAGGTATTTTGATTCTCAGTAAACTATAATTCGGTCATAGCATAAAAAAACCATATAACGAAGTACTCATTATGGAAGATACCATTTAATATCCAGTACATCACATTTTTTATCGATAAGCGATTCTTGGGAAATCTGTTTTCCCTTTAGTAAGTAAGCGGTCCACATAAGTGATGCTATTTTAGCGGAATTAGCATGTTAAAATAAAACCACGAGAATGGTGCATTATGTGGTACATACGGTACATCTGCATTCTTGTATAATATACTATTGTAGTGGAGTGATAGAGTTGCGTGTGCGTCCGATAATGGTGGAGTATAGGCTGACAAGATAAAGATCGCTGGACATGGAACTTTGGCGAATGGGATGGCTAGTTATTTAGGTATTGCTCAGTAAAGACGCTGCCTGTCCTAATCTGTATAGTGAGAAGGCATCGACAGTAGCCAGGATTTACAGATTCAGCTAACAACTAACTCTGTAGCCAAATTGGCTTTAGAATAGAGTAAGCCACTTTTATACAAAATACAAATTAGCTGATAACCTTCAGAACAGAGTTGCGATACCAGCATATTGACAACATTAAAAGACAACTAATACAGCTATTTTCATAAGACAATAGTTTTATATACCTAGTCTCCTATACTTAGTCTCCGGAGTGGTAGGATATTATGCATATTGAATTTCTTATTATTGATCCGCAGAATGATTTTAGCGATGTTCCGCACGCCGCACTACCGGTACCAGGTGCCGGTGCGGATGCAGAGCGCCTGGCACTATTACTAGATAGGCTTCATTCTCAAATCGAGAATATTCATGTTACTCTCGATACACATCAACTAGTTGATATATCCCATCCGGCATTTTGGTATAATCAGCAAGGTGAGCGACCAGTCCCTTTCACAAATATTACTGTAGAGGATGTTGAAAATGGTCACTGGTGCGTTTATGAACCACAGTTTCAATATCGGGCGCTTGAATATGTAAGAACATTACGCGAAAAAGGCCGCTATAATTTGACAATCTGGCCACCGCACTGCTTGTTAGGTACATGGGGGCACAATGTGATGCCTGCTGTGTCCTTAGCACTGCGGCGTTGGGAGGAAAACAGGCTCAAGCGGGTCGATTATCTGACAAAGGGCAATAATCCTTGGACTGAACATTACTCAGCAGTACAGGCAGAAGTTCAAGATCCTAACGATCCAACTACTAAAACAAATACTACATTAATAGACGCTCTAGAGAGAGCCGATGTAGTGGTTCTATCCGGACAGGCATTGTCTCATTGTGTAGCGAATACTATTCGAGACATTGTTGCCTACTTTGGACAACATAGCAATAGCATCCGTAAGCTGGTCCTACTTAAAGACACCAGTTCCCCTATCCCCGGTTTCGAGGATCTAGCTAGTCAATTCTTGATTGATATGCGCGACCGCGGAGTGAAGATCGCTTGTACTTCTGATTTCTTGTGTTGATTAAATTATTGATGAAAGCTGAGCGGATGATTATATCATAGATTTCTATCCGGTATGGATTTCTATCTTTTTTAAGGTTACAAAACACTCTGAATTTGCTGATGAGCGCTGGAAAACCTATTTATCCATCTTACTGTTAGAGATCTTGTCCGGATTCAGTGGATTTATAAAATTTGCCTAAAGGAGCCAGCCTCTCCAATTCTAGAACCTGTTTCTCCAATTTTTCAAGCTTAGCCCTAGTACAAGCTAACACCCCTTTCTGTACTTCGAATTCTTCCCGTGTTACCAGATCCAGCCTGGCGAAAGCTGATTGTAGGATAGCATGTAGGTTTCCTTCCATATCTGCTTGGAACTGCCGAAAACTGGACGGTATGGCCTCCATAAATTTCTTAGATAAGTCATCCAAATATTTTGGATCTATCATCGCGTTTCCTCCATAAGAGAGATACATGCAACATAATTGCTACATACTAGTCGATCACAGTGCAAAATGCTTTTTAATTATGCAAAAACAAGTTTTCGATAAACGAAACTTGCCAATAAGTATCCTATGCATAATAAATGTTAAATTATCTGCTGAAACTCTTCATTTTAATTCAACAAGTCGGTACTCGTTACTGAATATATAACTGAACTAAATAAATGTTCTATAAGTTTTTTAGTAATACTTTTAATTCTTTATATATGGTTTTTAAGTAAGTAAAGCAGGTCATTCCTTTAATTTAATATCATTGTATTAAGCATCAGCTAAAGTTTGGAATTAGAAGTTATAATTGTGGAAGTTGTAATTATACTCAGAGTATAATAGAAGCATCAATACAGTCATGGCATAAATACAGATTCAGATCAATTGGGATGACTGAACTGGTCACAGGTCTATAACGCGTCTGCAAACGCGTCTGCAGTATAAATATTACATGGGCCACCGCAAATAGCAGCTTGTTGAATAGCTATACGCATCAAGATGCTACTTTATTTTTCTCAAAGATAATTAATCGAAATGGTAACAGATGTTATCTATACTGTATAATATTCGGAAAATTGTAAATATCAAGATTTGAATATAGGTTTGGGGTAGGATGTGTGTTCATTATCATAACGGTTGCTTCTCTAACTGAGAAGCTAATTGGTACTTTCCGCTTAAGAATTGTTAATTCCTAACATACACTCCAGCTTACCCTGGTCTGGAATATTTCGTTTATCACTCATGCCTATATGAGTAAAACAGCGCTAAAGCATCTTAGAAAAAGGAATGCTGCCATCTGGTTAATCAAGATAAGAGAAAAAGACCTCTTACCATAGCGCAGTGCGCTGTAAAATAGCACGCACACCACAGTGTTTACTGTTCTGCACTACACTATTTTCTAATAGATAAAGACAGAAACATACAGCCTAAAAGCCAACGCATGAAGTATACTATCGTTTCTGGCGGCATTGAGCTATTTCAATTTAACTGACCTATATATTCACTAATCTTGGTGTGAGCTTACTAGAGGAAGCACATTAGTTCAAATGTTTAGGCCTTAGTCCACTATTATATACAAGCGATATATGATATGCCATACATGGTCTATAACTCTATCGACAGGCATTTATCAAGATAGCTAATCTTAAACGACAGAGTAGCAGTAAAACTAAAGACTAGTGTAGGTGTAGGCTACTTTGGAAAATACGAAGATTCATTGACTACACTGCTGTGGCCATCGAAATATGCACATACTTCCTCTTTAACACTCTGAATAGGAACGACAGATATTATCTGAACATCAGCCATTACCAAGATTTAAGTTCCCGTTGCTGGCATTACCAAATACCATTAGAATCCCGCCGTATCATATAACATCAAACTAACATCAAACGGAATTATCTTGACAATTGATTTTAACGTTTTATTGGAGTCATCACTATGATAGCTTTAGAGAAAACACTATCAATAATAAAACCAGATGCAGTTACTCGTAATATAATAGGTAAAATTTATAGCCGCTTTGAGGGAGCAGGTCTGCAGATCATTGCAGCAAAGATGGTCCACCTAAGCCAAGAACAAGCTAAAGCATTTTATGCTATCCACAGTGAACGTCCCTTTTACAAAGAATTAGTTGATTACATGACTTCTGGTCCTATTATGGTGCAGGTGTTAGAGGGTGAAAGTGCTATCTCTAAACACCGCCAAATTATGGGTGCCACCGACCCTAAGAAAGCTGAGCCAGGAACTATTCGAGGTGATTTTGCTGAAAACGTGACGAAGAACACAGTACATGGCTCCGATGCAATAGAAACAGCCATCAGTGAAATCTCGTTCTTTTTTAGTAAATCTGAACTGTTTTCTCATAAGTGAAGCAATCTCTAAATTAGAAACAACCTATCATCGTGATGTTAACCAGCAATAAACTAAACATCTTCAATATGGATCTCAGAGATTTGGAAAATTTTTTCATTTCTATGGGCGAGAGGTCTTTTCGCGCTGCTCAGATTATGAAATGGATCTATCATAAGCATGTTATAGACTTCGATACCATGAGTAATATAAGTAAATTACTGCGTGAAAAGTTAGCAAAGTGTTCTGAACTAAGGTTACCCGAAGTAGTTAGTGAGCTAGTCTCTAAAGATGGTTGCCATAAGTGGCTAATACGTATTGACAATAGTAATTGCATTGAGACAGTATTTATTCCTGAAATTGATCGAGGCACACTGTGCATTTCATCACAAATAGGTTGTCCAGTCGACTGCTCTTTCTGCGCTACTGCCCATCAGGGATTTAATCGTAATCTGACCACTGCCGAGATCATAGGGCAGGTATGGCTAGCAACTAATTCGCTAGGCGGCTATACCCATGGTGGTAATCGCATTATCACTAACATTGTATTGATGGGAATGGGTGAGCCTCTACTAAATTTCTGCAACGTGGTAAAATCGATAGCGCTGATACAAGATGACCTCGGGTTTGGAATATCCAAGCGACGGGTCACTCTAAGCACCGCTGGTGTAGTACCAGCTTTATATCGGCTACGCGATATATCGGAAGTTAGCCTAGCTGTCTCATTACACGCACCTTATGATAAGTTACGTGACGAACTTGTACCATTAAATCGCAAGTACCCAATCTCTGAATTATTGAAGGCATGCAATTACTATATTGCTGGCAAACCATACCGAAGAATCACTTGGGAATACGTATTGCTAGATGGGATTAACGATTCGGTGCAACATGCCACTGCGCTGGCAGCACTTCTGAAGTATATTCCTTCGAAGATTAATCTAATTCCCTTCAATCCATTTCCAGAAGCACGCTACCGTCGTTCTAGCCCAGAGACAATGACCAGATTTAGAGATGTGCTGATGAAGCACGGTTTAACAGCCATAACTCGCAGGACACGTGGAGATGATATTGCTGCTGCCTGTGGTCAATTGGCTGGGGAAGTTCAAGCACGAGGGCGGGGACGTCGGACGTCACAGGTTTTTTGAATCTGTGTCATCAACTTAATAAGGATCGTTGTTATCAAATTAAAGATAATCAATACCACAAGATGAGATAAAATTATCATTACCAAATATACAGATAGTTACAGAGTTGCACTTCCATACTATTCTATTGCCATTTCCAATGCTATTTCCAGAATGTCGAAGAAGCTCAACTAGCTAATACTAGAAAATGACCATGCCTAACGAGACTCAACTCGATTTAAATCCAACTGCTGAATCTAACAGTATGGAAGCCGAGTCAGTAGGTGCCTGGCTCGCACAGACTCGCGCTGGATCTCATACAGAGCAGCGTGAGGTTGCTCGTCATCTCGGACTAAATTCTACAATCATCCAGGCGATCGAAACAGACGATTTCGGACGTCTAGGTCCACCAGTATTTGTACGTAGCTACCTTAGCCGTTATGCAAAACTGCTGGATCTACCAGAACAAGTAGTATTAGAACGGTATCGGTTGCAATCCGGCGTAAGCGAGTCACTACCACCGCTAAAAGTTATGCATCCACTCAGGCGTCAAACCAGGATCCGGGATTTACGCGGTATATTCTACCTTATGATGCTGGTAATTATCACCTGGACTGCCATTCAGAACCTCAACGATCTTGATCCTAGCAAACTTATCACGTTCTGGTCAGACGCTGGTGGCAGTAAACCTAAACCTAAACCTGGAGATTCTACCTCCACAGCCATCGATACAAAAAATCAGATTCAGCAGTATCAAATTGAATCTGAACTGCTATCGTCACAACCACTAGTTACTGAAAATCCTCTAGAAAAACCCAATAACGATCCTAATCGTATACCAGTTTTGTCTGCTTCATCAATTTCAAGCATATCGACTAATACAGAACCTACTATCGCATCTACAGTATCTCAGATTATAACAGCTGTTTCTCCAGTTACTAGTTTAGCAACACCAAATAATATATCTCCTACCTCAATAACCGAAACTGCAGATACATCTTCAGAGAAGCCGAATACGGAATTGAACAGTATAGCGTTTTCAGGTGAAGCAAAACTACTGTTGGAGTTCAGCAATGATTGTTGGATAGAAGTGAGAGATGCACAAGGTAATGTGTTAGCCAACGGGTTAATGAAAGCCAACAGCGCCCGTACTATTTCCGGTATTGCCCCCTTTAAAGTTGCACTTGGCAATGCGCCTGCGGCGCGCATTGTCCTCGACGATCGTCTAGTTAATACGGAAACTTACCTTCCTAGGCGTGGTACAGTGAGCCGCTTTGTCTTGGATAAAGGTCGGCCCTGAATATACTGTACCATCAGCTATACTAGATCACCCCATTCATAACATAATATATTAACTATAGAATTAAAATTTATGGCTAAACAGTTTCAAGCCATTCGCGGCATGAATGACATACTGCCCGTAGAATCAGGATTGTGGCGACTTATTGAGAACACATTTCATGACATACTTACAGTGTATGATTATCGCGAAATTCGGTTACCAATAGTTGAGAAAACTGAGCTATTTAAGCGCTCTATAGGAGAAGTTACTGATATTGTTGAGAAAGAAATGTATACTTTTAGCGACCGAAATGGCGATAGTATTACCCTAAGGCCAGAGGGAACAGCTGGCTGTGTACGCGCTTGCATCGAGCACGGTCTTCTACATAACCAGAATCAGAGATTATGGTACTCTGGTCCGATGTTTCGTTATGAAAAACCCCAGAAGGGTCGATACCGACAGTTCCATCAAATCGGTGTGGAGGCCTATGGTATGCCCGGTCCTGACATTGATGCTGAGTTGATTTGTATATCTGCAAGATTATGGCAACGGCTCGACATCAGCAAATCTGTCACCCTACAAATCAATTCACTTGGCTCTAACGCAGCACGCTCTGCATACCGGGAACATCTGATATCCTATTTCACAGCCAGGTATACAGAAATGGACGAGGAAAGCAAGCGTAGGCTACATACTAATCCTTTACGCATACTAGATAGTAAGAACCCGACTATGGTTGCATTACTGTCAGAGGCACCGTCTCTGATAGAACATCTTGATCTAGAATCTATAGAACATTTCGAAATATTGAAAACTCTATTGAATGGAGCTGGAGTTAGATACAAAATTAATCCACGGCTGGTACGCGGTCTGGATTATTATTGCAAGACTGTATTTGAATGGGGCACAGAAACCCTGGGTGCTCAGGGCGCGGTTTGTGCAGGAGGCCGTTATGATGGCTTAGTTAGGCAGTTAAGCGGAAAAACAGTATCTGGTGTCGGTTTCGCCATAGGATTAGAACGCCTGGTAAGTATGCTAGCTGATAAACAAACTAGTACTGGTACGATGCTAGGGCTACATGCCTACTTAATCGCTGTAGGTGATATAGCTAATGGTCATGGGCTAGCTTTGGCAGAGAGATTACGTGATCAGCTGCCTGACTTACGCTTGCGAATGAATTGTAGTGGTGGCAGTTTCAAATCCCAGTTTCGCCGTGCAGATAACAGCGGTGCACAACTAGCACTGATCTTAGGTGAAAATGAGGTATACACTGGAATGGTTACTGTTAAGCTATTGCGTAAGGTTGACGGAGAACAGATTAGATTACCTCTAGATCGAGTAGCTGAGTATCTACGTATAGCTATAGGAACTCTAAGTATTGCAACGGAAATATAGAGGTAACCGGTATTATGGCAGAATGCATTGATAGCGCTAAAGTTAAAGTTCCGCATATGTGGTATATAGGAAAGAAGGCTAGTATCCTGATAGGAGTGGGACTCTGTTTAGCAGCGACTTGCATATGGTACTGTTGGAATCTATATCAAGCCTTTAAGGAAGAACAAGCTACTCAAGCTTATTCTGATTTCGTCATAGCAATAGAGACAAATGAAAATGAGCAAGCTCAGA
Organism: uncultured Candidatus Competibacteraceae bacterium; assembly: GCA_903882995.1. Classification (GTDB taxonomy): domain Bacteria; phylum Pseudomonadota; class Gammaproteobacteria; order Competibacterales; family Competibacteraceae; genus Competibacter_A. The sequence continues at coordinate 9,784 of CAIRZE010000017.1, forward strand.
GACTTAGCAAAGTTTTGTTAGCTGATTTTCCAATGTCACTCTGCTCTACACTAGCAGCAATGCGGATGGCTAAATTCGCGTCCGATAGCGGTGATAGTACTACTGCGATTCAACAATTGGAGTGGGTGATCGAAAATACCGGTATAAATGAAATAAAGGATATCGCTCGATTACGACTAGCAAGGGTTCTTGTCGCTGCTGGCAGTTATGGAGATGCAGAACAAAAGTTAGCAGGGATATCGACTGTCAGTCTGACTTCTGATAGAGAAGAGATTCGCGGTGATATAGCTTTAGTCAACAATGATCCTACTAAGGCAAAGACTGCATTTGTCGCCGCGCGAGCGGCCGGTAATAACAGTTCAATACTGCAGCTAAAAATAGATAATTTGATGGGATCCAACGAAGACTCGATTATAATAGCACCATTAATGCCGGATATATCTAAAGTAATTGATATACCATATCCAACCATAGTTCAATAATCATGATATATCGTATTTCCCAGTTTTTATTACTCATCATGATGACTACGGGTTGTAGTTGGCTAGGTAGTGGATGGTTCAGCAATTCTAGCGAGTCAGATTTATCTCTGAAATTTAACACTATTATTTCTACAGTAAATATCCAGCGGCTTTGGGAAACTAAAATAGGATCTGGTACAGGCAGAAGTTTCATTCGCTTGATACCAGTATTGTACAATGGCCTTATTTACGTCTCTAGTTATGATGGGCAGATCGTATCTATAGATGCCATCACTGGCCATCGGATGTGGGAAGTTAATAGTAAACTATCAATATCTGGTGGTGTTGGCTTAAGCAGCAGTGGACTTGTACTACTCGGCACAGATAAGGGTGAAGTTCTAGCATTACGTCAAGTGGACGGTGGAGAGGTTTGGCGGACTACAGTATCAGGTGAAATACTTGCTCCTCCAAACGGTGATAGAGAAATTATAGTGGTCAGTACCAGTGATGGTAAATTTATCGGTCTTGAGGCTAATTCTGGGAAACACCTTTGGACTTCTACATATGCTATACCAGCCCTCAGCCTACGTGGAAATCCCTCACCTCTGCTGGTGCAGAATACGGTGATATCAGGGTTGGCTAATGGAAAATTAGCGGTTCTGTCGCTCGATAAAGGTAGGATACTTACTGAAAAGACTATAGATCTACCACATGGCCGTACAGATATCGAACGTCTGATTGATATTGACGCAGAGCAAAAGGTTTTCGGAGATATGCTTTATGCAGTCGCTTATCAAGGCAGTATCGTCGCTATCAATCTGCAAAGTGGTAACCAAATCTGGAAGCGTCCAATTTCCAGCTACTCTGGGATCGACGTGGACGCAAATATGGTTTACATCAGCGATGATGCTGATTCTATCTCTGCCTTAGATCGTAGTGATGGTAAGACTCTCTGGAAACAGAATAACCTTATGGGACGGCGTTTAACTGCCCCTGCTTCTGGCGATGGTTACATCGTAGTCTGCGACTGTAAGGGCTACTTACATCTGCTCAACAAAAAAGATGGGCATGTCATAGGTAGGATTCGCGCTGCTAACAAGGCAATCATCACATCCCCTATCGTAGGTAATGGTAACACTATATTCGTTTATAGTAGGGACGGCACTTTGAGCGCTTTCCAGGTTGGCGTCTAAAAGATTTTATTTTCGATTACTCTCCTATATTTATTTGACTGATAATTTACTGCCGTGCCACAACTAATTCTACGTGTCGCTATCCCTGTGCCTTTGTTTCAAGTTTTTGATTATCTGCCTCCACTGAATGGAAATTTGGCATTATGCCCTGGATTACGGGTGCTTGTTCAACTTGGTAAGCGGCAACTTGTAGGATTACTAATTGAGATTAGCGGTTCTACTGAGGTAGATTGGAAGACACTACGCCCAGTGCGAGCGATTATTGATTCAGAGCCGATATTTTCTCAAGACCTATTAGCATTATTGCAATGGGCATCTCACTATTACCATCATCCGCCTGGAGAGGTCTTCTTTACAGCTTTACCCATACTGTTGCGTCGAGGCGTACCAGTAACACTACCACTAAACAGCGCCAATAAAGTATGTAAGCTTGTGATGCTGGGAAAAGAGCAAGAGGCAGATCTACTTAATTCCTGTAATTATACTCTGAACGAAGCACAAGCGGCCGCAGTCGCAGTGGTTTTGGCAACACTAGAACGCTTTCAGGTCTTTCTTATAGGAGGTGCACTCGGTAGCGGTAAAACAGAAGTCTATCTACGCTTAATAGAAGCAGTAATAGCACGCGACCGACAAGTCTTAGTGCTAGTACCAGAAATTAGTCTAACTCCGCAGTTTCTAGAACGCTTGCAGATGCGGCTGTCAGCTCCTCTTGCAGTATTACACTCCGGTCTCGGCGATCGAGAACGTTTAGATGCTTGGCTCCTGACAAGGAGTGGTATTACTCGTGTATTAGTCGGAACTAGATCAGCAGTATTTACACCGTGTAAAAACCTAGGACTACTCATCATTGATGAAGAACATGATACTTCCTTCAAGCAAGGTAAAGGTTTTCGCTATCATGCTAGAGATCTAGCTGTGATTCGGGGTAAGCAACTTGGTATCCCAGTTATATTGAGCTCAGCAACGCCAACATTTAAAAGCTTCCAAAACGCCCAGAATGGCCGGTATCAGTTGTTGAATTTACCTAACAGGATCGCCTATAGTTGCAAACCCTTTGTAGAAATTCTAGATATGCGCTATCAATCCCTAACTGAGGGGTTATCTCAAATATTACTAGAACGAATTAAGCTTACCCTAAATAGCAATAAACAGGTTTTACTATTTCTTAACCGCCGTGGTTTCGCGACAGTTTTACTATGTCACGCATGTGGTTGGTCAAGCCAGTGTCGAAATTGTGATTCCCATATGACCCTACATCTGGCTCAGTATCGATTAATTTGCCACCATTGCGGTGATACTAGAACAGTAAATATATCCTGTCCAGTTTGCTCTAGCACAGAACTGCGGGCACTCGGTTGTGGCACAGAGCGCCTAGAAAAATTCTTGCATGAAAGGTTCCCTAAAATCGATGTCACGCGCATTGACCGTGATAGTACTCGCCGACGAGGTAGACTTGAGATTCTCATCTCTAATACTAATGTAGATGGCCCCCACATCTTAATTGGAACTCAGATGTTAGCTAGTGGCCATCAATTTCCAAACGTGACTCTGGTCGGAATCATCGATATAGACCGCGGGTTATATAGTAGCATAGACTTTCTTGCTAGTGAAAGAACAGCTCAGTTAATTTTACAAGTTATCGGCCGAACCGGATGTGAGGGTAACCCTGTTACTGTTATTATCCAAACTTACCAACCTGATCATCCTCTCTTGCAAATCCTGATTAAAAAAGGGTATCTAGCTTTTTCAAGTATAGTTTTAGCAGAACGACAGGCTGCATTGCTACCCCCATTTTCTTATCAGGCATTACTACGAGTCGAAGCAGACTCGGTAGAACTAGCTATTGCCTTTCTTAAATCTGTGGTCGCTTTAGCCACTGGTATAAAAGATGGTATCGAATTGCTGGGACCAGCTCCTGCACCCAGAGAACACCGCGCCGGTCGTTACCGAGAGCAACTGTTACTACAGGCTGAGAACCGTCAAAATCTCCACCGGTTTCTCGGTCTCTGGGTTCCACAACTGAAAAAGCAGAGCTACAATCACCGCGTTCATTGGTCAATAGATATTGATCCTATTGAACTTTGCTGAGTGCGGATATTATTTCTCATGATGTAACAAGGATTAAGCTAAGCTATTTCTTTCAACGCCAAGAGATCAAATCAGTTGCCTTTTTAATTAGAAAGAGCAGAAAAAATAAATAAATCGGGGACTATTACTTAAATGACTAATATGTTTACACGTATCTTACAGGTTGATGTACCAACAGCAGTTCAATGTAATGAATCTGGTAATAATCTATCATTTAATATTAGCTTCAACACAGATGGTACAGTACCTTTTCCACAGATAATTATACACACCCCAGATGGACGACAGTACCTGATAAATGGAGATAAGATACAGGAGGGAGCTAGCTCTAGCGATGATTGTCATTATAGGTATAGTACTAAGATCCTAGATGATGTACTAAAGCCTGGTACCCATAATATCCAGATAGAGGGCTGCAGAAGAGCCAATATCCAGCAGTCTCTTGAAGAGGACTGGATTAAAGAATTCCATCAGCTGCGAATCATACCAAACACTAATATTAGGGAGGTGACTAATATTAATAATAAGATTGGGACAACTTCATTGAAGCTGTATTTCGGCATCCATAAACATATGCATCAACCTTACTACAATGCCACAGATAAATCATATTGGGATGGAGAGAAGGACTCTATATTCGGGTCGCGTATCGGTCCATACACAAATTTTATACCTAACGCAGTGCTTCAACACTGCAGCTTGCCCCACGCTGGTTTATCAACAAGTTGGAGTGGCTCACTGATTGAGCAACTTAACAGATGTGCCGCTGAAAAGCTATCTGGTGGCCGCTTCGATGGCTGGAATAAAGCATTGCGTACTGTCGCCCAAGAGCAAACCATAATGGGCAACCCGCGTGTTGATTTTTTAGCGTTCGGATTTTTCCATCCACTGATGGCTCTAATTCCAGGACGCGATATTATAAAACAAGTTGAATGGCATCGCCGTATAATTTCAGCCTCTTTTGGTATAGATGCATCTAATGTGATGTTTCCACCAGAGACTGCTTTCCACATCCGCATGATCCCAGCACTAAATCAGGTAGGTATAAAGGCGGTAATTTACGATTCCATCCATAGATTTCGGGCATGTAGAGACTATCCATATGCTGGTATAAACGAAGGGATGTTGCCACCTAATCTAGCTGAACAGGTTAACCAGCCAGTCGATGACTGGCTTCAACTGCGTAATGTCTGGGCTGGTTCGAAAATCTCACCGAGGCTTCTCAAGCCGGAGTATGTGCAGTATGAAGACCCAGATGGTAATTTTCATAAAATAATTGCAGTACCAGCTGAACGTTACATTGGTAATGAAGACGCGCGCGGTGGATTTGGAGCACTACAATATCCTGATGTACTGGGTCAGGTATATGATCAGATTGTTGATAACGGTACATTTGATCCCCAACATCCACCGTTCTTTTTACTGCATTCCGATGGTGACAATCATGGAGGTGGTGCTGATAGTTATTACAATCACAACACAAGACAGCTGGTCCAGTGGTTACAGGGAGATCAGCGCTTCGAATTGACTACCATTCACGATTATCTAGATCGCTTTCCACCTGATCCTACACAATCTGTCCACATCGAACCAGGTTCCTGGAGCGGGGCTGATAATGGCGATCCGCAATTTATGAAGTGGTTTAGCCGTTACGATCAACCTTATTCTCCAGACCTGAATTCATGGGCCGTACTGACCGCATTTCAAAATATAGTGCATGCACTAGAAGATAACTATCCAGGGAAACAATGGGTGGATAGTGTTAATCGGCTTCTGCTGACTGCAGAAACCAGTTGCTATTGGTATTGGACCGGCCAGCATATTTGGGACCAACAAGTCACAAATGCTGCTAATGCTGGTTATAAAGAGGCTAAAATAGAGGTCGATAGAATTATAGCAACAGGCTGCGATTGCACTGGTCCTACTATATTTCCACCTTGGATCATACCAGAAAATCCGGGAGGTCGCCGCTGGGGCCAAGGCTGTCTACTAGATGCGCCTTCTGAAGGGACGATACACACTTTTATATATGATATTGCTGGTATGAAACGTGTGACGCTGATATTACGCATCAGTACCAGTGAAACGCGGCTAGCAATGAATGATAATGGCTTGTATCCATCACAAACTGGTGCGATTATAACTGCTAATTACTATACTGCCAAACTACCTGTAAGAGCTGGCGATATTCGCTATTACATTGAAGCTGAAGACATTAAGGGAAATGTGTCCCGTAGCTCCTTGGAGCGTGTGTATTTAGCATGATACTAATCTGACTGATAGGAATTACTCCTATATAGATATAGACAGGATTCGCTATTCAATTTGCTTATTGCGGCTACTGAAAAGCCTTCCCGACTATTGATACAATATTAAATATAAAGAGTGAAAACTATCATAAGATGAAAAAAACAAATTTTTATCAACCTGTCAAAATAGGTGTTCTAGGTCTAGGTACGGTTGGCAGCGGAGTGACTCGTATGCTAGCACATAATGCTGGAGAAATCAGACGCCGCGCAGGTCGAGAAATCATTATCACTCATGCGGCCGCACGCAATTTGAATACTATTACTGCTAATACTATTGGTATAAAACTCACTGAACAAGCCTTAAATGTAGTACAAGATCCTGAAATTTCTATGATTTTAGAATTAATTGGTGGCTACGAACCTGCTCGTGAATTAATACTGTGCGCCCTAGATAATGGGAAACACGTTGTGACGGCAAACAAGGCACTGATTGCTAAGTATGGTAACGAAATATTCGCTGCCGCTCGGATGGCAAGAAAAATAGTCGGATTTGAGGCAGCTGTAGCGGGTGGAATACCAATAATTAAGGCTCTAAGAGAAGGGTTAGCTGGTAACCAGATAGAATGGGTAGCTGGTATCATAAATGGCACTGCTAATTTTATTTTGAGTGAAATGCAGGATAAGGGCCGCGATTTTCCAGAAGCAATGGCAGAAGCTCAAAGGCTAGGTTATACAGAGAATGATCCAACTCTGGATATTAAAGGTATAGATGCTGCTCACAAATTGACCATACTCGCCTCTATCGCCTTTGGCATACCCTTGCGATCTGAAAAAGTGTATACCGAGGGTATAGGTGGTATCACATATGAGGATGTCGCATATGCTACTAGGCTTGGGTACAGTATTAAACATCTTGGTATCGCTAGACGTGGAGAAAATGGTGTGCAATTGCGGGTCCACCCAACTTTTATCCCTAAACGACAGCTGTTAGCAAATGTTAATGGGGTTATGAATGCAATAATGGTCAAAGGCAATGCTGTTGGTCAAAGCCTGTTTTACGGTGCTGGCGCTGGCGCTGAACCAACTGCATCAGCGGTAGTAGCCGATATAATCGATATCGTTCGCAACCTGAAAACCGATCCAGAGAGTAGGGTACCATACCTGGGCTTCCAACCAGAGGCACTGTTAGATTTACCAGTTATACCTATAAATGAGGTAGAGACTGCTTGTTACTTACGAATATTAGCCCTTGACCGTCCAGGCGTACTAGCGGATATCACTCGTATTCTCGCTAATCATGGTATCAGCATCGAAGCTTTCATGCAGAAGGAAACACACCTCACTGCTAGTAAGGTGCCGGTTGTACTGTTGATTAATCCAGTCAAAGAGGAAAAAATGAATAAGGCGATTTCAGCTATTGAATCACTGGATAGCATACTTGCACCGATTATGCGCATCCGCCTGGAATATCTTGATACATAATAGGTAATGAAAAATTTGTCTCATACCCTGCATTTAGTGATTCCTGGTCTACTTAATTGCAGTCCATTCCAACTAAAATTTCCTAATATGTCTTTACCCTCGTTGGAATGGCTGCTAGCGCGTGCTCAAATAAGTACTGCATCTACTGCAATTGATAATATTCTGTTTGAGGTTTTCGGTTTACCAATATTGCCAGATGCTGACTTACCGATAGCATCCATTACACGCCTAGTAGATAGATCTGACATAGATGATGGCTGGTGGATGCGAGCCGATCCGGTACACTTCCGCACAGATTTGCACAGCGTGTTTCTGATAGATGCTAGATCACTTGCTATTGAACATGAGGAGGCGCAGGATCTGACAACGGCATTCAACCAGACTTTCATTGATAGTGAGCTACAACAAATAGAGGCATTACAACCTCAACGTTGGTATCTACGACTTGCCAATAACCCAAGGATAAGAACATATTCGTTGGGAACAGCAGCTGGTCGCGACGTTCGGCATTTTCTGCCATATGGGCCAGATAAACAACGCTGGCATAAGCTATTTACCGAAGTACAAATGCTGTTTAATTCACATCCGGTTAATAAATTGCGTGAAGAACGCAAAAAACCGTTGATCAACGGTATCTGGTTCTGGGGTGGTGGTACCTGCCCAACTAGCGTTCGGGCGCCAGTTGCGAGAATATACGCTGAAGATCCACTGAGTTGTGGTTTAGCTCAGATATCTGGTTTATCGATTAGTAAGGTACCGCTAAGTGCTAATGATTGGTTAGCTACCGTTGATAGCAGACTAGACAGTATCGTTGTATTGGAAACAACACGTTACGATTCTATCGATGGTGACATCGAGCTATGGGCCAATCACATCAGAAGTCTAGAAAACAAATGGTTTACAGATTGCCTGAAATGGATAAAAAATGGCCGATTAGCAGCGCTATATATCTATCCTGATAATGGCAAAATTTATAGTCTAACTAGCCCCGCGCGCTGGTATTTCTGGAAATACCCAAAACCGCTCTGTGATTATTTGCATTGATATTCTATATATTATCGAATATGTCAAGTTTTATAGTCCGCTATCCCAGTGATTTGCTGGTTAGAAAAAATATAAATCTCCCGGTTGAACCACTACTACAGCGGATTTACTCTAATAGAGGTGTGTGTTCTGCAAATGAACTTGTCAAAGAACTGCGTTTTCTTCATGATCCCATCGCTCTCTATAACATCAAACAGGCGACTAACTTACTGCACACGGCATTAAGTAATCGCTGGCGGATTCTGATAATAGCTGATTTCGATGCTGATGGTGCTACCAGTTGCGCACTGGCGATTCGGGCGCTAAGGGCTTTCGATGTTGCTTGGGTTAGCTATCGAGTTCCCAATCGTCTAGAACACAGTTACGGACTGACACCAGAAATTGTAGCTGTAGCTGCCCAAGATAAGCCTGATCTGTTGATCACGGTTGACAGTGGTATTTCCAGCGATGATGGAGTAAGAGCAGCTAAGAATCTCGGGATGCGGGTATTGATAACTGATCATCACATACCAAATTTTGAACTACCTCCGGCCGATGTAATAATCAACCCAAACCAGGTAGATGATGTTTTCCCAAGCAAATGCCTAGCAGGTGTTGGTGTCATTTTCTATGTAATGTTGGCACTACGTACCCACCTAAGGAAGGCTGGCTGGTTTGAAGACCGTTACGAACCTAATATGGCCCAATTCCTTGATCTAGTAGCAATCGGTACAGTTGCAGATATGGTACCACTGGATCACCAAAACCGTATCCTGGTCGAGCAAGGGTTAAAACGTATCCGTGAAGGTCGATGTGTACCGGGAATTACAGCACTCTGCTCTATAGCAGGTAAGGACCAGCATAGGCTGGTAGCTAGTGACATTGGTTTCTATCTTTCACCTCGTCTTAACGCTGCAGGCAGATTAGAGAACATGAACCAAAGTATCGAGTGTTTGATCTGTGACGACCAACATATGGTTCAGGATCTAGCACGCAACCTTGATAATATAAATTCAAAAAGAATTAAAATTACCAAGAGGATGCAAATCCAAGCATCAGCTTACTTAGAAAATTTGCAACCGAATACAATAAATCTATTGTTCGGTATCTGTCTGTTCGATCGAAATTGGCATCCAGGAATTATCGGTATCATAGCTGGTAGGTTGAAAGACCAGTTACACAGACCAGTGATTGTATTTGCACCTGGTCGATGTGGCCAGATTAAGGGTTCTGGTAGGTCGATAGAGGGTGTACATCTACACGATGTTCTATCAAGGATAGCCTCCGCTATTCCAGGCCTGATTGATAATTTCGGTGGACATGCAATGGCGATCGGTATGACTTTAGATATCAATCAATTCGAACCTTTTAAACAAGCATTCGATACTGAGATACGCTGCCTGCTCAAAGCTGAAGAATTACATAACAGACTATGGAGCGATGGAGAATTAGAACCAGAGCATTTTTCCATAGAGATGGCAGTACTAATAAGAGATGCTGGTCCTTGGGGACAAGGTTTTCCGGAACCAATGTTCGACGGAATTTTTGAAATTGTCTCCCAAAGAGTGCTTAAGGAACAGCATCTAAAACTGCGACTACGCCCTGATGGGCTGGCAGTGCAGTTAGAAGCTATCGCTTTCAACCAGGCGAGAAATTTTCATTTCAGTACAGGATTACGAGTGCGTGTAGCATATCATTTAGAAGCAGACCAGCGTGATCGCGTACAGAGACTGCAACTGCGCATCAAACATATAGAAAACATTTATTGACATGTGAACATGGACAGCACCTGCATCTTATTACCCTATAGCTGTTTTCTACAAGCCTATCCTTCATTATTTGGCATCCTCAAGAAGTTAATGTTGCACAACAAATTTAATACGGCATTCGGTGTTGCTTTGTCCATAATTTAAATGCTAATTTTCAGGCTATGGCTTCTTTCTGCTCTTATCTTCTGCTCCTCCAGAGCCCACAAAACATGTTCGTGTACTTGTTCAGACTCATATGTCAGCCTTGCCTGTAGTGCAGAGACTGTTAATGGTGAATATGGTGAGTTCCCTAAAGCTATGGCGATATTGCGTAACCAACGCATATAGCCAATGCGTCTTATAGCACTGCCTTCAGTACAACGTAGAAATTCTGTCTCATCCCAGTTGAATAATGTAGTCAATCTCGGCGCGTCTAGATCGCCTCTTGCAAAAAAATCTGGCTCTGAAGTCAGCTTTGCGAAGCGGTTCCACGGGCACACAATCTGACAATCGTCACAGCCATAGATACGATTACCGATGGCACGGCGGAATTCTAAAGGAATCACGCCATACAACTCGATAGTATGGTAAGAGATACACTTCCTGGCATCGACAATATAAGGTGCGATTATAGCATGGGTTGGACAAATATCCAAACAAGCTATACAACTGCCACAATGTGCAGTTGTTGACCTATCAACTGGTAGCGGTAAATCGATATAAATCTCGCCGAGAAAGAACCAAGAACCAGCGTGACGTGTGATAATATTACTGTGCTTGCCAATCCAACCAATACCGGATTTTTCTGCAAACGCCTTTTCTAATACTGGAGCACTATCGGTAAACACACGATGCCCAAATATTCCGATAGCAGAGGTGATACGTTTGGTAAGACTTTTCAGTCTGTTGCGTAAAACCTTGTGATAATCGCGACCCAGTGCATAGCGCGATACATAGCCTAGATCTGGCTGCCGCAACACTTGATACGGCTCAGCAGCCAGTGGTGGTAAATAGTCCATCCGTGCCGAAATTACTCGTATTGTACCTGGCACTAATTTTCCCGGGCTGATACGTTTTGATGCATATCGAGACATATAATCCATATCTCCATGAAATCCTTTTTTCAACCACTCAACAAACCATTTTTTATGATTATCTAAGTCAATATCAGTAATTCCGATCTGTTGGAATCCTAATTCCTGTCCCCAAGTTTTGATATAGCTAGCAAGTTCAGCAAGATATAATTTATTTATTTGAGCATTCATAATATATGTATTTAGAAATAAGAAATTCTTATTGTAATATCATATATTGCGACCGTGCTTAGGTGAATGGAATTTTCCCAATGAACGTACTACCAGCCGAACTATACAATACTGCTCAGGTGCGTGAGCTAGATCACCTTGCTATCCAAGGTGGGATTCCGGGTTATACTCTAATGAGCCGTGCTGGTGAAGCAGCTTTCGATTTATTGTGTCAGAGTTGGCCACAGGCACGCCGTATTGCAATAGTTTGTGGTGGAGGTAACAACAGCGGAGATGGTTATGTTTTAGCTAGACTTGCTAAAAAATCCGGCCTAGAAGTACTAGTTTTGACGCTAACTGACCCAAATTATCTACAAAGTGATACCCTGACTGCTTGGCAGGATGCCTGCGCTGCCGGTGTTACTACTACTATCTTCAATCCTAAAAGTCTAAATCAGGTAGATATCTTAGTAGATGCAATTCTCGGTACTGGGCTAGAACGAGATGTAAGCGGCCACTGGTTGAAAGCTATTGATGCTATGAATGACTGTCCCGCTGAAATTCTAGCTATTGATGTACCATCTGGACTTAATGCAGATACAGGCGCTGTTCTCGGCAGGGCGATAAGAGCTACGGCAACTATCACTTTTGTTGGACTCAAAAGAGGACTGTTCACTGGAGAAGGACCATCCTACTGTGGCCAAATTACATTCTCTAATCTTGGGATACCATCGAATATTTATGCTGCTCTTCGACCAGATTGCTGGCGCTATAGTGGTGAAGATTTGCATACCCTACTGCCTAGACGCCAGCATAATTCCTACAAAAATAACTTTGGTCATGTATTAGTGGTCGGTGGTAATTTGGGGTTAGCAGGTGCAGCGCGCATGGCTGCAGAAGCTGCAGCCCGTTGTGGTGCTGGGCTTGTTAGCATTGCTACCCGTGCTGCTCATGCTGGATTACAAGCAGCGATCCGACCAGAACTAATGATTTATGGTGTTGAAACACCTAAAGATTTAGCACCATTGATAAGCCGTGCTACAGTCATCGCAGTAGGTCCTGGTCTTAGCTGTGATAACTGGGGTCGGGATATGTTAAATACTGTTCTAAATGATAGTAATAGTAATATCCCTACAGTGGTCGATGCTGACGGCCTGAATCTGTTGGCTGTTAATCCAACTGCTCGTGATAATTGGATACTTACCCCGCACCCTGGTGAAGCAGCAAGATTGCTAAGAATAACCTCTAAGGCGGTCGAAATTGATAGATTCAAAGCAGTTAGGGATCTAGCTTCGCTCTATGATGGTATAGTTGTTCTCAAGGGTGCAGGTTCTCTTATTGCCAGTAAGGTGGACAGTTCATTAGCGCTTTGTTCTACCGGTAACCCAGGGATGGCTAGTGGTGGTATGGGTGATGTATTAACTGGAGTAATATCTGGACTACTGGCGCAAGGATTGCAACCGTTCACCGCATCTAAGGCTAGCGTCTACTTACATGGACTAGCAGGAGACCTAGCAGCTAAATCTGGTGGAGAACGAGGATTAATGGCAACTGATCTATTCCCATTTCTACGGCAAGCGGTAAATTTGTAGAGTAGAGTATGCTTGATTTATTTCTGAATTCTACAGAGGCTACTGAATTATTGGGTACACAGTTCTCGGCGGTTCTTACTCCTGGTTGCGTTCTATACCTGTATGGCGAGTTAGGCACCGGTAAGACAACGCTAGCGCGTGGGCTGCTGCGTGGACTTGGTCATCTTGGAATAGTCAAGAGTCCGACATTTACCCTGTTTGAAACTTATCAGTTGAGAGATTGGAATTTGTTTCACTGGGATCTATATAGATTAGAAGACCCAGAAGAATTAGAATATCTTGGTCTACGTGACCAGCTAGACGGTGAGGCCATTCTTCTAGTCGAATGGCCTGAGCGCGGCAAAGGGAAGCTGCCAGCTGCAGATGTAAAAGTGACGCTCTCTTACTATGGAGAACATAGAAGCTGCCAATTGGAAGGATGTTCTCTTGCCGGGGACGGGCTTATAGCACTACTGTCAAGTTAGCGACGCCTTTTTCTTTGATGTATCACGCGAATAGCTACCGTAGATATTAATCGGGAATGCTTGTAACTTTTATTTATTCATGGTAGGGAGTTTAGTAGTTGTGCTAATGTAAAATTAGTTGTAAAATTAATAAGGTAACTACTGCCAGCTGAAAGTTGGCAGTAGTTTCTTATTAAATAGAAATGCATTTTCATAGATTATTCTGGTCTCAAGCTGCTTGACTTCTCTCCTTTTGTTCCTCGAGATGCTTACAATCAATGCACAGTTCTGCAGTTGGCCTTGCTTCTAACCGGCGTAGCCCAATTTCCACACCACAGGCTTCACAATAGCCATATTCGTCTAAGTTTAACCTTTCTAAGGCTTTATCTATCTTTCGGATCAGTTTACGCTCTCGATCTCGTGCTCGTAGATTTATTGTAAACTCTTCTTCTTGGCTGGCACGATCGTTTGGATCTGGCAGATTTAGAGGTTCATCCTGCATGTTAGTAACAGCCCTTCGGCCTTCCTCCATTAATTCCCGTTTCCAGGATACTAGAATATCGCGGAAATGAATTTTCTGTTTTTCATTCATATATTTTTCTTCATCACAGACGCGATAAGGGATAAATCCTGCATAAGTTTCATTCATATTTTTTCGCCTTTAAAAATAACCAGTAATAAAATAAAATACCGGCGGTAGTTGGGTAGAAACATACCGTAAAAATAGATACAGGTAAGCATGCGTGATTTGCCCAAACTGGAGAATTTTTAAGTGCTACTTAAGACAGGCAAGTAACCCGTCAACCAATCCCTGAAGAAGGGTAAAATAGGCCTCTATACCAGCTGGTGATCCGGCTCCGATTGGGTCAAGCACGCCACTGTGGATACCACTACTTGCAACAATAGTATCTACTAAGGCCGGCTGGAACTGTGGTTCACTAAATACGCAACGGACGTCGAGGCTATGGATGAGTGTCTGAATCTCACTTATTCGTCTCACGCTAGGTTGTTGTTCCGGGTTGAGTACTATTGAACCTACACCTCTTAAGCCATACCGCCTTTCAAAGTATTGATAAGCATCATGAAATACAATGTATGCTTTATCCTTAATTGGGGTCAGCTCTACTTCCAGCTGCTTATTTAGTTGTCCGAGTCGGGCAACTAATGATGCCCCATTACGTTCGTAAATTATACGATGTGATGAATCTACCTCACTTAGAACTGAGGTGATACGCTTTACCATTACGATAGCGTTGATAGGATCTAACCAAATATGGGTATCTCGACTAGATTGATTGGTATGGTGTGCATTCTGGTCCCAGATACCACCCTCCCTTAAATGTAGTATCTCGATACCATGTGTTTCTAGTAGTGATATAGACCTGGTTTTAGCACTATTTAGCGGTTTTATCAGGAAGTTTTCTAAATCTGGTCCAACCCAAAATACAACATTAGCCTCGTTGATAATACGAATCTCTGAGGGTCTTAGGCTATGTTCATGTGGTGAGGCACCGCCATGTAAAAGTAGTGTTGGTTCTCCAACACCATACATAACACCTGCTACTAATGAATATATTGGTTTGATACTCGCTATGATCCTAGGTTCTGTGTATGCAGAAAGTGGCCATAAAAAAAACAACAAAAAAAATACAATCTTCAGCCATCCTAACCATATAAAATGACAATACATCACTCTCGCTCCTAGACGTTAGGTTATAGAGTAATAATTGTTATAGGATAATATTGA
>CAIRZE010000018.1 GCA_903882995.1 uncultured Candidatus Competibacteraceae bacterium
GGGCATAGATGAATAGTATTGAAGACATGCTAACCATATTGGATTCAAATAGCTATTACGAATACGAATTAGATTTAATCTAACACCTCTTAAAGATTTTCATCAAATAACTTAATTTCTACAATAGTAATCAAGAATTTGAGTGCAAACTCTCAAATGAGGTGCGGCTAGGTTATTGATTTATCATTTTCAGTGATTTAGATTAATAGAAAATCAAGTTAGGTAAAAACTAGGTAAAAAGCTATGAATATTAACCAACAAGTTGGTCGTCGGATCAAAGTCAGACGAGTCGAATTGGGTATGACTCAAGCTGAGTTAGCTGAAAAGTTATCAGTCGGACAAAGTAATTTAAGCTACATCGAACGTGGTGAGAGAGACGTGAGTGTCAGTTTATTAGATGAAATCGCATTTGCATTGAAATGCAAGCCTGAGGATTTTTTCAAATGGCCACAAGTTGATTGAAAATACTTTATGCATATAGAACTTAAATATGTAAAAGAACCATTAACAGAGATTTTGATAAAACCATAAGGTCAAGAGATCAAAAAATTTTTAATTTAAAATCAACTTGACGTGCGAGTTCAACCTGAATCTAACCTTTTTTTATCTAGGAACATTACTAAGTAAATTTATATTATAAAAGAGAGGTAAATTTACTAGAATTAGTTAGTAACTATAATAGATATCATAAATTATAGCGAAATGAGAAAACTAAATATCCCAGATATCCTTAAAGGATAATATCATCATGACCAACATCAGCATATCATTTTCAGGAGAACCTGATCTACTTACTAGTATCATTCCTTATAATGTTAATCAATCTATAAGAATCGTGAACATACAATAAGCAAGAAGAAATATTTTATAATTCAATGCTGCCTATAAGGTTATACTGCTACTGCTATTAATATATAATTAATCAACCTCTCTTTAGGATAAAATTAATTCATGCGTACATCCCGTTTCCCTTTATTTACTATCAAAGAAACTCCTGCTGATACTGAGGTTATCAGCAACCAACTTATGTTGCGATCAGGTTTAATCCGCAAAATTGCGGTAGGAGTTTATATCTGGCTACCTTTAGGTCTGCGCGTACTACGTAAGGTTGAGACAGTTGTAAGAGAGGAGATGGAACGCGCTGGCAGCATAGAGTTGCTCATGCCGGCAGTACAGCCATCAGAATTGTGGCAAGAATCCGGCCGTTGGCAGAAATACGGTCCAGAACTACTAAGAATAGTTGATCGGCACAAGCATAATTTCTGCTTTGGTCCAACACATGAGGAAGTAATTACAGATCTATTTCGACGTGAGATCAGAAGCTACAAGCAGTTACCTATTAGTTTCTATCAAATTCAGACCAAGTTCCGTGATGAGATTAGGCCCCGTTTTGGGTTAATACGAGCAAGGGAATTTTTGATGAAGGATGCCTATTCTTTTGGCCTTGATAATGATTCTTTGCAAAAAAGTTACCAGGCAATGTACGATGCGTACGTACGAATTTTTACCAGACTAGGGTTAAAGTTCTGTGCGGTGCTTGCTGACCCCGGTAGTATTGGAGGTAGTAAATCACAGGAGTTTCATGTGTTGACTGATTCTGGTGAGGATGCTATCGCATTTTCAACAGGGAGTAATTACGCTGCTAATGTTGAGTTAGCTGAAGCTCTGGCTCCTATTCATGAACGGCAAATACCTCATTTAGAGATGGTACGGGTTCATACACCAGGAGTAAAAACTGTTTCTGAAATATGCGACTTCCTAAATATTCCAGTTTTTAAGGCTGTAAAGTCTATCGTAGTTGATGGCACAGATGGTCAGCCTGTACTTTTGCTAGTACGCGGCGATCATAACTTGAACGCCACTAAAGTCGCGATGTTACCAGTTGTTAAAGTTCCTCTAACCTTTACAGATGATGGTGCCATTCGTATGGCGTTTGGTGCTGGTCCTGGTTCGCTTGGGCCAGTTGGGTTTACTGGTACAGTTATAGCTGACCGCACTGTTGCTAAGATGGCTGATGTAGTAGTCGGAGCAAATGCTGACGGCTGGCATCTGACAGGTGTTAATTTTGGTCGCGACTGTCAAGAGCCACAAGTAGCTGATATTCGTAATGTTGTTAATGGTGATCCAAGCCCAGATGGTCTAGGTACGCTTAAAATTACACGTGGTATTGAGGTGGGTCATATATTTCAACTTGGACAAAAGTACAGTGCTGCTATGGATGCTGTGGTCCAGGGAGAAGATGGTAGATCGGTAACTGTGAAGATGGGTTGCTACGGTATTGGTATATCTCGTTTAGTGGCAGCTACCATCGAACAGAATCACGACGAGCATGGCATAATATGGCCAATCACAATGGCGCCCTTTCAGGTAGCACTCTTACCAGTTGGATATAGTCGTTCCTCTACGGTAAGGGAGGCCACTGATATACTTTATCAGGAGTTTCTAAAAGTAGGCGTAGAGGTCCTTTTAGATGATCGTGATATCCGGCCTGGGATCATGTTTACGGAAATGGAACTGATTGGAATTCCACATCGAGTGGTAGTGAGTAATCGCAGCTTATCTTCCGGGAAGATTGAGTATCGCAGCCGAAAGGATTCAGAAAATATACTGGTAGCACAAGATATCTTTATCGATTGGGTTGTAAAACTTTTGGCAGCAGGATGAAAATCATTCAATACCTAGTACCTAGTAAGTGCAATCATCCTGATGATTAACCAATCTGTTAACTATGTTAAAAAATACATAACTACCTTACGGTACCGTGTGCTCTAGAATAGAATCTCTGTTACCTATCTTTGACATATATTATCAAAATGTCTACTTAGTTTGTATAAATTGATTTTAGCTCACTATAAGCTATAGCAATATTAACAATCTCTAATCTTGAGATTCTCAAGTTATGAGTTTTGAAGTACAATTCAAAATGCGGCGCCAGCAGTGCTTTCTAAATTGTATAAGCAACCAACAACAGAAGCTTAAAAAGATGAATACAGCTATATATAAAGTACAGCTTCAGAAAACTTACTTGAAAGCTAAGGTAAGGTTTAAATTATATTTATTTTAGTGTTTCTGACTTCCAGTTTTATCTGATATGCCAAACGCTTTATCTAGAGTAAGCGTATTTTTTATCACTTCAGTATTTAGAAAACAATATATTAGGCTTTGTCGCCTGTTAAGTGTGATTAGAAATTTAATAGAAATCTGCTAGGCATTAGGTCTCATAAGACCTACGACAATAGTGCAGTCTTTATGTATCTCTTGGAGATACTGCGGGACATTTTTAACGCCAATTTACTCTTAATATCAGTTAGAGAGAAGTATAGATTTTGGGTATTAACTGTGTAACTATAGCCGTGCTTAAGTAGCAGCACTAGCAGAAATATAATACGAAATTTTACGGTAGTTGGTTAGGGAATCTATGTGGCATTTTAGTGAATGAAGAATCAAATTCTATATTCGAGAGCTTATAATATACCTCTTAAGCAAAATAAAGTTAGAGATGCTGTTGATATATTACGAAACAGCACATCTATCAGAAAATTAGATATAATCTAGAACTTCATGCTTTTTATAATAAATTTAAGATGATAAAATCACTGTTGCCATCTAAGAACCCCATTAAAATGGACAAAATATACATCGTGAACAACACCCAATTGGATGTCATCTATCTTTAAAACATTTCAAGATTTTTCACTTGTCTTCATAAAAATTCACAATATAGTATTGTAACCGGATGTGAAAGGGACTAATGTGCAACTCGACCATGTATATGTGGGAAAACGGTCTAAAGTGGCTTGCCAAAATTCGTACTAGGCGTTATACTGTCATTTCGGATGCGGGGTGGAGCAGTCCGGTAGCTCGTCGGGCTCATAACCCGAAGGTCGTAGGTTCAAATCCTGCCCCCGCTACTCCTTAGAAAGCCCGTAGAGGGCTTTTTTTTGTGCAGCCGGTTCTTATGGTATTGAAATAGGTACCAAACCGGCATGATGTTGAGAAACGAGTGGGCCATAGGCCCATTTTTTGTTTCCGGTGGTCAAAATGCGTCAAAACCTACAGAAGCTTAAACTGGCGTTAACGGCCGCAGTCGAAACCATGGGCTACGATTTATTCGGTTTAGAATTATATAGTGGCCGTGATAATTCCATACTGCGTGTATATATAGATAGTAAGCATGGGATCACGTTGGCTGACTGCCAACGGGTCAGCCATCAGCTAAGTGGTCTACTTGATGTTGATAATCTGATCGCGGGACGATATATCTTAGAAATTTCTTCACCTGGATTGGACCGCCCTCTTCTTGAACACCAGCACTTTATCCGTTTTTCCGGTTCTAAAGTGCGTATTCAGTTGCGTGAGTTATTAAATGGGCGACGTAGATTAATAGGATTGCTATTAGGAGTACAACAAAACGATATATTGGTTGCCGACGGTGAGGGACGAGAATGGCGGGTACCGTTCGAGCAAATCGAAAAAGCTCGACTGGTGTCTGAACTTTAAAGCGGGATGGTAGTGTGGTGTAGTAGCGTGCGGATCCGGCTGGGAGGCAAAATGACATGCGCGTTAAAGACAGCAAAGAAGGCAATAAAGAGATTCTGCTGGTAGTAGATGCCGTCTCCAACGAAAAAGGGGTCGGTAAAGAAGTCATCTTCAGCGTTCTGGAAATAGCTTTAGCCTCAGTTGCCAAAAAACGCTTCGAAGGCGATCCTGATGTCCGGGTAGTTATTAACCGGCGAACCGGTCATTATGAAACTTTCAGGCGTTGGCTGGTAGTAGCAGAACATCCACAGTTTGAGCTATGCGACCGGCAGATGTCTCTAGCGGAGGCACGTAATATCCAGGCCGATGCACAGGTTGGTGGGTATATCGAAATTTTGTTAGAGAATCCCGATTTCGGTGGGCGCATTGCTGCCCAAACTGCTAAACAGGTAATCGTCCAGAAAGTCCGGGATGCTGAACGGGCGCAGATTGTAGAAGCTTACCTACACCGTAAAGGAGAATTAATAAGTGGTGTAGTTAAGCGGGTGGAACGTGGTGATGTGATAATCGATGTAGGCAGTAATGTTGAAGCTAAGATAGCACGTGAAGATTTGAATCCACGCGAATCATTTCGCGTAGGGGAGCGCGCACGTGGCTATCTAAAAGATGTACGTATCGAGGGTCGTGGACCCCAACTATTTATTAGTCGTGTGGTACCAGAATTTCTGGTTGCTCTGTTTACATTAGAAGTTCCAGAGATAAATCAAGGAATTATTGAAATTAAGTGTGCTACGCGTGATCCAGGCTCTCGCGCTAAAATTGCTGTAAAGAGTAAGGACACCCGTATTGATCCCATAGGTGCTTGTGTAGGTATGCGTGGTGCGAGAGTTCAAAGCGTGACTAACGAATTATTTGGTGAAAGGATCGATATCGTGCAATGGGACGACGACCCAGTTCGTTTAGTAATGAACGCGATGTCTCCAGCTGAGGTTGAATCTATTGTTGTCGAAGAGGACGCTCACAGTATGGATATCATAGTCTCTGATGAGAGACAGTTAGCGCAGGCTATCGGTAAGGGAGGACAGAATGTACAACTAGCTAGTCGGCTAACGGGTTGGATACTGAACGTAATGACTGTTGACCAAGCTCGGGCCAAGCGTGGTCAAGAGGATGAGACATTACGTCAAATGTTCATAGACCAATTAGATATTGATAGTGAGGTCGCAGAAATTTTAGTTCGAGCAGGATTTGCCAGCCTTGAGGAGGTTGCTTATGTACCTGTTCATGAAATGTTAGAGATCCAAGAATTTGATGAAAAAACAATTGAGGATTTGCGCCGTTGTGCGCGAGATGTGTTGTTAACACGTGCGATTGCAGTTGAGGAAAAGATTGGTGGTATTCACCCTTCTGAAGCTTTGTTACATATGGAAGGTATGGATAAAGAATTGGCTTTTTTACTGGCAAGTTGTGGAATATTAACGATGGATGATCTAGCTGGGTTATCAGTGGATGATCTGAATGAAATTACAGGCCTGGATGATGAACGAGCCGCTAAATTGATTATGACGGCACGTGCGCCTTGGTTTTCGAACGAGCGGTAGTTTAAGCTCGTCCTGGGGGTGGTAAATGACGGATGTGACAGTCAAACAATTTGCGATATATGTTGGTATACCTATAGATCGCCTGTTAGAGCAATTCTCTGAGGCAGGTATCGCTGTTTTAGATGCGAACGCTACAGTCACTGAAAAACAAAAGGTAGATTTATTAGCACATTTACGGAAAAGTCATGGAAATAAATTGTTTCAGGCAATAGCTGAGCCTAAAAGGATTACGCTAAAGCGTAAAACCCATAGCGAAATCAAAATGGCTGGAGGTATAGCTGGTCAGGTCAAAACTGTGAGTGTTGAGGTGCGTAAGAAACGCACCTATGTTAAGCTTTTGGTTGAGGAGGAAACACCACGGTTCCTTGAATCTGATATGCAGCTATTTAACTTAGCAAATTTCCCAGAAGTAGCCGGAGATATGGTTCTAAAAACAAGTCTTTCTGAAGGAGTTAATTCAGGAACAGCTGAGAATAGTCAGAGCCAATTTCAGATAAAAGATTCTGTGCTTTTTAAAGAAAAAATAGTAGAAAACGGAGAACAAGAGCAACATCCGGAAGAATACAACTTAAGAGACTCGGAACAACTATATCATTCTAGAATGGAACATTCAGCTCTACCTATTGAATGTGAATTAACTGGGGTTGTGGAAAATCTGCCCATTACAACAGATGTAGATGCCTATCAAGTGCATGGGCACAGCGAGGTAGTTACACCTAGTATCGAAATTAAGTCTAGAAAACAGCAAAATGGATC
Organism: uncultured Candidatus Competibacteraceae bacterium; assembly: GCA_903882995.1. Taxonomy (GTDB): domain Bacteria; phylum Pseudomonadota; class Gammaproteobacteria; order Competibacterales; family Competibacteraceae; genus Competibacter_A. The sequence goes on from CAIRZE010000018.1 coordinate 6,837, forward strand.
ATCTGTTCGTGAATTGACAAGGACCTCTGTTAAAAAGCGCTCAGAAACACAAACTCGTAGTTCTGGTAAACAACGTAGTGAGGTCATTATTGAGCCACAAGAAGAAAAGGAAAATCGGTTTGCATTACAGCGTCGCGGAGACCGGCAGGATAAATCAGATCGCCGTAAGTCTCCAAAAAAAGGTAAAAGTACCAAAGTGCATACCCCTTTATTAATACAGCAGCGACACGGTTTCGCAAAGCCCACTGCACCTGTACTACGTGAAGTCATTATCCCTGAAACCATCAGTGTAGCTGAACTAGCCCAGAAGATGTCGATTAAGGCAACTGAAGTAATCAAAGCATTTTTTAAGATGGGCGTTATGGTCACAATTAATCAAGTGATTGATCAGGATAATGCAGCTTTGATAGTATCAGAAATGGGGCATTCTTATAAGATATTTAAGGAAAATGCACTGGAAGAAGAAGTTATAGCCAATAACCAGCGTGGAGATGCTCTACCTAGACCACCTGTTGTCACTATTATGGGTCATGTTGACCACGGTAAAACTTCCTTGCTTGACTATATCCGCCGTACTAGAGTAGCTGCAGGAGAAGCTGGTGGTATTACACAACATATAGGAGCATACCATGTACGTACGCAGAAGGGTGTTATCACTTTCCTAGATACACCTGGGCATGCTGCATTCACGGCGATGCGTGCTAGAGGTGCAAAAGCAACAGACGTTGTAGTGTTAGTTGTCGCAGCTGATGATGGCGTAATGCCTCAGACTCTAGAAGCGATCCAACATGCTCGTGCTGCTAATGTGCCCCTAGTTGTTGCAGTTAATAAAATGGATAAAACCAGTGCAGACCCTGAACGGGTCAAAAGTGAACTATCGGTGCAGGGTATTATATCCGAAGAGTGGGGTGGAGATACACTCTTTGCTTATGTATCTGCCAAGTCTGGTGTAGGTGTTGATGATCTACTAGTGCAGATTCTTCTACAAGCTGAAATGCTCGAGTTAAAAGCGTCTGTGGAAGGCCCTGCTAAGGGTGTAGTAATTGAGTCTCGACTGGATAAAGGTCGTGGTCCAGTCGCAACTCTACTGATTCAGAGTGGTACCCTCTGTAAGGGAGATGTAATTCTAAGTGGCCTTGAGTATGGAAGGGTACGAGCTATGCTGAATGAAAGTGGGCATAGTATTAGTGAAGCCGGTCCTTCAATTCCTGTAGAAGTTCTTGGATTATCTGGGTCACCTCGTGCTGGTGATGAAGTGATTACAGTTACTGACGAGCGTAAAGCACGGGAAATAGCTTTGTTTAGACAGAATAAGATGCGTGAGGAGCAATCCAGGAAACCAGCAATCAGTTTAGACGATATTTCTAAACAATTTGAAGCAGGTCAAGTTAATATCCTCAATGTCGTTATGAAAGCAGATGTACAGGGTTCTGCTGAGGCCATTATCGATGCGTTGAGCCGCTTATCTACAGAGGAGGTGCAGGTTAAGATTATTGTTAGTGGTATTGGTGGTATTAATGAGTCTGATGTTAATCTAGCCTGCAATGCCAAGGCTATTATAATTGGTTTCAACGTGCGTGCTGATAGTGTTGCTAAGAAATTGGCTGATGAAGAAAGTCTGAAATTGCACTACTACAGTGTTATCTACGAATTGATCGAAGATGTAAAACACGCAATGGTTGGCATGCTCAAGCCAGAGTTTAAAGAGGAAATTATCGGATTAGCTGAGGTCCGTAGCACATTTCGCTCGCCGAAATTTGGCGTAGTAGCTGGCTGTATGGTAGTAGATGGTATAGTAAGGCGTAATAATCCGATTCGTGTGCTCCGTAACAATGTGGTGATTTTTGTTGGTGCTTTGGATTCATTGCGAAGATTTAAGGATGACGTTGGTGAAGTACGAGCTAAGGATACAAGTCGCGGACATTTTTATGTTAGCCTTGTAAAGAGTTTTGTTAGAATCTTTGCAGGTA
>CAIRZE010000019.1 GCA_903882995.1 uncultured Candidatus Competibacteraceae bacterium
CGAGGTTTAGCACTGCCAAATCGCATACTCCTAAGGTTAACCAGATTGGTACTCTAAGTGAGACCTTAGCCGCTATCAAGATGGCGGCCGAGGCTGATTATACCTCGATTTCATCACATCGCTCAGGCGAAACTGAAGACACTACTATTGCCGACCTAGCTGTAGCTACAACTGCCAGTCAGATTAAAACCGGTTCGCTAAGTCGTTCTGACCGTGTTGCTAAGTATAACCGCTTACTTTTAATTGAGGAAGAACTAGGTTCTGCGGCTATCTATCCTGGTAAGAAAGCATTTAACGTTTTTATGATGTGATAACAATCATTCGAGTTTCTTCTATAGAATCGGCCTAAAAATAGGTTGAGGTTGAAATATACACCCTCAGTCCCTCATTTTAAAATCGAGTGAGGGACCAGAGGTTTAGAGTTCTAGTACACTAAGAATATTAGTAAGATATGCATTCTTATCAATATCTTTTATCAGCCCGGCAGAACTATGCAGATCCTGATTGCAGCGTTAATCACTGCATTAATGATGTCACAGTACCTATTGTGGGTTAATGAAGACGGCATCAAGCAAACTCTTACTCTACACATCTCAATTCAGGTACAAACTGAGGAGAACGCAGCGCTAATAGAAGGTAATCATGCTCTGGAAGCGGATATTAAAGATCTGAAAACCGGCTTAGTCGCTATTGAAGAAAGGGCTAGATCTGAGATGGGCATGATACGCCAGGATGAAACATTTTATCGCTTACTAGAACAATCTGAATCAATCCAGAAAAATAAATCGTTACAGACTACCAGTCATAAGGTTATACAACCACTTGCTGCACAATCCGTTCTATCAACTAGGTTTGGACCTGACACTGGCTCAGACTCAAAATCAACACACACCATGCTAAACGCGACCACTTCAAGATCAGCATGGCCGAATCAACTCGATGCAGCTAGTCGCTCTTCGGTACCAGATCCATAAATTTTCCCTCATAATATAGAGTAACTTTCCATTTATAAGAACTATAAACTATGAATGAGTTACGCTATTGGGCCGTGGTTCCAGCCGCCGGAGTAGGCAAGAGGATGGATTCTGTAATACCTAAGCAGTACTTGAATTTGCTTGGACGGCAGGTTATTACATACGCTCTAAAAGTTTTAATGGAGTATCCTCTTATTCACGGGGTTGTTGTTATTTTAGATAATAACGATCAGTGGTGGCCAACTGTTGCAAAGAAATTTAAATATACCAAGCCATTACTATGCGTATTTGGAGGAACAGCACGCTGCTATTCAGTGCTAAACGGACTAAAAGCCTTACAGGGGGAGGGGGGGCATGGGCTAGCCTCGCCAAGCGATTGGATAATAGTTCATGACGCCGTTAGACCCTGTCTGACAGGGATGGATCTCAACCTTCTAATTAGCAAAATATCTAGTGATCCAATTGGTGGAATCTTGGCTATACCGGTTAGGGATACGCTTAAGCAAGCTGATTCTGCTGGTCAAATCTTATTGACAGTAGACCGTAAGCAAATATGGCATGCACTCACTCCACAGATGTTTAGATTAGGAATGTTGTCTGATGCTATACAGTCAGCATTATCACGTAAACTGTTAATCAATGATGAGGCAGAAGCGATAGAAGCAGCAGGTCTTATGGCTCATCTTGTAGAGGGCCGCGCTGACAATATTAAGATCACTTATCCAGAAGATTTAGCTCTTGCTGAGTTCTTACTAAAAAAACAGTTGTATAATTTATAACCATGCGAATAGGTCATGGTTTCGACGTTCATGCTTTCGGTAAGGGTAGTTTTATTACTCTAGGTGGGGTACGTATCCCACATTCAAAAGGGATAGTAGCTCACTCTGATGGTGACCTGCTACTGCATGCGATATGTGATGCCCTGCTAGGTGCAGCTGGGTTAGGCGACATCGGATGGCATTTCCCAGACAGCGACCCAGAATTTAAAGGTGTTGAGGGGCGCATTCTACTGCGGCGGGTCAACGCTTTACTTTTGGAGAAACAGCTAGTAATTGGAAATGTCGATGCCACCATAATAGCCCAATCCCCCCGTATAGGGCCGTATATAGGAGAGATATTAGAGCACGTTGCAGCCGATTTGTGTGTGTCACTGAATCAGGTAAACGTTAAAGCTACAACTACTGAACATCTAGGTACTATCGGGCGAGGAGAGGGCATTGCTGTGCATGCCGTTGCATTGATCTTGCCATCTAAATAACTTTGGACAGCAGGGATCTGTCCCCCTAGCCTGTGCTGTTTGTGGCTATTGGGGTAAGCACAGTGTAGCCCAAAATCTTTAACCTTCACACCTTGCTTGCCTGCAAAGCAGCATTTCCAATGTACTCTGCAGGGGTTAGGATCAGCAACCTCTGTTTCGCATCTTCAGGGATATCTAGACCGGAGATAAAATTATGTAGAATCTCAGAGTCCACTTTTTGCCCACGGGTCAGTGCTTTCAATTTTTCGTAAGGTTGTACAATGCGGTAGCGGCGCATTATAGTCTGAATCGGTTCTGCTAGTATTGCCCAGTTTTTATCTAAGTCTGCATCGATCACAGCAGTATCTACTTCTAACTTACTGATTCCTCTCAAACAGGCTTGATAGGCTACTAATGAATGTGCTAGCCCTATCCCTATCGTACGCAACACGGTCGAATCTGTTAAATCACGCTGCCAACGTGATACTGGTAGCTTAGCTGCTAAATGGGTAAGCAGTGAGTTTGCAACACCAAGATTCCCTTCAGAGTTTTCAAAATCAATCGGATTAATCTTATGTGGCATAGTTGAGGATCCAACTTCAATAGTTGTTGATTTCTGCCGAAAATATCCGATAGCAATGTAGCCCCAGATATCACGGCAAAAGTCTAGTAATACAGTATTAGCGCGTATCAACACGTGAAAAAACTCTGCCATATAATCATGTGGTTCAATCTGAATTGTATAGGGATTCCACTCTAATCCTAGATTTTGGGTAACGAAGCTACGAGCAAATGCTTCCCAATCTACCTCTGGATAAGCAATAAGATGCGCGTTGTAGTTACCTACCGCACCATTCATTTTCCCCAATAAAGATACTGATGCTAATTGTGTACGCTGACGCCTTAAACGGTAAGCAAAATTAGCCATCTCTTTACCAAGTGTTGTGGAAGAGGCCGGTTGACCGTGGGTGCGAGCCAGCATAGGCTGATTAGCATACTGATGAGCTAGATCAGAGATTGCATCAATTATATTATCAATTTTTATCAAAAATATTTGATCACGCGCCTCACGTAACATCAGCGCATACGCTAAATTGTTGATATCTTCAGAGGTACAAGAGAAGTGTATAAATTCGCTGACTGCTCTCAATTCAGCGTTAAAATTTATTTTCTCTTTCAGTAAATACTCTACTGCTTTCACATCATGATTAATAGAACACTCGATGTCTTTAACACGCTGAGCATCAGCTAGAGAAAAATTAGCAACTATTCCATCAAGAACGCTAATGGCTTGTTCACTAAAATGTGGGACTTCATGGATGCTTGGATTAAGAGCTAAGGCTTGCAACCAGCGTACCTCTACAAGCACTCGGTGGTAGATCAGGCCGTACTCACTGAATATGGGCTGAAGATTGCTAGTACTTTCAGAGTAACGGCCATCAATAGGAGAAAGCATTGTCAAAGCAGTGAGTTTCATAAAAACCCTAATTTCTAAACAAATTTAGTATTTTTAAGCACGAATATTATGGAGATGGCGACCAAGAGTAAAAAATGTTCGCAACATCCATACTACAAATATTACAATTCCAATATGCTACCTACTAGATCGCAGAGCAACTCTGATAGTCTGATACTAATCTAATGAAAGAAACAGCGCCTGGCCCCTTCTCCTTGGTTTCCCACAGAGGCCAGGTATCTTATTTTCTAGGTATCTGACTTCCCCAATAGTTTAATCCTATCATCTAGTTGCTAATAACAGATTGTTCAAACGCCTTACGAAACTAGCAGGGTCTTCCAACTGCCCACCTTCTGCTAAAACTGCTTGCTCAAACATCAAATTCGTCCAATCTTCAAAGTGGCTGTAGTCTCCCTCATGTCTCAAGCGGCTTACAAGAGGATGATCGGTATTCAGTTCTAGATATGGTTTATTTATCGGTATATCCTGGCCGGCATCTCTTAACATCCGTTCTAGATGCGTGCTTAGAGCATGCTCGTCTACCACCAAGCAAGCTGGAGAATCGGTTAAGCGTTTAGAAACGCGCACCTCTTTAACTTTTTCACCTAACACTTCTTTTACACGCATCAGTAAATCCTTACATTCATCTTCAATATGCTGCTGCTGTTGCTCACTTTTTCTTACCTCTGATGCAATACTGCCTAAGTCTAGTGCCCCTTTAGCGACTGACTGAAAATTTTTACCTTCGAACTCGGTCAAATGCGACACAAGCCATTCGTCTACACGATCGCTCAACAGCAGCACTTCCACATCCTTTTTTCTAAATATCTCAAGATGCGGACTGTTTTTAGCAGCAGTGAAACTTTCAGTAGAGATGTAGTAAATCTTGTTCTGACCACTCTGTATCCTACCTACATAGTCAGATAGAGCTACATTCTGTTCGGCACTGTCATTATATGTTGATGAGAAACGCAATAGCCTAGCAATTTGTTCGCGGTTGCTATGATCTTCTGCTGGTCCTTCCTTTATAACTCTGCCAAACTCTTTCCAAAACTTGCCATACTTTTCAGTATCTTTTTTGGCAAGATCTTCTAATAAACTCAATACTTTCTTAACAGAGCCAGAGCGGATACTCTCCACCACCTTACTACTTTGGAGAAGCTCTCGTGAAATATTAAGAGGCAAGTCGCTAGAGTCAATCACACCGCGCACGAATCGCAGATAGCGTGGCATTAGTTGTTCAGCATCATCCATTATAAATACACGCTTTACATACAGCTTAACACCATGATGCTGCTCACGATCCCACAAATCAAAAGGTTTTCGCGACGGGATGAACAATAACGATGCGTATTCCAGATTACCTTCAACCCGGTTGTGAGTCCAAGCTAGTGGGTCATCGAAGTCGTGACTGATATGCTTATAAAACTCTTTGTATTCTTCATCATTTATATCTTGTTTTGGTCTTGCCCATAGCGCTACTGCCTGATTAATCCGCTCTTCTACAAATCTCGGCAGCGCATCTTTAGCTTCGCTAGGCTGTTGTAACAGCATCAATACTGGCAAAGTGATATGGTCAGAATATTTGGTAATTATTAGGCGTAACTGCCACTCAGTAAGGAATTCCGTCTCATCCTGTCTTAGATGCAAGATTACTTCCGTTCCACGTGTGGGCTTTTCAACCGTCTCCAATGTATATTCACCTTCACCAGTAGATTCCCATAGCACGCCTTGTGCAGCATTTAGTCCTGCGCGACGGGTCAGTAAAGTAACTTTATCGGCAACGATGAAACTCGAATAAAAACCAACACCGAATTGCCCGATCAGATTTGTGTCTCGAGCTTGATCACCGGTCAATTTATGTATGAACTGACGAGTACCAGAACGTGCTATAGTACCAATGTTATCGATCACTTCCTGACGATCCATACCGATACCGTTATCGAAGATAGTAATCGTACGCTGATCTTTATCAAAACTGACACGGATTTTCAGTTCTGAGTCATTTTCATACAGCTCATTATTAGTCAATGCCTCAAAGCGTAGCTTATCACAGGCGTCAGACGCGTTAGAAATTAGCTCACGGAGGAAAACTTCCTTATGGGAATACAGTGAATGAGCGACTAAACGCAACAGCTGCTGTACCTCTGCCTGAAAACCAAGAGTTTCCTTATAGGATTCAACAGTCATTTACGGACTCCTGATGTAGGGGTTAAGTGTTTTGAAGCCAGATATGCGGAAGAATAATCAGATTTCAAGTCAAAGCAAAATCTACCATTAGGTTATAATACTATCTCATCTAATCTGATTACAGATAAGACTGACTCGACATATCTACTCCACCTATCCTACCCCACAACTTTACTCTTTACTGTAGAGCTACATTACTTCACTACTTCACTCATATTTTATCGTTAAAATGTACTGTAGAGCTGACACCAATAATAGAATGTTTGGAGTTATTACATTTATATAGCAAAAGCTGTTATTAATGGTTGATATACCTCAGATATTTAAGGTTGTCATCACCGTAAACTATAAAGTGCGGATTCAACAAAGATTCGGTAGTATTGTAACTGAGTGGTTTGCCAGTCTCTACTGATACGACTTTTCCACCAGCCATTTCAACTATGGCTTGAGCCGCTGCAGTATCCCACTCGGACGTGGGACCAAAACGTGGGTATAAGTCCGCTGTTCCTTCTGCTACTTGGCAGAGTTTTAGTGAGCTGCCGACAGTAGTTAATTCATACCCACTCAGCGTAGAGAGAAATTCTTTTAATCTCAAAATACCACTACCAAGGTGCGATCTACTAACAACTACGCGTACTGGTGACCGACAGGTTTCTACCCGAATCGGAATCGGCACTCGATTCAATTCTTTTCTAAAAGAACCATAACCTCGAACAGCGAAGTAACATAATCCGCTTATCGGTACTCGTACAACACCTAATACTGGCTTGTGATTCTCGATTAGTGCGATGTTAACGGTAAACTGACAGTTGCGTTGAATGAATTCCTTAGTTCCGTCTATTGGGTCTATTAACCAAAAAAGTTGCCATTGAGAACGCTCGAGGAATGGTACAATAGCTGATTCTTCAGACATGATAGGCACATTAGGAGTAAGCTTCTCTAAACCAGTGATTATAATGTAATTTGCAACTAAGTCTGCCATAGTTGTTAGCAGAATATCCTCATTGTATTTATCCTTATTTAGGACATCAAACTCAATTAGGATTTTCTCACTGGCATCCGCTGCTAGTGCACATACCGGTTTTAATAAACTTAACAACCACTCATCTTGCATGTCTTTAACGCTCTTAACTAGCCTATAGCTAAGCCATACTATACCTATAAAATAGGCGATCACACTATTTTGGTATAATCGCCATGATACTGAAAAATAAATATAAAATTTCTTCCTTATTATTAGGATAACTTCTCTTTGATACGTGCAGCTTTTCCTTCCAGGAAACGTAGGTAATATAGCTTAGCACGGCGCACATCACCACGTCGCTTTACACTAATATCGGAAATAATCGGGCTATAAGTCTGAAATACACGTTCTACACCTTCGCCATGAGAAACCTTGCGTATAGTAAAAGCTGAATTCAAACCCCGATTACGCTTGGCAATCACGATACCCTCAAATGCCTGTAAGCGTTCGCGATTGCCCTCTTTAACCTTTACCCTTACTATGACTGTATCTCCTGGTCCAAATGCTGGAATTTCACAGTTAATCTGCGCCATCTCGAATTCTTCAACCAATTTGCCCATAACACTACACTCCATAAGATCTTAAGTGACATGACCATATTAATCTCCACTATCGGCTTCTCTAGCCTGGTACTCGCGAATAAAATCGTCTAGTAATATCTGCTCAGCAGCATTTAGAGAGCGCGTTGCTAATAATTCAGGACGCCTTAGCCAGGTGCGACCCAAAGCTTCACGCTGCCGCCAGCAGGCGATAGCTGCATGATTCCCACCTAACAGAACATCAGGTACCCGCCGACCGTCTACGTCAACAGGTCTTGTATAATGTGGAAAGTCTAACAAACTATCCATGAAAGAATCCTGTTCAGATGATTTACTATCGTTCAGAGCTCCAGGTAATAACCTAGCTAATGTATCTATCAACACAAGCGCCGCTAACTCCCCACCACTTAAAACATAATCGCCTATCGACCATTCTTCATCGACTTCAGCTTCGATCAACCGTTCATCTATACCTTCATAACGACCAGCCAGCAAAACTAATCTAGCCTCTTTAGCCAGGTCTCGAACACCATCCTGATCAAGCAGTTTACCTTGGGGACTTAAATAAATTGTTCTACCGCTCGGTTCCACAGAACAGCGTACCATCTTTAGGGTATCACGTAGTGGTTGGACCTTCATAACCATCCCGGGTCCTCCACCATAGGGACGATCGTCCACTGCTCGATACCGGCCATTCGTGCTGTTACGTGGGTTCCAGGTCATTACTGCTAGCAAACCGCGACTAACTGCTCGACCAGTAACTCCAAATTGCAAAAGAGTCTCTACCATTTCAGGAAATAGTGTAACAACATCCACACGCATGGTAATATTCCTCTGGTGCTCTCTTTTATCTCCTCCAGAGTGGGCGAGAGCCTCTAAAAATCTGGATCCCAATCAACTCGTAAGAAGCGATTCTCAAGATCGATTTCAACAACTACATCACCCTTGATAAATGGTATTAGCCGTTCCTTATCTCCACTAACGACAATTACATCATTAGCACCAGTCTCAAAGAGGCGATCCACAGTGCCTAACACCGTGTCATCTAGTGTCACCACCCGTAATCCCTGTAAATCTATCCAGTAATACTCACCGGGCAATGGTGGTGGTAACTGCAACCGACATACAGCGATACTACAATGGAGGATTGTTAAAGCTTCATCTTGATTATCAACCCCAACAAACTTTAGAACTACCCCAGGCCCGTGGATGCGTACTGCCTCTATATAGAACGGTTTCCACTCTCCACTTTGTTCTAAAAACACTGGCTTATAGCGAGCGATACCCTCTCGGGGTGCAGTCTCAGAAAATACACGTACCCAACCCTTAATACCAAATGTTCCAGAAACTCGGCCTAGCACCACCAAATTTGGCATCCTTAATTAAGAAGAATTAAGCAATTTGTTGCTTATTGACCTCTGCGATCAAGCTAAATACACGTTCCGATGGCTGTGCACCATTATTCAGCCAATGCCGGACTCGTTCCATGTTAAGTTTCAACCGTTCTTCTTTACCAACTGCGATCGGATTGAAAAAACCAATGCGCTCGATATAACGGCCGTCACGCCGGTTGCGACTGTCAGTTACAATTACGGTATAGAATGGGCGCTTTTTAGCGCCACCGCGAGACATGCGGATAGTAACCATGCGCTGCAAATACCTCTTGCGAATTCGGGGGTAGGAATGCCGTCCACATCGTATTGAAAGATTTATGGACTAGCACGGATTGATCGTGGAGATCATAACTTAAATATAGCGATTCTGGAACTGGTTACCGTACTTTATAAGTATTACGGCTTCATTGGTAGACCACCAATCAGCTTGCTTTTGTGTTGTATTCCACTAATAATTTTCATTAGACCTCCGACCTTTACCTTTTTTATTATCTTCTGTGCCTGATTGAACTGCTTGAGTAGCCGATTCACATCCTGGATTTTATTTCCAGAACCAACAGCGATCCGGCGTTTACGCGAACCCTTAATAATTTCCGGAAATCTACGTTCCTGAATGGTCATAGAGTTTATAATTGCCACCAAGCGTTTGACTTCCTTATCAGCAGAATCCTGATCTCTGAGAATTTTAGGAGCGTTATTTAAACTTGGCATTTTATCCAAAAAATTAGAGATTCCACCCATTCTTAACATCTGCTCCATTTGCTCTCGAAAATCTTCTAAGTCAAACCCACGGCCTTTTTGAACTTTTTTAGCTAGCTTAAGTGCTTTCTCTTTATCAAACTTGTGCTCAATTTCATCGACAAGGCTCAATACATCTCCCTTACCCAGAATTCTTGATGCTACTCGGTCAGGATAGAATTGCTCTAAAGCCATTGTTTTCTCACCAATACCGAGAAATTTGATTGGTTTACCAGTAATATAACGGATCGACAATGCTGCACCTCCACGGGCATCACCATCAGTCTTAGTCAGCACAACACCAGTAAGTGGTAGAACCTCATTAAATACCCGAGCCGTATTAGCAGCATCCTGGCCAGTCATGCTATCGACTACAAATAGAGTTTCAATTGGATTCAGCACAGTATGCAAGAGCCGGATTTCTGTCATCATCTCCTGATCGATATGTAGGCGGCCAGCGCTATCAACAATTAAAACATCCACTCTATGAAGACGAGCATATTCTAATGAATGGTGAGCAATAACCTCTGGTTTCTGACTAGAATTACTGGGGAAAAACTCAGCCCCGACCTCTTCAGCTAACTTGCGCAATTGCTCAATAGCAGCTGGGCGATAAATGTCACAGCTGACAACCATAACCCTCTTACGCTGGCGCTCCCTAATCCATCTAGCTAGCTTAGCGACGCTAGTAGTTTTTCCAGAACCTTGTAACCCAGCTATTAGCACCACTGCTGGTGGCTGCACTCTTAGGTTTAGCTCAGCACTAGCCTCACCCATGACTATGGTTAGTTCTTCATAGACAATTTTGATAAGTACCTGCCCTGGAGTTAAACTAAACAAAACTTCTTCACCAATAGCTCGGTGCCTCACGCGATCGACAAACGCACGCACCACCGGTAGAGCAACATCTGCCTCTAGTAGAGCCATGCGCACCTCTCGCAGGGCGTCTTTGATATTTCCCTCAGTCAGGCGTCCCTGGCCACGCAAGTTTTTGATGGTGCGTAAAAGACGTTCGCTGATATTCTCAAACATACAGGATAAACCTTCAATGCTGTAAGAAAATAATTGAAATTATAGGGAAATTTGTTAAAAGTACCAATAAAATGAAAAGGAATATTCACATATTTATAGAGATTTCTATTCCATAATATCTCGATCCAGTACAATATATATTATGATACATTCCGGCATCGGTAGCTTAGCAACCATACTCTATCTTATGTCTGGCTGCTGGCTAGCGTTAAGGTTGAAGAGAGCTAGTAAAAATATTACAAGTGTGATTTGGCCAAGAGGCAGTGCTCTTATACTAGGATGGTGTGCTATCCTCTTGCATGCAAAGATTTTGTCGCAGACGGTATTTGAGTCAAATGGATTAAATCTCGGGTTCTTTAATACTCTATCTTTTACCGGCTGCTTGATTAATGTAGTATTATTAGCAGTGGCGATGCTGCGCCCGATAGAAAACCTTGGTATAATTGCTCTGCCGATGGGCGCATTGACACTAACTTTAGGATTGCTATTTCCTTCTGAACGTATTGTTGCAGATCCTAGTCAATGGCCGTTAGAACTGCATATCTTGATAGCTGTCCTTGCCTACTCTTTCCTATCTCTAGCAGCAGTGCAAGCGCTATTGTTCGCTATCCAGGATTATCGACTGCGGCACCGGCAGCCTGGCGGTTTCCTGCGTGTCATACCCCCGCTAACAGAAATGGAGGACTTGTTATTTCAGATGATTGTAACAGGCTTTATCCTATTGAGCATCACTCTGTTCAGCGGTTTTTTTTTCTTACATGATCTCTTTGCTCAGCACTTAGCTCACAAGATGGCACTTTCCTTAATAGCATGGCTTGTATTTGCAATGCTACTCTGGGGGCGGTGGCGCTTCGGTTGGCGTGGGCTAACTGCAATACGCTGGACACTAAGCGGATTCTGTTTACTGGTTTTGAGCTTTTTAGGGAGCAAGCTTGTCCTAGAGATAATTCTAGGGCGTTACTAAGATTATTTTATCTGATGTCCTATGTTTTAACTCA
>CAIRZE010000020.1 GCA_903882995.1 uncultured Candidatus Competibacteraceae bacterium
GATCTACTAGATTCTAAGTTTCTAAATATCAATTTAGTATTCTATAAATCATCGAGATGAATAGCCTAGAAAAATGGCCATCAGATATTAGGCAGAAAATATCTTTTAAATTAGAACGACAATTATCGGTGTAGAGTAAACTAATAACTGTTGCAGTCTGCAACCTGTTGAAAGATGAGATAAACAGTTAAGGTAAGTTCCAAAAGTTCTTATATAAGCTTATTTTGAATATTTTCTTGCACTATATTCCAATCATGATATTTCATTTCCTGGATTACCTCTCTGACTCTGGCTACGACCTGAGATACAGGATGCCCGTTTTTTGGATATTAGGATTATTTAGATATTTAGTACAGCAGCTTAGCTACATAACTCGCCTGCCAAGCACTTTATAGAGAGCTGTATTTTAACGCAGAATTTAGTTGTCTGGATTCTCATATACTATAGAACTATAGTAGACAACCTGGATTCAGAAGAAAAAAAGCATCTCTACTATTACGATTGATGCTACCTGCTAGCATCCAGCTGCCAAACTGCCTTAGCACATTCTCGGGACCAAACAGGATAACTAAGTCACCGACAATTTGTATACTCTCATCTAGTGCCACGTCCGGTATCGCACTATCTTTACCTTCCGGAATTTCGTCACCAGGCTTGAGTGGTTGTAATCCTTTAGCCAACCTAAAAAGATTTTCTCGATCTCTTTGCCAGTGCTCAATCCGTTCTTGTTCGATACGTCGTTGTGTTTCTAACAGCGATACTGTTTTCTTTTCACGCTGCTGTCGTGCAAATTCCAAATCACTTAGGAAGGCTTGATAACCAGGATCAATTGCAATGCGTGCTTGATGACGCCTTACTAATTCCGGGATCATAGTCATTATTGTTTGGTTACAACGGTACCTGATCGGAGCGATTTCGTCCCATGGTAAAGCATTCTTCTGGGAACTTTCACCAACTTCTTCTCTATCTACTAAAGATGGAATCAAAATATCCGGGTGTACACCACGATGCTGTGTGCTGCTACCACTCACTCTATAGAATTTTGCTACTGTAAGTTTAACTTGACCCTGCGGTTCCTTTGCTCTAGTCAGCCTGTTTAGGTCTACTAAAGTTTGCACCGTACCTTTACCAAATGTTGGATCACCGATAACTATACCGCGGCCATAGTCCTGAATTGCTCCAGCGAAAATTTCCGATGCAGAAGCACTAGCATGATCTACCAAAATCGCTAGCGGACCATTGTAAATTTGGGTTGGGTCGCTATCCCCCTCAATTTCCGGTGCATTACTGTTAGCATTCTTAACCTGTACCACTGGCCCTTCTCCTATAAAAAGTCCAGTTAAATCTACCGCTTCTCGAAGAGACCCACCACCATTCTCGCGCAAATCCAATAACAGTCCATCTATTTTCCCATGTATTTCTTCTAGTAAGCGTCGCACGTCACGAGTCGTACTGCGATAATTTCTATCACCATGTCGGGCCGCATCGAAATCACTATAGAAGGCCGGAATAGTAATTATCCCAATCCGTAACTCACGGGCATCTGGCCCTTTAAATATCCTGATCTCCTGTTTAGCTGCCTGTTTCTCTAGTTTGATGGTGTCGCGAATCATGCGCACAGTCTTTTCCGCTGCTAATGTTCCAACTTTGCTAGGTAATATTTTTAAACGCACAACTGTCCCACGTTGTCCGCGGATACGATCAACTATATCATCCAACCTCCAACCTACTACATCAATCCAGGATTCCTTATCACCCTGTGCTACTGCCACAATCCTATCACCGATCTTAATTTGCCGGCTTAGATCAGCAGGACCTCCTGCTACCAGTTCGACAACTGTTACCTGTTCTTCATCCATGCGTAATACACAACCAATACCCTCTAATGACAGCCGCATCTGAATGTTAAAATTCTCTGTGTTCCTGGGAGATAGATAAGCAGTGTGAGGATCGAAAGCCTCAGCAACTGCATTCATATATAGTTGAAAAACGTCATCACTGCTAGATCTAAGCGCCTGCTGTAACCGATTATCGTAACGCTTACTTAATAACCCTCGAGCAGCGTTTTGATCCTTCCCAGATAACATCACGGTCAGCATGTCATGCTTTACCCGCTTCCGCCAAATTTCATCAAGCTCTACCTTATTTTTGTTTGGCCAAGATACATTCCTTCGCTCTACATTTAACGTTTCATCTACATTAAAATGTAACTCTTGTTGGAGGAGGTACTGAATATACATAGTCCGTTCAGCTAACCTGTTTAAATAGGTATTGAATATATCGTAGGCTGGCTTGAGGTCACCAGCTTTTAAGGCATCGTCTAAAGCATTCCGATATTGCTCAAAATCTGCAATATCATTATCCAAGAAATACATCCGGTTTGAATCAAGATCATCAAGATAAGCATCGAGAATTAACGAGGACAACCGGTCATCTATTTTGCTATGCCGGTAATGATGTTGCGACAATAGTCTAGCAATGGTCTGGTCCAGAAGCGCCTGTCTTGAATTCGGAGTTATAGAACTGATTCTTGCTTCTATACCTTGTTCTTCTGCCGCAGCTACAGGACAAAAGAGTCCAAAAGTCAGTACAGAAGCTAGAAATAGTCTTTGGAGAAGCTTTAAAACTCGGCAATTACATAACACTACACACTTCCGTCCAATCTTATTGTAAGGGAACTGGATGAACCAGAACAACATCTGTAGCGACCGGTTGTTTCCCGTTTGGTTCTGCTAAGGTAAATTCAAAAATGTGGTTACGGGATGGAAGCTTCATAATGTTGAAGCTATCTGGCAAGCTTGAATCATGGAAGAAGGCAGTTCTATATGGTGAGTCAGAATCGCGTGAATCAGTTTTCCATAAAAACGGTGATAACTTTACTAGAAATCGCATGAATCCGAAGCTTTTGTTATCATCATGATGATAGCAATAGCCACGAACCCTAGAGCCCATTGCACCCCAGGCTGGCGAGAAATAATCATCACCGCGAGTCGGCAATAAACCTGGCACTAAGTACCCTGATACAAACATATCAGACTCCCGGCGAAGTTCCTCGGACACATTATCGAATGCTAAAGTTTCTACTCGACACCCCTTATTCTGTAAGGCTCGTACTACTTGTACAAAGTCACCATCACCAGTTGCTAATAACACACGATCTAGATTTTCTGATTGCAATAATACATCAACAGCCATATCAAGATCTGCATTAGCTTTTCCAAAACGATTTCCAGCTTCATCCTGGAACCACTTAACTCTTTTTTCTATCACTTTATAGCCGATTTCTCGCAAAGCAGACTGGTAAGCACGTGCTTTATCGCGATAAACAGTATTAGTTTCTGCACGCTCTTCATCATAGGAGAGATAAACGTTCAGGCGGAGAGGTTCTGCATGGTCACGACAAGCAAATTCACGCAGTACATCATATTGCATACGTTGTCCGCCATTACGTGAAATATTAGCAGCATCCACATAAACACCGACCTTGGCAAAGGATTTAAAATTTATAATCATAAAAATAGCAGGTATCTTCTTAAAAGTATTGGTTAGAATCTGGTCATATTGACCCAGAAATGTAATTCTGTAAGTTTTTTTATGAAATTGTCACTAATATATACGTTTTCAATATATTTGAAACAGCCTATCGGATAGGATAGGTGCTATGGCTAAATAGCACTACTGTGAATATTCACAATCTATAGAAGTCAGAAATCCAGCCCTTAATTAATCAATCTAATTAATAAGCACATTGAACTATGTGTTCTAGATATCTAATTTCTAATTAGAATAAATCTACACAAATAGAAATAACATAATACCTTAATTAACAAGTAAGAAATTCCTCTTAGTGAGGATTAATTTATTAATTAACAAGTTGTTCCTATTTAGTAGCTAAGAGATAACTAAATCCTAGATGCTAAAATATCTAATAAAATAACTGATTCATAAATTGAAATACTTAAATTGGAAATTTCTGCTTTCCAAATAATCTAAATTATAAATTTTTATAAAAAGGTATATGATAAGCAAAGGGAAACATACAGTTACTTCCGACAACAACATTGACACTTAATAAGTCTACAAAATGAATGAAAACTAAGCACCAGATAATAAGCGATTCTGGTGAACAGAGCGCCTTAATCTAGTAGTGAGTAGAGTAAACTACTTTAAAATCAGGAAATAGGAAATTGCCTATTCTAAAGTCAGATCACCAAACCTATCTATATATCTTAGAAAAGATAGTAAACAATATACCCTAATAATCTATCTTGTATTCACAAATAATCTTTAGAAATCAAGAAAGCAATTTAGCGAATATTAAATTTGTGTGGATTAGATCTTATAAAGGGATATAAATAGCCTAAGATTGTAGCTTATTTTGAAAACTTCATTAATAAATTTATTAAATCCCTAGTTCTCTACACCAGCAAATCAGTATTGCAGTTAGTATTTATATATTGAAATTAACTATGTGCTCTATCAAACTGCTTGATATCATTTCTGCCGCCGCAGCAATACGTAAACTGCCCCAGTACCACCATCCCGGGATCGGGCAGAACAGAATGCTAGCACATCGTCACGCTGACGCAGCCAATTGTTAAGCTTCTGTTTTAGCACAGGCCCATGTTGCCTAGATCCATTGCCTTTACCGTGAATAATACGCACACAGCTGAAACGAGCACGGTGGATACCAATAAGAAAAGCGACTAAAGCTGTTCTAGCTACAGCCACTGTCATTCCATGTAGATCTAGAACAGCACATACATGAAATTGGCCACGCCGTAACTTACGTAATACAGCATGTTGTACACCGCACCTGCGGTAATACAATTCCTCACTCATCTCCAAATCTTTTGGCTCAAAATAATCGGATATCATATCTGATAGGATCAGTTGACTATCAGACATGCTAATCCTTGGGACCGGTACAGCATGATGTGTTGAGACTAGATTAATCCGATCATAAAACAACGGCTTAACTGAGCCGGCTGCCTGACGGAATAAAGCCAGATCATGAGGATCGAGCACGAACAGCTTGTTCATAAAACTCCTTAAATAGCATTACCAACAATGTGGTCAGATATCCTACATGCATTCCAACAGCCTTTTAGGAGAAATTTCATATTATGCGTATTTTGTTAAGCAATGATGATGGCTATCAGGCCCCTGGGTTGTTACGACTAGCAGCTACACTAAGTAAGCTTGCAGAAATTACAGTTTTAGCATCTGATCGTAATTGCAATGGTGCTAGTAACTCAATTAGCCTTAGGACGCCGCTATATATTATTCAACATAAGCCAGGCTTATTATGGCGTTGAAGGTACACCAACCGACTGTATACATCTCGCTATCACCAGCTTATTGGAACAGGAACCTGATATGGTATATCTGGTATCAATAACGGTCCTAACATGGGAGACGATATCCTTTACTTTGGCACTGTTGCAGCCGCAGTGGAAGGTCGCCTAGGTCGCTTTTCTGGGCCTACTAGCTATTGCAGTCTCCCAAGCTAGTTTTTGCCCTAGATATTTAGATACCGTAGCTCAAGCCACAGGTTGGCTAGTGCGAAAGCTTATCGAACAGCCACTACCACCGGATACTATCCTTAATGTCAATGTACCAGATCTACCATGGGAACAATTGACTGGTTTTCAGGCTATTCGGCTCGGTCACCGCCAAAAATCTGACCCTATTACCAAAAATATAGATCCACGTTGGATGGCCAATATACTGGATTGGTCCATCTCATCTGGGCCTGAGCTGGACTCATGTCCAGGCACAGATTTCCACGCTGTGCGCAATAATTACGTTTCTGTTACACCGTCACATATCGACTAACACGTTATACAGTACTCGACTCACTGGCAACGTAGCTGACCTCTATAACTACATAGAATAATACGGCAAAATGTTGTTGTTAAATACGTCCGAACTAGCCTAGACGTACCAGGCCAGTAAGGCTTATCATCGGGACCCGTCTTGAGTCCAGAAAGTAAGATTCCCTACCATTTGATTCAAATGCTCCTAACTAAATGGCTCAAGCAGTATATAGAGTAATGCTAGAGAACAAACTGCCTATTGCTACTAGCTAGTCAATATTGGTTATTATAACCCAAGTGTATAGGTATAAATTAGAAATTTGCGCATCCTAAATTTGTAGATAAGTAATCAGGTTATTATTGCTTAATAAGTAATCTTTTATTGATCTCTCATAAAATCAACGAATTATATTATCTGAGTTCTTATAATAGAATAAGAATTCTAACAAAGTATCAGGCAGAATATACAACAGAGCTAATATGCATACCCACCCCACCGAGCGAAGCAAGTCAGGAGGTATCTAATGTCCAGACAGATCTACGCCTACCTGGAGGCCGCAGTCGTAGTGTGCGATGAAGATATACATACCGACGACCCCCTGATAGACGAGGAAAATCTGGAAGAAGATACTGATATAGGGGAAGACGAACTAGATACTGTCTGGCCAACTTCTACTTCTATCCGGGAATTTACTCAAGAAGAATTAGATGCTACACGTATGTATCTAAGCGAAATAGGATTTTCACCTCTCTTGACGGCTAAAGAAGAAGTTTACTATGCACGTATGGTATTACAGGGTGATACAAACGCCCGTAACCGCATGGTCGAAAGTAATCTGCGTCTAGTAGTAAAAATCGCACGCCGCTATATGAGTCGTGGTCTCAACCTCCTAGATCTGATCGAGGAAGGTAACTTGGGTTTGATCCACGCTGTAGAAAAATTCGACCCGGAACGCGGTTTCCGTTTTTCAACCTATGCAACTTGGTGGATCCGTCAGACTATTGAGCGAGCACTGATGAATCAAACCCGTACTATTCGGCTACCAATCCACATTATCAAAGAAATAAATGGCTATTTAAGGGCTTCTTGGCGTCTTGCTCAAACTCTAGATCATGAACCTACTGCAGAGGAAATAGCTCAGTCGTTAGGTCGCTCGGTTAGCGATGTGAAAAGGATCCTACAGCTGAATGAGCGTGTAGCCTCAGTGGATATGCCAATTGGCAAGGATGAAGACCGCTCTCTTCTAGATGCTATTCCTGATGATAATAATCCTGACCCCTCTCAATTATTACAAGATACTGATTTAAATGAAAAGGTAGCGATATGGCTGAGTCAATTAAACGATAAACAGCAAATTGTGGTGAAGCGCCGCTTCGGTCTTGGGGGTCAAGAGAAGGCTACACTGGAACAGGTTGGTAACGAGATTGGAGTCACAAGAGAACGAGTACGACAGATTCAGATAGATGCACTGCGCCGATTGCGTAAAATCTTAGAAACTGAAGGTTTTTCACAGAACTGCTTATAATTACTGTCATTAAATCATAAATAGGGCTGCTGCTACTTTGCGGCCTTCCAGCATGGTAATATTGTAAGTACGGCAGGCTGCAGCTGTATCCATGATTTCCACACCAACACCATTTACTAATAGCGGCCGGATCAGCCGTGGATGCAGGTAGCGCTGTTTATTTCCAGTGCCTAATAATATTATCTCTGGAGCTAACTGTGATACCATTTCGAAGTGCGATATCTCTAAATCAGAAATATCATGCGGCGTCCAGTCAGTAACTAACACTTCTGGTGTAACAATCAGACTTTGCCGTAATTCCCTCTTATTAACGGTGATCCAACCTAAACCGTAACTCGTGACTATATAACGGTTAGCATCAGTTTCAAGGGTAAAATGCACAGCTACTCTCCGATCCCTGAATTTCAAGGAATTTTATTCATTTTCGTAAAGTTAGATAACTTTAGAAACTAGAAGGCACCAGCGCCAACTACGATAGTACCAGATAGGACAGAAAATTTTGTATAGTGGTTCAAAATAAGGAGGATGAACAATGATAATTGGCTTACCAAATAATATTTATTGTCTCGAGCTAGGAAGTATGGGAAATTTTATATATCTGATTCATGATAGATGCAGTAACAGAACAGCAGTGGTAGATCCGGCATGGGATGTATCAAGTATCATCGCACTCTCAGAACAGCATAGTTTAGAAATTACTGATATCTTACTAACTCACAGCCACTACGACCATATCAATGGTGTCGAGGTGCTGTTAAACCACAGTGATGCCCAGCTGCATCTACTTAAAGCCGAAGCAGAATTTTGGGACAGCTACCTAGATCTCCCAACTTTGCACGAGGGCGGAGACTTTATCAAACTAGGCAAGACTAACATAGAAATATTACACACTCCGGGACATACACCAGGTTCAGCTTGTTACCGTTTAGGTAACAAATTACTGACTGGAGATACACTATTCGTATTCGGTTGTGGACGTTGTGACTTGAAAGGCGGTGATCCAGAGAGAATGTACTATACCCTACGCCGGTTATGTGAACATCTCCCAGGTGATACCGTCATTATGCCGGGTCACAATTATGGCATAATCCCAAACTCGACTATGGCTGAACAGATTTCCGGTAACCCATTCCTGCATTTTGATAATTGCCCAGATTTCGTTGAATATCGGATGCGTTTAAATAACAGAGAAGAGCCGTATGGGCCAGAGACGAGCACCTAAAAATCCTAAACCTTA
>CAIRZE010000021.1 GCA_903882995.1 uncultured Candidatus Competibacteraceae bacterium
CAGCATTGGGATTAGATGCTGATAAAGTTAAATGACTCAGAATTACAAAAAGTTTCTAAGTATCTAGATAAATAATATATGGCAAGATTCGATTTCAAATTATTTTTTCTTATACCCGGTAGCTTGTCTTTTAGGGAAAAGGTTCTGATATAGACTGGAAGTCTAGATGCCAATTCTAATACATGCAAATTAACAGGTATGTTATTCTCATAAGATATCAGAGAGTGCTAAGGCAAAAATTGCACATGCTAGCGTTTTATATGCCAATAAGGAAACTGACTTATGTATAAATTCTACCTAAAGCTTGCCTTCTACATTGCCTTGACCACTTCTTTGGGCTGCAGCAGTATAGGTGCTAGTGATAGTAGCTCAATGAGCCAAGATCGTATGAATGATACGTCCGATACAGGCCAAAGTAACAGTCAAAAAGATGTCAGTGACTCAGAAATCACTTCTTCTATAGAGGACACTTTCAAAAAGGATCCCGAAATAGCAACAGCTAATCTCGAAGTACATTCTAAGGATGGTGTAGTCAATTTAAGCGGTACCGTTCCCAATGCTCAGACTTATAATCGCGCCATATCACTGGCGCGTAGTGTACCTGGTGTCCACATCCCTATTAATGCATCTGACTTGAGATTCCAACAATAACTTGATGGAAACACTTACCATGTGTGGAATCGGTGGCGAACTACGCATAGATGGTGGCAATCCCGATTTGGTATTGATGAAAAAAATGCTCAGGCGTTTAGCACGCCGCGGTCCAGATCACAGTGGAATATGGTCTAACGGACCTCTGCTACTCGGCCACTGTAGGCTTTCTATAATAGACCTCAGTGAGCATTCCAACCAACCGATCGTAGATTCAGATCTTGGGTTTGCTATAGTATTTAATGGTACTATCTACAATTATCGAGAATTAAGACACAATCTAGCATCTAAGGGATACGCTTTCTTCTCAGAGGGTGATACTGAAGTTATTCTCAAGGCATATGCAGAATGGGGTGAAAGGTGCGTCGAAAATTTTATCGGTGTATTTGCTTTCGCCATATGGGACATTAGGAATCATAGCCTATTCTTAGCTAGAGACCGCCTTGGTATCAAACCCCTATATTATACGGAAAACCCGCGCTCCTTTTATTTTGCTTCAAATACTCAGGCTCTTTTGGAAGTAGCCGGTACCGATACGACTATCGATGCAGTAGCTTTGCATTACCAATTAACTTTGCATGCTGTAATTCCAGCACCACGTACCATTTTAAATGGTATCAGAAAGCTAGCACCTGCAACAACGCTCACCATTAATTTTAATGGAATTAAACGGACTAGAGTCTACTGGCAGTTGACTACATACCAGTCTGAGTTTCGTACAGAAGAAGAGTGGGTCATGGCCATTCATGATACCTTGCGTTTGGCAGTGAAGCGGCGGTTAGAGGCTGCTGACGTCCCAGTAGGGTTGCTCTTATCTGGCGGACTTGATTCTAGTTTGCCAGGGCCCTTTCACCATCCTTGCCATTCTCAAGAAACTTTCCAATCAAATCATTGATCTTGCATTCTCTTATTTCCCATAACTTTCCATAAATTTCCCTTTCAGTCATTTCCCAGATCTGTTCATCAGTCCATCCAAAGGC
>CAIRZE010000022.1 GCA_903882995.1 uncultured Candidatus Competibacteraceae bacterium
AGCTCTATTTAAACCCTCTTGATAGAAATACCCTTTAAACATATTTTAATAAAGATAAATCTAAGATCAAACGATTTTGACTTATTAACTAACTTCTATATACCTAAACTAGCAGTATTAAATTGGAATAATTTAGGATGCAACCTTCTACACTTCTCTCTAAAAAATCTATCATTCCGACTGATCGTTTAATATTAGCACTGGATGTTCCAAATCCGACTGCAGCTCGTCGTCTGGTTGATAGCTTAGGTGATACCGTTTGTTTTTATAAAATAGGTCTAGAGATTTTCATGTCTGGTGGCTATTTTGAGCTAATTGATTGGTTAAGAGCCCGGGATAAAAAGGTGTTTGTTGATCTAAAATTTTTTGATGTTCCAGAAACAGTCCGCCGTGCTGTATGTCAGCTCAAGCCGTATGATATTACATTTACTACTGTACATGGGAATGATGCGATACTTAAATCGGCTGTGGAAGCTGCTCTAGAGATTGGAGGGAACTTCGGGATCCTTGCTGTTACTGCATTAACGAGTCTTGATCAAGCTGATCTGAATGATTTAGGGTTTTCTTGTGATTTTAAGAGTCTGGTTTTATCTCGCGCAAGACGAGCAATAGAAATCGGTTGTTGCGGTGTTATATCTTCTGGTTTAGAGGCTGCTGATTTGCGAATTAGTCTTGGTAGGGAATTGTTGATTGTTACTCCTGGAATTCGTCCTGTATTAAATCGAACAGTCGACGACCAGAAAAGGATAGTAAATGTTGAGAAAGCTTTTCTAAATGGTGCAGATTATATTGTGATCGGTAGACCAATCTGGCAGGCACCAGATCCACAATTAGCAGCGGCAACAATTCAAAAACAGATTGTACAGTTGTTTATGAATTTATAGCTTATTCAATTCTATTATTAATAGTGAGTATCTACATAGAATTCTCATAATATAATATGGACCAGAATAGGCCAATCGGTATATTCGATTCTGGAGTTGGCGGGCTATCAGTATTGCAGAAAATTCGTAACTGTTTGCCTAATGAGGCGCTGTTATATGTAGCTGATTCTGGATATGCACCTTATGGTGATAGGTCGGTTGCATTTATCACTAGCCGTTCTTTTATTATCACTAAGTTTTTATTAGAGCATGATGTTAAGGCGATAGTGGTTGCATGTAATACTGCTACAGCCGTAGCAATTACCTTATTGAGAAAGCGTTTTGATTTACCAATAATTGGTATTGAACCAGCTCTGAAACCTGCAGTGACTATTACGCGCTCTGGTGCAATTGGCATTCTTGCTACTGGTAGTACAGTGCGTAGCAATAAGTTTACTGCTCTACTTAATCATTATAAGCATCTAGCTCTGATAATTGTACAACCTTGTCCTGGCTTGGCAGAATGTGTAGAGAATGGAGAATTAAATAGTCCACATGTCATTGCCTTATTGGAAGCTTTTATAAGACCATTATTAGCATATGGAGTAGATACAATAGTTTTAGGTTGTACACACTATCCATTTCTAATGCCATTAATAAGACAGTTAACTGGTCCGAAAGTATTAATTCTCGATTCTAGTGATGCTGTAGCTCTCTATTTACGGAGTAGGCTGACATCAGCAGGCTTATTAGCTTCTAATACTAATATTGGGATGGAACGTTACTTTACTAGTGGTGCTTTAGAGAAAGTTGCTAGTTTGATAGGACGCTTATTAGGCAATCAGCTTACTGTTGAGTATTTACCATTCTAGATTTTATGAGTTGAATATCTTTAGGATATTATATCATCATCTATGGATAGTTATCCACAATTCCTGTGGATAAGTATAGTAAGAGATAAAAAATCTAAACACCATAACCAATAAAAAACGAGCAGTTGAATACAAAAATTCAAACTGAGTGAAAAATAACCAAATGGCTACGGGTGGACTTGAACCACCGACACCGGCATTATGAGTGCCGTGCTCTAACCACCTGAGCTACGTAGCCTCATCATGTAATATGATCTCTCTGATTATCTTTTATTTATATAACCAACGTCAATAACAAAGTCTATTTCACATAATAATGGCCAATTATTTGTATCTCTATCATTATATAACAACCTTGGAAAATACTATTTATTTAATTCTGATAAGGTCATGCTGAAATGATCATAGAGGTCATAAGATTTAAAAGTATAGACTATAATGATTTATACATCTCTAGATGTTGTAATTATGACGCTTACGGTAACGTCCTAGGAAACTTCCAAACCTTAGAATAGCATCGGTTAAATCATCTTCATGAGGCAGAAAAACGACCCGCACATGATCCGGATAGGGCCAGTTAAAACCAGTACCCTGTACCAATAATACCTTCTCTTCTAATAATAATTCAAGCACAAATTGTTGATCATCAATTATTGGATATAATTTTGAATCCAGCTTTGGAAACATATAAAGAGCAGCTTTTGGTTTGATACAACTGACACCAGGGATTGAAGTTAATAACTCTATAGCTAGATCACGCTGTTTTCCTAACCGCCCGGTTGGTAATACTAAGTCATTAATACTCTGATAACCACCAAGTGCTGTTTGAATCGCATATTGTGCAGGAACATTCGCACATAGACGCATTGAAGAAAGTATATTAAGACCATTAATATAGTCTCGTGCATGACTCTTCTCACCAGATATAATCACCCAACCGGCACGATAGCCACAAGCGCGGTAATTTTTTGACAATCCATTAAATGTTAGACATAATATATCATCTGCAAGGGAGGCAATTGAAATGTGACATACATTATCATAGAGAACTTTATCATAAATCTCATCAGCATATATGATAAGTTGGTATTGCCTAGCTATGTTTATAATCTCTTCTAGTAACAAGGCTGGATATAATGCACCAGTTGGATTATTTGGATTGATCACCACTATTGCACGAGTAGTTGATGTTATCTTATCACGTATATCGTATAGATCTGGCAACCAACCAGATTCTTCATCACACATGTAATGACGAGGTACTCCACCAGATAAGCATACCGCTGCTGTCCATAGTGGATAATCTGGTGCGGGTATTAAAACTTCATCACCATTGTTTAATAATGCTTGTAATGCCATAACTATTAATTCTGATGCTCCATTCCCAATATATATATCATCAACTTGTACTCCATGTATACATTTTTCCTGTGTATAGTGCATTATCGCTTTCCTAGCGGGAAATAATCCCTTTGAATCGCAATATCCAGATGCCTCTGGTAAATTATAAATTATATCTCTCACTATCTCCTCTGGAGCTAGAAATCCAAATGGAGCAGGATTTCCAATGTTAAGTTTAATAATTCTTTGTCCTTCTTCTTCCATTTTTTTTGCTTGTTCTAATATAGGTCCCCTTATGTCATAACATACGTTTTTTAGTTTATCGGATTTTGATATTTTTCTCATTATTTTGTCATCCTGAGATGATGATATAATCATTATTAAAATGATAAACAATCTAGAAAAAAACAGAAATTCTAACGAAATCTCGGTTTACGTTTCTCTCTAAACGCACGTACACCTTCTCTAGATTCTTCAGTACAATAGAAAAGGCTGACTGCCTTCAATCCTAAAGAAGAAAAACCAGAGATATGTGCAGTATCCGCATTAAAAGACCGCTTTGCTATTTCTAGTGCCGTTGGGCTTTTCTCCAAAATTTCTGAGCACCAACAGTCTACTTCAATATCTAGTTTATCATCTGGAACAACCTTATTAATAAGGCCCATCTCACATGCTTCAGTAGCAGTGTATTGACGACACAGATACCATAACTCACGTGCTTTCTTTTCACCAATCACACGTGACATATACGCTGTACCAAAACCAGGATCTACAGATCCTACTTTTGGGCCAACTTGACCGAACTTTGCAGACTCAGCAGCTAAAGTTAAATCACATAGCAGTGCTAAAACATGACCACCACCAATAGCATACCCACGTACTTTAGCAATCACAGGTTTTGGTACATCACGAATTACACTTTGTAGTTCTTCAAGTGGTAAACCTATCACTCCCCGTCCATCATAGTTTCCTGAATGCTCTGACTGATCTCCACCAGTACAAAAAGCTTTATTTCCAGATCCTGTAAGGATAATAACTCCAACTGATTGATTCCACCCAGCTTTAAGAAAAGCATCAATCATTTCTTCACAAGTCTGTGAACGAAAAGCATTATATTTTTCAGGACGGTTAATAGTAATGGTAGCGACACCATCATTAATTTTATACAAAACATCTTTGTAGCTGGAATTCATAATATCCTCTAGAATATGCAGTTGAGGGAGTTTAAAGCTCTGGCTACTTAGTATCACAAAAGAAACACCGATTTTTTGCCTGCCAAAAATGGCAAATTTCTGTTGTGCTCGCAGTGCAGTCAAAAATTAATATAAACAGTCAATTATACATAGAAACCATACTCATAATGGTACAAGATTTATATCTAACACCTAATCACTAAACGATATTAAAGACAAATAAATATTATGATTTTATCAAAAGCAGTCTAATATAATTTAGAAAATGATACTTAAGAATATTAAATAATAAAACCATAGTTATAAACACAGGACTATAAGTCTGTTCTTATAAGAAATAGAATTATTGTACAGTAGTTTC
>CAIRZE010000023.1 GCA_903882995.1 uncultured Candidatus Competibacteraceae bacterium
ATACTAGGTGATCATAACTAGGATGATTTCATACCTTAGTATTTTTTGAGTGATGTGATGTAGATTTACGTCCACATAGGCTTATAGTATAAGACAACCATAACGACTTTCTTTCTGAAATGGTGAGCCTTGCATACACAAGCAAGTAGTACTATACAGAACCGAATTCTGCACTGTATCTGTACCTAGGATTAGGGTGTGCAATTATAAATACGTAACGCTTCTCGCCATACAGTGTATTCTAGAAATCATCAATAAGTATATTTCTGAAGCCGTAATCTGAAGATTGTACCGATGTAACAGAGTTGCCATACCAGAAAAAATATAATATCTAGTGACTGTTCTAAGGCTCTTGATTAACACTTGTAGCTAGATGAGGATGACTGTCTGCTAAGTTTGAATGATTTTAAAGACATTAATTTAGATAGAGGCGTAGAAGTCATGATGGATTATCCACTTAGTACTGATCTTACTGAAAAGCATACTAATCAGGAAGAAAAAATGTCTCTATCCTCTTGCCAAGCGCTATTGGCATTGGTTAACCTTACCTACATTGATCTTTCAGGCGCGTAGCTCAGTTGGTTAGAGCACCACCTTGACATGGTGGGGGTCGTTGGTTCAAATCCAATCGCGCCTAAAAATCTTTTTTCAATGAATTGAATGTCACTAATGTATTCACTTTGTTAGGTAGGGATTTTGGTCTGTGACTAGCGGTTTATCTTTTATCCTAAGGCTAAGGTGGAAATATCTCTGATGTTTGTTCTTCGCAGATTTGGTAGGAATAAATAACCAGCTGGTTGAGGGAATTTTAGCAATGCTGGTAATCACAGTTATAATTTCAGATGTCAGCCATTATATAACATCATGCGATCCTATTAGCGTTCGCAATGTTATTGCTGCGATTGATCCCAGTTTAGTGAGATTAGCAATAGCTGCTAGAGTAGACGATCGGTTAGTAGATCTGTCTTACATTATCGATCATGATGTAAAAGTTTATATCATCGCTGAAAAAGATAAAGAAAGCTTAGAAATAATCAGACACTCCAGTGCACACCTTTTGGCACACGCCGTTAAACAACTATATCCAACAACACAGTTGGCTATTGGTCCAGTAATAGATAACGGCTTCTATTATGATTTTGCTGTTAAGAATCCATTTATGCCTGAGGATCTGAGACGTATCCAGATGCGTATGGAGGAATTAGCAAGCCAGGATATTCTAATAGAACGATTAGTTATACAGCGTGATGAAGCAGTAGATCTATTTCATAATCTAGGTGAGGAATACAAGGTCAGGATAATCAATGATATCTCTGGTAATGAGAATATTTCTCTTTATAGACAGGCTGATTTTATAGATCTTTGCCGTGGCCCACATGTCCCTACTACTGGTAAACTTAAGGCGTTCAGATTAATGAAACTCGCCGGCGCTTACTGGCGTGGGGACTCCCGTAATGATATGCTGCAGCGTATTTATGGTACAGCTTGGATCGATCTACGCTCTCTAGAATCCTATTTATATAGATTAGAAGAATCAGAGAAACGGGATCATCGTAAAGTCGGCAAGGCACTTGATTTATTTCACTTTCAGGAAGAAGCGCCTGGTATGGTATTCTGGCATGATCATGGATGGCGGGTGTATATCGAAATTCAGAACTATATTCGTCATTTATTACGCGAGAATGGCTATCAGGAAGTTCATACTCCACAGATTATGTCCCGTAGTCTCTGGGAACGTTCTGGACATTGGGAAAAGTTCCATAAATATATGTTTACTACAGCATCAGAAAACCGCGACTATGCTGTTAAGCCTATGAACTGTCCCTGCCATATACAAGTTTATAATCAGAGACTGCACAGTTACCGGGAGTTACCGTTACGACTATCAGAATTTGGTTCTTGCCATCGTAATGAACCTTCTGGGACTTTACACGGTTTGATGCGGGTGCGTAATTTTGTCCAGGATGACGCTCATATCTTCTGCACGGAGGATCAGATTCAAAGTGAAGTTTCAAGGTTCATGGATTTATTATTCCAGATTTATAATGATTTTAATTTTAATGAAGTACAATTAGTTCTCTCTACAAGGCCTGAGCAGAGGGTAGGGAGCAATGCAGTATGGGATAAAGCTGAAAAGTCTTTAGAACTAGCTTTGAATCAAAGGGGCTTACCATGGCAATTAAAGCCGGGAGAGGGCGCTTTCTATGGCCCAAAGATTGAATTTGTACTGCGCGATTGTCTAGAGCGGCTGTGGCAGTGTGGCACTATTCAGATAGATTTTTCAATGCCGAGTCGGCTAGATGCTTGCTATGTTGCAGAGGACGGTAGCAAGCGGATACCGGTTATGTTACATCGTGCTATCCTGGGCTCCATAGAGCGCTTTATTGGCATTTTGATTGAGCAATATGCTGCCGGGCTTCCGGTGTGGTTAGCTCCTGTACAGGTAGTAGTCCTTAATATTACAGAGCAGCAAGCAGGATATGCTGTTAAAGTCGAAAAGTTCCTTATACAAAGAGGTTTTCGGGCTGAATCTGACTTGAGAAACGAAAAAATCAGTTTTAAAATTCGCGTGCATACTCTACAACGTGTTCCATATATGCTAATCATAGGCGATAGAGAGATAAAAACCGAAACTATCGCTATACGTTCAAGAGCCGGTAAGGACCTAGGAGTTATGAACATTCAGGCGTTTGTGCAGTTGCTACAAAGTGATGTAGCACGCCGCGGACGGACTGGTTAATTATTGGAGGATCGCAAAATAGTCGCAAACAATCAGCTTAGGCTAAATGATGAAATTACTGGACGAGAGATACGCCTGATAGATCAAGACGGCGAACAGGCCGGTGTGGTTTCCTTAATGCAAGCAAAGCGTCTTGCTGAGGAAGCTGAATTGGATCTAGTAGAAATCTCTCCGAACGCTAAGCCGCCAGTCTGTCGTATCATGGACTACGGAAAGTATAGGTTTGAGGTATCAAAAAAACAACAAGAAGCAAAAAAGAAGCAGAAGCAGATCCAAGTAAAGGAAATTAAATTTCGTCCTGGGACAGATGAAGGGGACTATCAAGTCAAGCTGCGTAGCTTGATGCGGTTCCTGAATGATGGTGATAAGGCCAAAGTCACTCTGCGATTTCGAGGCAGGGAGATGGCACATCAGGACCTGGGTAGCCAGCTCTTAAAGCGTGTTGAGGACGATCTCTCTCAATATGGCGCTGTGGAACAGCGGCCAAGAATGGAAGGACGTCAGATGGTGATGACTATCACGCCTATTAGGAAAAAATGACCATTTCCTTCTCTACTTCTAGTATATATCTATTATATTAGCGGTTGGTTGACCTGTGTGTGTTTTTAGGTATGTGTTTTAAAATAGTGGAGCCATGTAATGCCGAAGATGAAAAGCAACCGCGGTGCAGCTAAGCGTTTCATTCACACTGGGTCTGGTAAATATAAGTGTTCACATTCACAACGCCGGCATATTCTAACAAAGAAGTCGACTAAGCGGAAGCGACAGTTGCGTAGTACCACCACTGTAGCAGCCGTAGATGTTCCCGCTGTTCGCCGGATGTTACCTTACAGTTGATCTCACTGGAGTAGTTAGACTATGCCGAGAGTGAAACGCGGTGTCGTTGCTCATGCAAGACACAAGAAAGTTTTGGAACAAGCTAAGGGTTATTATGGTGCACGTAGTAAAGTGTTCCGAGTTGCAAAGCAGGCTGTAACTAAGGCTGGCCAGTATGCTTATCGCGATCGCCGCCAGAAGAAACGTGATTTTCGCGCCCTATGGATTATACGCATCAATGCAGGTGCCCGTGAAAATAACTTGTCTTACAGCCGGTTTATTAATGGCCTTAAGCAGGCTGCTATCGAGATAGACCGCAAGGTATTAGCAGATATTGCAGTTTTTGATAGGATAACATTTAAAGAATTGGCCAACTGTGCCAAAGTAGCACTGGGTGTTGCCTGAATAGATAAAGTTGCTTGAAGAAATACATAGGCATACTCTACACCATTATAAATTTTTAAGTAGTGATGGGAGTCAGGAAATCAAGTTTAGTGCTCTTTCCCTTTAGCACCACTGGTGGTCATATCCTTGTGGATACATTATCTGAACTGAGTCAATCTGCCCAGGCTGGGATTGCAAACACTAGCAGTCTAGCTGAGCTTGATATGTTGCGTGTATTTTATCTGGGTAAGAAAGGTATTCTGACTAAGAGACTACGTGAGCTTGGGCTTTTGCCATCTGAACAGAGGCGTGAAGCCGGGCAGGCTATCAATTATGTAAAACAAACAGTTGAAGCAGCTATATCTGCTCGCAGAAATGTGCTGGAAGCAGTGGCGCTTGATGTAAATCTAGCCAGCGAGGCTATCGATGTTACTCTACCAGGACGAGGACAGAAGCCTGGTGGTTATCATCCCATTAGCAGGACCTTATCACGGATCGAAGATTTATTTTCTAGGATTGGTTTCTCTGTAGCTGAAGGCCCTGAAGTAGAGGACGATTTCCGTAATTTTGAAGCACTTAACATACCAAAACACCATGCTGCCCGTGCAATGCATGATACTTTCTATTTCGATGATCATACTTTACTGCGTACTCATACCTCTTCGGTGCAAATTCGAGTGATGGAGTGCCAGAAACCACCATTGCGGTTTATAGCATCTGGTCGTGTTTATCGTTGTGATTCTGATCTGACTCATTCACCAATGTTCCATCAAGTTGAAGGCTTAGTGGTAGATAATGGTGTGAATTTTGCAGAACTTAAAGGTGTGCTGAATGATTTTCTAAGTAATTTCTTTGAGTGTAATCTTTTAATGCGGTTCCGGCCCTCTTATTTCCCTTTTACTGAACCTTCTGCTGAGGTAGATATTCGATGTGTGGTCTGTAGCGGTGATGGTTGCCGTATCTGCAAAGACAGCGGCTGGTTAGAGGTACTAGGTTGCGGTATGGTGCATCCTAGTGTTTTCGAGAGGCTTGGCATAGATAATGAGAGTTATACCGGGTATGCTTTCGGGATGGGTATTGAGCGGCTAGCTATGTTGCGCTACGGTGTTAAAGACATACGTTTGTTCTTCGAAAATGATCTACGTTTCCTAGAACAGTTTCGGTGATTCAATATAGCGCGAGTTTAATATGAAGGTCAGCGAATACTGGTTGAGGGAATGGGTCGATCTTAAGATTTCTAGTACCGAGCTAGTGGCACAAATGACAATGGCTGGTCTAGAGGTTGTCGGTGTTACAACGGCTGCCCCCCCATTTGAGCAAGTCGTAGTCGGTAGATTAGTAGAATTGACGCCACACCCTAATGCTGATCGTTTAAGTATTGTTATAGTAGATATAGGTACCAGTGATTTTCTAAGAATTGTCTGTGGTGCTCCGAATGCTGCAGTAGGAATGCATGTACCAACCGCTTTAATAGGCGCAGTTCTACCATGTGGTTTGAAGATAAAGCCATCAAAAATACGTGGTATCCAATCTCAGGGTATGTTGTGTTCAGCACAAGAGTTAGGCTTAGAAGGTTCAGAAGGTCTTTTAGCTTTACCTGTTAATAGCTACCCTGGCCAGAGCGTACGTCAACTGCTAGAATTGGATGATTCATTGATTGAAATTGAATTGGCTCCTAATCGCGGTGATTGTTTATGCATGGAAGGGATCGCTCGTGAGATAGCAGCGCTCAATCGGTGTGAGTTCCACCAACAATCGGTAGATATGATCGCACCAGTTTCGGATGCTGTTTTTCCAATATCTTTACTCAATCCAGCTGACTGTCCTAGATATATAGGTAGGGTAATTAGGGGAGTTGATTCTACCGCTGAGACGCCGCTATGGATGAGAGAGCGGTTGCGCCGTGCCGATATACGTGCCCTAGGACCATTGGTAGATGTAACTAATTATGTCATGCTGGAGCTCGGCCAGCCGATGCATGCTTTTGATTTAAGTCGGTTAATCGGTGGTATTGAGGTACGTCGTGCACAACCTGGTGATCGCTTAAAATTACTAAATGGAGTAATAGTAGAACCGGATACAGAAACTCTATTGATAGCTGATCGCAACGGCCCTTTAGCAATAGCTGGTATCATGGGTGGTGAGATTAGTAGCTGTACAGGTACTACTCGTGATGTATTTCTGGAGAGCGCGCTTTTCTTACCAACAAGCATTGCTGGTCGTGCCCGTCGTTATGGTTTGCAGACAGATTCTTCTTACCGTTTTGAACGTGGGATAGATACAGGATCATTGCAGCGCCGCGCTATTGAGCGTGCGACCCAGCTGTTGACCGCTATAACAGGTGGAAACCCGGGGCCGATTATTGAAGAGGTTTTCCAAGATTATTTACCAATGCAACAGACAATCATTTTGAGACCGGAACGCATAGAAAAACTTCTAGGTATGAAGGTATCTGTATCTGAGGTCGAGGAAACTCTTTGTCGACTGAACATGATTGTTTCTTTTGAGTGCAATCACTGGTGTGTAATTCCACCTAGCAGCCGGTCTGATATCACAATAGAAGCTGATATAATTGAGGAAATAGTTCGAGTTCACGGCTATGAACATATACCGAGCAACCGCCCATTAGCCTTATTGTCAATGACCCCTCAGCCTGAGGGTCTGATCTCTCTAGAACAGTTTAAATCAATATTAGTACAACGTGGTTTTCAAGAAGCTATTACCTATAGTTTTGTTGATCCAGTATTCCAGAAATATCTGGATCCTGAATCTAAGCCTTTAGCGCTGGCTAATCCAATTTCTATTGATCTAGCGGTCATGCGTACTAATCTGTGGCCTGGATTGCTAAAAGCCGTAATATACAATCAAAATCGGCAACAAACGCGATTGCGATTATTCGAGTGCGGTTCTAACTTTATTTTGGCGGATGACTTGTTACAACAGGATATTTACTTAGGAGGAGTAGCTGCTGGGTGCCTATTACCGGAACAGTGGGGCATTAGAAATAAACTAGTAGATTTCTATGATCTTAAATCAGATATTGAGGCACTATTATCCCTGACTGGTGAATTGCAATCTTTTGAGTTCTGCGCGGCTCAACATCCAGCACTAAATCCAGGTCAGAGTGCACGCATCAGAAGGAAAGTAGTTAGTGATATACAACAATCAGTTCCAATAGGCTGGATAGGTGCTTTACATTCATATATTGCGCGTAAATTAGGTATAAAAGGAGATGTCTTTGTATTCGAGTTGCTGCTAAAAGGAATACAAAGAATGGGAATACCAGGATTTATGGATCTCCACAAATTTCCCTTCAGTCGTCGGGATATCGCTTTTTCAGTGGATGAAACCGTTACAGCACAATCTGTTTACGACTGTATCCGCCAACATGGTGGTGAGTTGCTGCGTGAGGTACGCTTTTTCGATATTTATCGAGGCACAGGAGTCCCAAATGGCCGAAAGAGTTTAGCTTTAGGATTGATTTTACAAGATTTCTCATGCAATCTTACCGATCATATGATTGAAGAGACAATATCCGGTATTATTTCTGGACTAATAGAAGATTTAGATGCGACGCTTAGGATTTAGTAGCATGGCACTTACAAAAGCTGACATGGCAGAGAGATTGTTCGAAGAACTTGGCATCAATAAACGTGAAGCTAAAGAGCTAGTAGAGATCTTCTTCGAAGAAATTCGTGATGCTTTGGAACATGGACAACAGATAAAGCTATCTGGATTTGGTAATTTCGATTTACGAGATAAAAATGAACGACCAGGACGTAATCCAAAAACTGGTCAGGAAATACCAATAACGGCACGTAGGGTCGTTACTTTTCATCCTGGCCAGAAACTTAAAGCGCGGGTTGATATCTTCAATTGCCGTTTAGCTTTGGAAAAGCTTTAGATATTCACAGTTGTAATGTAATAGGTTGTAATAGAGTAGTCAATCTGTGATTCCGGGGCGTGGCGCAGTTTGGTAGCGTACCTGCATGGGGTGCAGGTGGTCGGAGGTTCGAATCCTCTCGCCCCGAC
>CAIRZE010000024.1 GCA_903882995.1 uncultured Candidatus Competibacteraceae bacterium
GGTTCTGCGCGTTGCATCGAATTAAACCACATGCTCCACCGCTTGTGCGGGCCCCCGTCAATTCCTTTGAGTTTCAACCTTGCGGCCGTACTCCCCAGGCGGAGCACTTAACGCGTTAGCTGCGACACCGAAAGGTCACCCTCCCGGCGTCTAGTGCTCATCGTTTACCGCGTGGACTACCAGGGTATCT
Source organism: uncultured Candidatus Competibacteraceae bacterium (assembly GCA_903882995.1). Taxonomy (GTDB): domain Bacteria; phylum Pseudomonadota; class Gammaproteobacteria; order Competibacterales; family Competibacteraceae; genus Competibacter_A. Next base: position 191 of record CAIRZE010000024.1, read on the forward strand.
AATCCTGTTTGCTCCCCACGCTTTCGTGCCTCAGCGTCAGTGTGGCCCCAGATCGCTGCCTTCGCCATCGGTGTTCCTCCGGATCTCTACGCATTTCACCGCTACACCCGGAATTCCACGATCCTCTAGCCCACTCGAGCCTAGCCGTTTCAACCGCAATTCCCAGGTTAAGCCCGGGGCTTTCACGACTGACTAACTAAGCCGCCTACGCACGCTTTACGCCCAGTAATTCCGATTAACGCTCGCACCCTCCGTATTACCGCGGCTGCTGGCACGGAGTTAGCCGGTGCTTATTCTGCAGGTAACGTCAAAACGCTACATTGTTCGTATAGCGTCTTTCCTCCCTGCCTAAAGGGCTTTACAACCCGCAGGCCTTCTTCACCCACACGGCATTGCTGGATCAGGCTTGCGCCCATTGTCCAATATTCCCCACTGCTGCCTCCCGTAGGAGTCTGGGCCGTGTCTCAGTCCCAGTGTGGCTGATCGTCCTCTCAGACCAGCTACCGATCATCGCCTTGGTAGGCCTTTACCCTACCAACTAGCTAATCGGACGTAGGCTCATCCTCTAGCACGAGGTCTTACGATCCCCCGCTTTCCTCTCACGAGATTATGCGGTATTAGCCTGGGTTTCCCCAGGTTGTCCCCCACTATAGGGCAGATTCCTACGCATTACTCACCCGTCCGCCACTGAAGTATTGCTACCTCCGTACGACTTGCATGTGTTAAGCATGCCGCCAGCGTTCAATCTGAGCCAGGATCAAACTCTTCAGTTCGATTCTAAATCATATCTATTTACTACTAATCTCTCTCACCGCCAGAGCACTCTCTAAAATCTTAGAGAAGTGATAGCGTGTCTCTTAACACGCAAACCCCCTCTCCAATAACCTAACCAATTTGTATAAAGAATTGGGACCACCCACCCTATCCACGCTTTACAGCTCCATAATCCCTTGCTGACTGCTGCCTCTATGGCAACGAGACGCTCATTATAACTATGAAATCTCTAATGGCAAGACCTTTTTTGAGAGTTTTTGAAAAATTTATAGACCTCGGATCAGTCAAAATTTAGATTGAATTATCAATATGAATTAACTAGTCTCTAGCGGATGGATTTGGTTTTAAGTCTAAATATTAAATTATCTAATAAATAATTTCGTTGCCAATTCCATTGCCGCTGATCCCTACTGGTTAAAAGTATATACCGCAGATCCCTAATGTGAATATTTAGGCAAACGTGACGCCGCAATGTATATGAACTTGATAAAAATTTAGAGGAGTGTATTGATAGAGGAAGAGATAGAGGGTTGATAGATCCGCACCATAAAATTATTCGATTCTGAAATATTAGCGCAAACTAACAGCAATATTAATATGTATATTCTCAGCTGTGACCACAACAACTTGGTTTAATTGGTATTATCTAAAGCCATATTATTGGCTAACATGGCTCGGTCTAGGTTTAATGAGAGTCATAGCCATGTTACCATTTCAATGGCAGCTAGCTATAGGTAAACAGATTGGCAATCTGTTACGGCATATTGCTAAGAGTCGGCGGCTTATCGCTGAAATTAATCTAAAACTCTGTTTTCCGACTTTAAGTCAAACCGAGCAGACTATGTTGCTAAAAGCTCATTTTGCTGCATTGGGTATGGGATTATGCGAAACGGCTATGGCTTGGTGGGCAACAGATAAGAAATTGCGGGGATTAATCAAAATAGAAGGTGCAGAAAATCTCAAAAAGGCTGTAGGATACAGGAATGGTGTAATTCTCTTAACAGGTCATTTCACAACGATGGAGCTAGGAGCACGCTTTATTACTTGGCACCAACCTTTCCATGCTATTTATAGACCCCATAAAAACCGGTTGTATGAGTCCTTCATGTACTCTGAGAGATGGAATAGATCTAAATTACCTCCATTACCACACAAAGACATACGTGGATTGCTACGTGCTCTCAGAGAAGGACAAACAGTCTGGTATGCACCTGATCAGGACCATGGTCTCAGAAATAGCATCTTTACATCTTTCTTTGGGGTAACAGCATGTACAGTCACGGCTACTTCTCGTTTAGCAAAGATAAGCGGTGCTGCTGTAGTCCCATACTTTCCTATAAGATTACCAGGTGAAATTGGTTATAAGGTTATCATTCTCCCGGCACTGACGAATTTTCCAAGTAATGATATTAAAGCAGATACTCAGCGTATCAACGAGATGCTGGAGAGTTATATCTGCCAAACACCAGAACAGTACCTATGGGTACATCGCCGGTTTAAAACTCAACCTTATGGTCGTAATAATCTTTATAACCCAACCCATAGAAGCTAACTAAACTTGTACCGGCGGCGGCAGTTGTTTGCTATTCCTTGAGCGTGTATACCGTAACCGCTGTTCCCTATGACCTTATCATAAGGCATGCTGATACTTTGACCAGAAATCGATATCAACTTGCGATATCTCTGCTAATAGTTATTTATAGAATCTCAGAGTTTGAGAAAAAACCTTGTATATGCTACCAAGAGACTTGGTATATCAGCAACATGGAATAAACACCACCCTAGCCTCATATAGCTAAAAATTATAAAAAAAGCTTAAGTTAATCTGCCATTTATATCACAGTCGGAGATAGCAGATACTAATCGAAGGGCCTTAACCGGGTTCTCTTAAATTAAATAATCAGATGAACAACTAGATTGGCCTATCATAGACAAATTACAGGGTGATAAATTATGAATAGACTCTTAGACTTAGTATTTGATTAAGCTCAAGTTGTTTCCTATCTACGCCGATTTTAAAGTAGATTACAGGCGATGCACAATCAAATTTATTGATAATTTAAAAAGAGATGAGCTGCCACATACAGCTTAATAGGTTGTGATAATAAGATATGTATAAGAAGCAGTCATATTTATCTGAAGTTGATTCAATTCCTACCTGGTAGGAATAGCTCTATGAAAAATTTTCAGTAACTTATTGGTAAATGTTCATAAAATGCTGATGTATACCACCCGTATTTTATCACTATAAAAATGGTTTCCTTCTTGTCATATAGTTAGCAGTGGGGCAATTGGTGGTGCTGAACTACTCTTCATTCGGCTTGTAAATGCACTGTCATCACGTGGTTATCCAGTATCAACTATCACCGCAAAGAGTAGTGGCATATCAGATAAAATATTCTCAATGTTATACAACCTCGGGTACCAATGCGAGCAGTGTGAGATTTTCGGTCCCGTTGGGAAATTGCAAGAATTTTGAGTAAAAGCTCTCCAGAATTGTCCAAACCTGTATGGGGAGGGCTGTGAGGCTTACTAATTTGAGCTATAAATAGATGCCCGATTCACCTAGCCAGATTGGGTGGGTTACTATTCTCTAGATGGGTTTCGCTACGCTCATGCCTGGATCGTAGCTAGTTCCGGTATATTTAGTTACTTAATCAACAATGGATTTCCCTTAGGGAGGTTTTTCCTTATAAGCGATTTTGTATCTCCATATAATCCGAGTACTATAGCCGATCTGCAACAATTACGAAGTGATCTTGCAATTCCTCTTGAGGCATTGACCATAATTGCGGTTAGCAAATTACATCCAGTTAAAGGATTTGATGATTTGCTGGTTGCTTTCGCGAATATTCCAGCAGCTATTGATGATCGTCCTACCTACTTAATAATAGTTGGGAATGGACCGCTATGGATACAGCTTCAAAGATATTCTCAACAGCTTAATATTGAAGATCGAGTACGCTGGACTGGTTGGCGTGATGAAGCTGGGCGTTTTCAAGAACCAGCTGACTTTATGTGTATCTGCTTCTCGTCAAGAAAGTCTAGGAAACGTCATATTGGA
>CAIRZE010000025.1 GCA_903882995.1 uncultured Candidatus Competibacteraceae bacterium
GGCAATGACGATGCTATCCGCTCGATCCAATTTTACCTAGGTGGATTGGCAGATGCTGTCCTTGAAGGTAGAGCTCTTATGGCGTCAGGTCGCAGTGTCGAAGAAGAGTTCATAGAGCTTGCTGAGGAGTCGCTTCATTCTATAGATAGTGCTTGAGGCTTCTTTCTACATTTGAGTTGGGAATGGCTTCAGTTCTAGGACTAGATTAGACTTTTATATTCGCTTTATCTTCATGAATAAGTTGAATTATGGTCTTGGTGGAGAGGAGGTAAGTAGGAATGGTGGAGATTACCGCAGCACTTGTTAAGACACTACGCGCGCGCACTGGTTCAGGCATGATGGAGTGTAAAAAAGCTTTGCAGGAAACAAGCGGAGATATTGAAGCAGCAGTCGAACTAATGCGTAAGTCCGGCCAAGCAAAGGCTGATAATAAAGCTAGCCGCATTGCTATGGAGGGTTTAATCGCTATTAAACAGATGGCTGGTAAGATTGTTATGGTCGAGACCAACTGCGAAACTGACTTTGTTACCAACAATAGTGATTTTCGCAACTTCGTAAATGTTGTCATTGATACTGCAATTAGCAGTCAGGCGGTTGATCTGGAGACTCTCTTATCATCTAAAATATCTAATGATAGAGATAGCGTTGAGCAAGAACGGCAACACTGTGTTGCCAAGATCGGCGAGAACATTATAGTTCGCCGCTTTGCTAGATTCATCAGCGCTAAAGGAGTATTGGGTTGTTACCTACACGGGACTCGGATCGGCGTTCTGGTTGAGTTGGATGGTGGTGATGCTGAATTGGCCAAGGATATTTCTATGCATATAGCCGCTAGCAGACCGCTCTGCATTAGCACGGAACAGGTTCCGGATGAAATCATAGCCAAAGAGCAAGAAATTTATGCTGTACAAGCAGCTGAAACAGTAAGAGGCAAGCCTGCGAATATAGTCGATAAAATAGTTAGTAAAATTGTCGAAGGTAGACTTCGTAAGTATTTAGAGTCAGTGACTCTTCTAGGTCAGAATTTTGTTAAGAATCCTGATCAGAGTGTAGCTGAGTTGCTGAGCTCTCGGCATGCAAGGATAATTCGCTTCCAGCGTTTCGAACTTGGTGAAGGAATTGAAAAAAATCAGCAAATTTTTGGCGATTCGATGATTAATAATAAATCAGATTCAGGGTAACTAAATTCTAGATCGTCTAACCTTGTTCGGGCAGTGCAGCCTAGGCAGCCTTGATGATTGACGATCTAGATAAGATAGATCTTTGCTCTTGCTCTAGCTGTAAGAGCCTGTTGATCAGAATACAATCTGCCTGTTTTCTATTTTATGTGGGTTGCGCCGATGCACGATTCCAGACCGGTAGTGTTCAAGCGGATTCTTCTAAAGCTCAGTGGAGAGGCTCTAATGGGTGAGGAAGTGTTTGGAATCGATACTAATGTAATCGAACGCATGGCTGGTGAGGTGCGGGAGTTGCGTACACTTGGTGTAGAAGTAGGCATGGTGATTGGTGGTGGCAATTTATTGCGCGGTGAAGGGTTAGCTAAGGCAGGTATGGATCGCGTAACTGCTGATCATATGGGTATGTTAGCTACAGTGATGAACTCTTTAGCTATGCAAGATACACTTGAGCGGATTGGTGTATTTACTCGCGTTATGTCAGCCATCCGAGTTAATCAGGTATGTGAGGATTACATCCGTCGCCGGGCTATCCGCCATTTGGAAAAAGGTAGAGTGGTAATCTTTGCGGCTGGTACCGGTAATCCATTTTTTACAACTGATTCCGCTGCCAGCTTACGTGCTATAGAGATAAACGCTGACGTGATGCTTAAGGCTACTAAAGTAGACGGTATTTACTCAGCTGACCCTTTGAAAGATCCAAAGGCAGTGCGTTATGAAAGGCTTACATATGATGAGGTCTTAGCCCGGAAGCTAAAAGTCATGGACGCTACAGCTATAGTTATGTGTAGAGAGCATGATATGCCGCTGAGAGTTTTTAACATCAACCGCCAAGGTGATCTGATAAGGGTTGTGTGTGGCGGAAACATGGGTACCACTGTGGTACGGGAATGAAACCATGATCAATGAAATCAAAATAGAAGCCACCACTAGGATGGTGAAAAGCATTGATAATCTCAAGCAGGAATTGACAAAACTGCGTACGGGGCGTCCTCATGCTAGTCTGCTTGATCATATTACAGTCAGCTACTATGGTTCCGAAGTGTCTCTCAACCAACTAGCCTCCGTTAGTTTAGCAGATACTCGTACATTATTAGTTACGCCATGGGAAAAGAATATGATCGGGATGATCGAAAAAGCAATTTTAAAATCCGATTTAGGATTGAATCCGGCTTCTGCTGGGACAACGATACGGGTACCTCTGCCACCACTGAATGAGGAGCGTCGTCGAGATCTGGTTAAGATCGTTCGGCATGAAGGAGAAGGTATAAAGGTAGCAATTCGTAATATTCGCCGTGATAGTAATCACCAACTTAAATCCCTACTTAAAGATAAGAAAATTACTGAAGACGCCGAGCGACAAACTCAGGAAGAGATCCAGAGGTTGACAGATCGCTATATTCAGGAAGTGGATAAAGTGATTTCTGTTAAGGAATCCGAGTTAATGGAAATATAAACTTTTGCTATATGGATGCACTATGGGCCCATAGGTTTAGACGGGGACTCACCAGGATGTCAGATCGTGCTTCTGACTTGCTGAAACAGCCTAATGAGAGGACGATGCCTCGCCATATTGCTATTGTAATGGACGGTAACGGCCGCTGGGCACGGCACCGGTCATTGCCGCGTGCTGCAGGCCATCGGGAAGGTGTCAAGGCGGCACGCAGGATCGTGCAGGCTTGCACCGAGCGTGGTATAGAGGTATTAACTTTGTTCGCATTTAGCAGTGAAAATTGGCGACGTCCCCGCCGAGAAGTCGAAGTACTGATGAATCTTTTTATTGCAACCCTACGTGGTGAGATTCGCCGTTTAGATGAAGCAAACATAAAGTTGCGCTTTATCGGCGATCATGAGGCGTTTTCGTGTAATTTACGGGATTGTATCGATAAAACCCAACACAGAACAGCTACGAACACTGGCCTGACATTAGTAATCGCAGCCAATTACGGCGGGCGTTGGGATATTACCCAAGCTGCTCAGCGGATGGTTGATGAGGTTATGGCAGGGCATTTACAGATTAGCGATATCAC
>CAIRZE010000026.1 GCA_903882995.1 uncultured Candidatus Competibacteraceae bacterium
ATCCTGATGAGAACAATTTGATCTCTATACGCCGCCAGAAGCTGAATAAGTTGCGGAAATCTGATAATCCATACCCTACGGATTTTCGACGTGATGCCCTAGCAGGGGAATTGCACCAATCTTACGACAAGCTAGATAACACTGAGCTGGAGTCTACTATTATCCGAGTCTTCGTTGCTGGTAGAATGATGGCCAAGCGAGTCATAGGGAAGATGAGCTTTGCACAGTTGCGCGATATGTCTGGGGATATTCAGTTAGTTATCCAAAAAAATTTGCTTGGAGATGAACTGTACAGCAACTTTAGAAATTGGGATATAGGTGATATCCTCGGTGCTGGGGGAACAGTCTATAAAACTAATACCGGCGAGTTATCAGTGAAGGTCGATAGTCTGCGACTATTGACAAAAGCAATCCGGCCGTTACCAGAAAAGTTCCATGGGTTATCAGATCAGGAAACACGTCATCGCCAACGCTATATAGACTTGATGGTAAACCAATCAACCCGGGCTACATTTAAATTACGATCGGCCATAATATCTTATATACGCGAGTTTTTCAATCAGCGGGGGTTTTTAGAAGTTGAGACTCCTATGATGCAGGCTGTACCTGGAGGTGCATCAGCACGTCCGTTCATTACTCATCACAATGCGTTAGATATGCAATTATATTTGCGTATAGCCCCAGAGTTATATCTCAAGCGTCTCGTTGTTGGTGGTTTAGAGAAGGTTTATGAAATTAACCGTAACTTCCGTAACGAAGGATTATCTACTTGGCATAGCCCAGAATTTACTATGTTGGAGTTCTACCAAGCCTACGCTGACTATCAAGATTTTATGAATTTGAGTGAGCAGTTGCTACGCAACATGACAGAAACATTAATTGGTAGTACCCTGATCAAACATCAGAATCAAATCTACGATTTCGGTCAGCCATTTCAGAGGATGACGGTTAAAGAGGCAATCCTGCGTTTTAATCCGAATATTACTACCGCCCAATTGAATGATTTAGGAGCTGCTAGTAAAATCGCTACGGAGTTTGGTCTGCAGGTTCAGACGTGTTGTGGTTTAGGAAGAATACAAATGGACATTTTTGATCATACCGTTGAACATCAGTTACTTAACCCTACGTTTATTACTGCCTATCCTATTGAAGTATCGCCTTTGGCTAGACGCAACGATACTGATCCCACTATAACTGATCGCTTCGAGTTTTTCGTGGGTGGACATGAAATCGCTAACGGGTTCTCTGAGTTGAACGATCCTGAGGATCAGGCTGAACGTTTCCGTATTCAGGTAGAAGCGAAAGCTGCAGGGGATTATGAGGCTATGCACTATGATGTTGATTATATAAGAGCTCTAGAGTATGGGTTACCACCTACAGCAGGTGAGGGTATAGGTATCGATCGGCTGGTTATGATCCTCGCAGATGTCCCATCAATCCGAGATGTTTTGTTATTTCCGCACCTACGGCTGGATAGACTAAGGTGAATCCTTCGACTTTAGATTCATAGTTTTGAAGTGTGTCCATAACCTCGCTAAATGATTAGAGGACCTCACATTAGAGGTCACTAGTATGTATTTTGTGTTGTATCTAAGCACTTTTCACAAGACTTTTATCTGTTTTGAACTCGAGACTATTTTCCCTATCCCTAGTGCTATTCGTTACCTATAAATTCTTTATAAATTTAGGATGATTATCATCTAAATAGCTATTTACTGGCCTGCTACTCTGATACAGAGATAATGGAATGTAACGTCTTATTCTCCAGCTGTTATATTAACCATGTCTATTCTATTGTTCTATTGTATGGTAGTACTCATCATATATAGAGTTTTAGAAATTTACAGAAATCTATGAGATTTAGATAGTAGTGAGTAATTGATGAAGGTCGAACCACCAGTTCAAGGTTATGATGCTACTTGCTATCTATCCGCTTGTTTCTGTTTTTAGTATTTTTTGTCATTGCGGCAGCAAGAGCTAGCCGCAAGCTGGAGCTCTAGTAGTGTTATATTCTGAAGATGCCCGTGTTATTGCCAAACGTCATACTTCCCAACTCTTAGGAATGTTGCGTGGTTATATCTCTAATAAAGATTTGTTAGAACCAGTAACTCAACCTACAAATTCTGCAACGATGGTGCCATCCAACAGTGGGTTTCAGAGAATAGAAGGTATCGAGCAATCAGCAACAACTCAAAATTGTCAGTATGCAACCTCCGATAAGGACCTACTTAATATATCGCAGTTGCAAAAATACAGACAACAATCCGGACCCATATGCACAGTTGGTGAAGTTCTATTCCATAAAAATGGAACTCTGGGAATATTGATAGAACAGGTACAATATCTAGTAAGGATGAGCCTGATTTTTCGCTCCTACTTACCACCTCATCTACACGATCATGCCGTTCTGATCCGTCTGGATGCTGCAGAATGGATAGTTCATACGGAATCATCAAGCTGGGCTACAAGGTTACGATACTCTTTATATAACATGCAGGAAACTCTAGGCCGACACTTAGGTATCTCACTGCCAAAACCACACATACGCATTATATCGAGTGCAGCGTTGCTAGATTCTATTCTCAGAACTCAGCTGAGACTGAATAAAAGCAGTACAGAAATATTGGGAATGGCGGCCTGCGATCAGTCTGGCTAGCATTTAAGGATGCTAAATACATAGCAGTTCCTAAGAAAATTAGGCAATGGGGCTCGGCTCTTTGCTGATTCCTAATTCCTATTAGTATTATTAAAACTTGGGTATGAATATGCTTTTTACATACCGTAGTAACAATTTCGAGATTCTGATCGACCGTCTATCCGATTTGTTACAGCAGCAACCAATGATGCGCTCAGTCCTAGCGAAAGAAGTTGTAGTTGTTCAAAGTAACGGTATGGCACGCTGGCTGACTCTGCGTCTTGCCAACTTATTAGGTATTTGTACAAATGTAGTATGGCAGCTTCCAGAAAGTTTTCTGTATGAAATGAACCGGTTGGTGCTAGGGAAGTTGCCAGCGGTCTCCACTTTTAATGAGCCAGTTCTTATTTGGCGTATAATGAAATTATTGCGAAACCTGGATGTTGTACCATGTTTTGAACCTCTGCATACTTATCTCGATGGAGATACTGATGATTTTCGTTGTTATGAACTAGCATGCCATATCACTGACTGCTTTGATAAATATCTGATGTATCGCCCCGACTGGATTATGCAATGGGAAGCAGGAGAGGAGGAACACTGGCAGGCTGAGCTGTGGCGACTGTTAGTCGCGGCGTATAGTGAACAACCCCATCAGGTGAGAATTTATAAACAGTTTACTAGTACCTTAGACAGCCTAGTTTATGGGAAAAACCGTTTGCCAGAGCGAGTTGCTATTGTTGGTGTAGTTGCTTTACCACCTCTTTATCTTGATTTAATAGCTAAGTTGTCGCTACATATAGATGTTCACTGGTTTATACTCGACCCCTGTCAGAAATACTGGGGTGATGTTCACCAAGAACGTGACATAGCTAGTTTAAGTGAAAAGACCGACATAGATGCTACTTATCTTAACACTGGTAATCCACTTTTGGACTCGCTTGGCAAACAAGGTCGGGATTTCCTTGATCTCCTGAAATTTTATCCATACTCTGAATGGGATTGCTTTGTTACCCCAGTTAATAATAATTTATTACACTGGTTACAAGCTGATATTCTTCTCCTGCATAACCGGGGAAATGGAGATTGTCCGAAACTGCCGTTACTTCCTAATGAACTTTCAGTTCAGATTCACGCTTGTCATAGCCAGGTACGAGAAGTTGAGGTGTTACATGATCAGCTACTAGCTATGTTTCAATCTCAACCTGATTTGTGTCCCTCTGACGTGATTGTAATGTCACCAGAAATAGATGTTTATGGTCCCCTGATAAGAGCAGTTTTCGCAAGTGGTCCACGTAAGGATATAGTTCCCGTTAGCTTTATTGAGCCGGTAGTTGATTCTGAAGGATCTATAGTTGAAGTATTTTTTAATGTATTGGATTTGATTGGAGGTCGATTCGATTCTGTACAGGTGTTAGCACTACTGGATGTACCTGCGATACGGCGGCGGTTTAAATTAACAGAAAAAGATTTGAGGCAAATTCACCATTGGGTGCACGTAGTACGTATTCGTTGGGGGATTAATGCTGGATTGAAGAGTAACTGTAACCTACCAACTACCGCTGAGCACACCTGGCAGGCTGGTCTAGATCGGCTACTGTTAGGATATGCACTTTGTAGTGATGGAATGAATATGTATGGTGATATCCTTCCCTATGACGATATAGAGGGCAATGAAGCGCAGGCTCTAGGACACTTACAGGCTTTTATCGACGCTTTGGCTTTACTGGATTCTAGACTACGGCAAGTACTGTTAGTAGAACAGTGGGTAGCAGAGATTAGTGTCTTACTAGATCAGTTTTTCAAAGTTATAGAGAGTGAAGAGTGCCAACTACAGTTGGTTAGGAATGTACTCGAAGAGTTACGGGAGAACGCAAGGCTGGCGAGATTTAGCCAGACTGTCAACTTTTCAGTAATCAAAGCTGAGTTACGCAGAAGGTTACACACTGTCGAAGGCCGGCCTGGCTTTTCCCTTAGTGGTGGGATAATATGCTGCGGGATGTCGCCAATGCGAAGTGTGCCGTTTCCAGTAATATGTCTGATTGGAATGAACAATGATGCTTATCCCAGTCGCCAGCGTCCTTTTGGTATAGATTTGATGTCTTGCTGGACTCGGCACGGCGACCCTTCCCACCGACAGGATGATCGTTATCTATTTTTGGAGATACTGTTGTCGGTGCGAAGATGCCTTTATATTAGCTATATCGGTCGGAATATTCATGATAACTCAGTATTGCCACCTTCTATACTAGTAGGGGAATTATTAGATATAGTGGATCGTGGGTTCCAGTGTAATGAAGGTGGGCTAGCCAGTGAGCAGTTGGTCACGTACCATCCACTGCAGGTATTTAACCAGAGTTACTTTAGAGGAGACAGCCATCTATTTAGTTATGCGCAGGAGTGGGTGGCAGCCAGCAGCCTATCCGGTCACTGTGATCTAAGTACTACTATACCTTTATTCATTAGCACACTGCCGGAACCATCACCGGCGATGCGTTCGTTAACTTTAAGAAAGTTAGTGAAATTTTTCAAGAATCCAACTGCCATGTTGATACAGGAAAGGTTAGGTATCCGGCTGGAGCAAAGTAAGAAAAACTTAGAGACGCACGAACCATTTGTCTTAGACAGATTAGATAACTACCGACTTATTAGCCAGGTTTTAGAGTTACACCTAAACGATTACCCAGTATTTGAGATCAAAAAGGCGATGTATGCTAGCGGAGAACTACCTCATGGCCGGGTAGGTGATTTTGTATTCGCACAGAATTATATGCGGGTTGTGAAGTTTGCTAGGCACTTAAAGCGCGTATCTTTAGGGTGTAAACCAGAATCTCTTAGCCTAGATTTAACTATTGGTAAATTTCGGTTAACTGGCTGTTTACCTAAGTTACCGTCGCAGCAGGGGTTGTTATTTTATCGGATGTCCGATATGAAGGCAGTAGATTATTTGAATTTGTGGTTACATCACCTAGTATTAAATATCATAGCACCTGCTGGATCCTCATTGAAAAGCTGTTGGGTCGCTGCAGACAAGGATATAATTCTTAATCCAATTGGTAATGCTAAATCGCAACTTGCGATGCTTCTAGAACTTTATTGGCATGGATTGTGTAGCCCATTGCATTTTTTCCCTAAAAGTGCTTTAGCCTATGCTCAGAAGATTATTAATCACATAGATATGCGTAAAGCGTCACACTCAGCGCGTACCATTTGGGAAGGCAGTAGGTATTACTATAATGATCCTGCTGAAGGAGACGATCCATACTATAGATTAGCATTCCGTGATACCTATCCGCTAGATACGAAATTTGAGACTCTAGCAGTAGAAGTCTTCAAGCCGCTATTCATATGCATGCAAACTGAACCACATAAATAGTTTAAACTAGTCTCTGAGCATAAATCCTATCTTAAATGTAGAAATGTGGTTTTTTCACTTAATATGATTATCACGCAAATTGTACTACTTTCCGCTACCTGTAACAATTGCGATTTTGATTAGGTAATATTTATGAAAGCAAACATACCACTCTACTGGAAGCTAAAGGTTAATACCATTACCTAAAATGGAAAACCTTGATCCGCTTCATATTCCACTAGCTGGCATTAATCTTATTGAAGCCAGTGCAGGAACAGGAAAGACTCGTGCCATCACCACGTTGTACTTGCGACTAGTAGTTGAAGCTGCACTTGTAGCCAACCGTATCTTAGTAGTCACCTATACGAATGCCGCTACTAATGAGCTGCGTGTTCGTATACGCGAGCGATTGTTACAAATCCGTGATGCTTTTCTAAATAGTCAGGCGCCTGAGGATGATGAGCTTGCAAATTGCTTGCTAAGTCTAACATCTGACAATAATAGTGCTATCCGTCAGTTAACTAACGCAGCCTGTAGCTTTGACGAAGCAGCCATCTTTACTATTCATGGTTTTTGTAAGCGTGTCTTAGTTGACAGTGCTTTCGAGAATGGACTGCCATTCAAAACTAAACTAATAGCAGATACTAAGGATTTATTGCGGGAAGTTGTTGAAGATTTCTGGCGGCGGGAATTCTACAATGCTTCACCAATTATGGTGCAATATTTTCTAGATCAGCATTACAGTCCAGAAATGTTGCTTGAACAGATAGAACAGTATCTAAATAAGCCATATGTTCAAACTGATACAATTGGTAATGAATCAGATAGAGATACGCTTGAACAGGTACTAACTACCAAGTTCCTGTTAGCACGGGATTTATGGCTGACGCATCGTGCTAATATAGAAGATATATTATTAAATTCTTCTGTTCTCAACCGTCAGATATACAGCTTGAAATCGCTGCCTAGCTGGCTAGAAGCTATGCATGAATATCTCACTTTAGATGTTCCGAAAGTTACACTCTTTAAGAACTTTGAGAAATTTACTACTCCTATACTACAGGCACCGGGATCGGTCAAAAAAGGGAAAACTGCGCCTTATAATCCTTTCTTCGATGCTTGCCAAGCTCTGAAAGTCATATGTAGAGATATAGGAAACTACTATAGTAGTCAAATCTCAGATAAGTTACTAGAGTGGTGTAAATCTGAAACTTCAACTCGCAAGTTTCAGAAACAAGTACAATCTTACGATGATCTATTACTTAATATGCATGCTGTTTTGCGACACCCTAGGAAGGGGAACGCGCTTGTTGAGAGCTTGCGCAAGCGTTACTCAGCTATTTTGATCGATGAGTTTCAAGATACTGACCCTATGCAGTACGAAATTTTCAGTCATATATACACTGGTACTAGTAAGCCAGTTTTTCTAGTAGGAGACCCTAAGCAAGCTATTTACAGTTTCCGTGGAGCAGATATCTTTACTTACTTAAGTGCTCGCTGTGCGATACCAAATCACTATACACTTGATGTTAATTGGCGCTCTGATACACTCCTGGTAACTGCTTTGAATGCGGTATTCGGGACGACTAAGCAGCCGCCATTCCTATTCGATAGCATTCCATTCCAAAAAGCTTGTCCTACCGCAGAACATAGACGGCTGGAAAAATTATGGATAAGAGATAACTTAGAGCCGCCTTTACGTCTCTGGTTTTTAAAAAATTACAATAGTGACCAACCAGTATCTAGGAGCGTAGCTGTTGAGAGTGTTGTGTGGGCGACTGCTGCTGAAATCTCTCGATTGCTCAATTTAGGAGCTCGCGGGTGTGCTTGCATTGGTGAAACTCCATATAAAGGAAACAGCCGGGCACTTGTTGGTGGTGATATAGCTGTTCTTGTACAGAGCCATTGGCAGGGTAAAAAGATTCGCAATGCTTTATTACAGCTAGGGGTACCCAGTATCCAACATGCTAGTGACAGCGTGTTCACCTCACCGGAAGCATGTCAAATGGAGTGGTTATTATCATCTTTTCTAGAACCAAATAATGAGGATCTGGCTAGATTAGTACTAGCCTCTGATTTATTTGGATTATGCGGTGAAGATCTATACAAGCTTAGAGAGGATGAGCAAGCCTGGTCAGATTGGTTAGGTAAATTGCATGATTATCGGCAACTGTGGTTAAAATTTGGCTTTATGCAGGTCTTTCGTACTCTACTAGTTAGAGAACACATACCACAGAGACTCTTAGCGTTTCGAGATGGTAAACGGCGGTTGACAAATTTTTTGCATCTATCTGAATTACTTCACTTGACCAGTTGCCTGCGCCCTAGCGGTGGTGATTTGCTGAAGTGGCTTCGAAAAAATCGGTGTTCACCAAGTAATAAGGATGAAGGACAGCAGTATCGGCTAGAGAGTGATGAAAATCTGGTAAGAATTGTTACTGTCCATAAAAGTAAGGGGTTGGAATATCCGGTAGTTTTCTGCCCGTTCTTCTGGGACGGCAGGTTATCTACTGAACAGAAAGCAAAAAGGAACTCCTTATATCATAGTGCAGATGATTTTGACCATATATCTCTCTTTTTTGGGGTATCTGATGATAATAATCTTCATCAGCAAGCGCGGCGTGAGGAAGTATCTGAGAAATTACGGTTATTCTATGTGGCACTGACTCGTGCTAAGCAGCGATGTTATGTAAGCATGGGGAAGATAAGAGGGGCAGAGACATCACCTATAGCTTGGTTGTTACACCAGCCTCTAGAGTTTGACAAATCCCAAGATGCTATAGAGATTACTAGCCAACGCTTCCAGGCAATGAGCTCTAAGGATTTGTTATACGATTTACATTCAGTATTAGAGGAATCTAGTGCTATATCCTTGGAGCTGTTGCCTCAGGAGCCAGCACAGCGCTATCAGCCACCGACGATAGTGGACGAACCAGAATTAACTGCACGCAGTTTCACAGGTTCCATAAAAGAATCATGTCGAGTAAGTAGCTTTACCAGGCTGATAACCAGCCAGCATTATGTATCACCATTACTAGAAGAGCAGCAGGCTGAATCGATAACCACTATTGTGGGGCGAGAATCGGGTATTCTTGAGTTTCCGCGAGGTGTTAGGGCTGGTATCTGCCTCCACACAATTTTAGAAAAGTTAGATTTTACCGAACAGAATCGGGAATATTTAGAACTACTTGTAGAGAGAACGCTAATTAAGTATGGGTTCGATGTGGTA
>CAIRZE010000027.1 GCA_903882995.1 uncultured Candidatus Competibacteraceae bacterium
AAACTAGGGGGCAAACCGGTATAGAGATTGAAGCCCTATGTGCTACTCAGATAGCTTTGTTAACTATTTACGATATGTGTAAAGGCGTGGATAGGGGTATGGTAATAAGTGGTGTTAGGTTGCTAGAGAAAGCAGGCGGTAAATCTGGACATTGGGTTTCTGAGTAATAGGCTAGGAACTAATAGGATTAAACTTTTATTTTAATGATGTTTTGATATAAAAATTAATATTTAGAAAAAAATTTATTAACATTTTTATTGATTTTAGTTATTATTATCCCAAATGTAATCCATTAGTATAACTGGGGCTCTTTCCATGACAGCAGTAATTTCAAGTTTAATTGTTATAACCGATGACTATAGTGCTAATCCTTTAACAACTGGGGTTGTATATGTTGGAGAGGCTAAATTGGGCAATATTAACTTCGCTTATGACAAAGATTGGGTTGCTGTCACTTTAACTGTTGGATTTACTTATCACATAAATGTAAATGGAATTAATCTAGCTGATCCAATACTTGATTTGATTGGTAGTAAGGGTGATGTTTTAGTATCCAGCGATGATATTAGTTTAAGTAACAAAAATTCATATATCAACTTTACTTCGCAATTAGATGGTAATTATTACCTAGCTGTGAGAGGAATAAGAGATGCAACTGGCACCTATAGCGTTAGTGTTTTAAATGATGATTTAAGTGCTGACAGCAGTACAAACGCGACTCTTTTAATCGGCGAATCTAAAACAGGTATTATAGAAGTACAGCCAGATGAAGACTGGTTTGCAGTTTCCTTACTACAAGGGGCAAGTTACAACTTTAGTTTAAAAGGAAATACGCTCGCAGATTCTGTTTTAAGTCTTTTGAATAGTAATGGCGAATTAATAACGACAAATGATGATATTTACGGCGGTAATTTAAATTCGTATGTCAGTTTTACAGCTGATAAAACGGCAACGTATTATCTATCAGCAAAAGGTTTAAGAGAAAATACTGGGTCGTATACTCTTTCAGCAGATTTGGATGATTACAGTGCTAGTAAACTAGATGCAGGAACTCTTTTAACTGACGGCTCAAATACAGGAATAATAGATTCGGTTGGTGATAAAGATTGGTTTGCTGTTTCTTTAACTAAAGGACAGACTTATAACTTCACTTTAAAAGGTAATACGCTGGCTGATTCGGTATTGAGTCTTTTGAATAGCAACGGCAATTTGATAACGACAAACGACGATGTTTATGCTGGAAATGTAGATTCCTTTATTAATTACACGGCTAATACATCGGGTACTTATTATCTATCTGCTGGTGGTTTAAGGGATAAAGCAGGTGCTTATTCAATATCTGCAGCTTTGGATGATTACCGAAATGATAAAACCACAACAGATTCTATAGCAGTTAACGGTTCAATTTCTGGCGTAATTGAGACGGCCAATGATCAAGATGTTTTTTCTGTTTCCTTGGTAAAAGGACATACCTACAATTTTAATTTAAACGGTGATACTTTAAGCGATACCGTTTTAAGTCTTTTAAATGCTAACGGCGACTTAATAACCTCAAACGATGATGTTTATGGTGGTAATTTAAATTCTTATATTAACTTTACGGCTGATGCTACAGGTACTTATTATCTTTCTGCGAAAGGTTTAAGTGATGCTACAGGTAGTTACAATCTAGATATTAGTCTCGATGATTACAAAAGTGATAAAACAACAGCAGGTTTAATTGTTGATGGCGTTGTTTTTGGTGCAATCGAAGCAAGTGGTGATAAAGATTGGTTTGCTGTTTCTTTAGATGCGGGGACAGATTATCAAATTGATTTAAAAGGTTTGACACTTAAAGATACGATTTTAAATTTACTTGATGCTGATGGAAATTTAATCCTATCTAATGATGATGTCCATGGGAGTCTGAATTCTCAAATAATTTTCACGCCTAATCAATCGGATGTCTATTATTTATCAGCAAGTGGATATTCTGATAACGCAGGTACTTATGAGTTTGAAGTAGCCTATATGGTTTATGAGGGTGAACAACAACATCACGTTCCTATCGAAGTAATAGGTCAACCCTAAGTTTTAGTTAGCTTATAGAATTCTATTATTCGGGCGCTTAACTGTTGGTTAGGCGCCTTATCTCTAAAATTGACTTGTCTTCGGGTCATACATAATTCGTTTTATCCCTACTTTTTGCCAGCCAAGTATTATCTGAATTTGATACACTAGGCACTTCTTAAAGATACCAAAAATAATTATGACCATTACTTTAAAAGAGCTTGCTGATTTTTGTGATGCAAAAATCGTTG
>CAIRZE010000028.1 GCA_903882995.1 uncultured Candidatus Competibacteraceae bacterium
ATCATTATAAGATTTTGATCACTGTTTCCTCCTCTCACATAAAATAATGTCGAACCATCACCATACGACTTAATCCCGGGAACAGCTAAAGGAGCAACCATGCTAAACAGGATAGTAACAACGGTAGCCGCGATCATCGTAGCTACAACAGCAATAGCTGCTGACATTTCAGGTGCAGGAGCAACATTCCCCTTCCCAATCTATTCCAAATGGGCAGACACTTATAAGAAAGAGACTGGTAACAGCCTCAACTACCAAAGCATCGGATCAGGTGCTGGTATCAAACAGATCCTAGCAAAGACGGTCACGTTCGGTGCTAGCGATATGCCGTTGTCACAAGAAGAATTAGACAAGAACGGACTCGTACAGTTTCCAACAGTAATAGGCGGCAACGTAGTAGTTGTCAATCTTGATGGAGTATTCCCTGGTCAACTTAACCTAGACGGTCCCACCATTGCTGATATCTACGCAGGCAAGATCACTAAGTGGAACGATGCTAAAATCGCTAAGCAGAATGCCAGCGTGAAACTGCCAGATACAGCTATCACTGTAGTACGCCGCAGCGATGGGTCGGGCACTACCTATGTGTTCACTAAGTATCTGAGCGAAGTAAGTGCTGATTGGGCTAAGAACATCGGCAGCGGCACAGCAGTCGAATGGCCAGTGGGCGTTGGTGCTAAAGGTAATGATGGTGTTTCCGGCAACGTGAAGATGACTAAGAATTCGATCGGCTATGTGGAATATGCGTATGCTAAGCAGAACAATCTAGCACACACTGCTATCAACGGGAAGCAGCCAGGTAAGGCTAGCTTCCAAGACGGCAGCTGGCCCATCACTGCTCCGACATATATAATCATGTACAAGAAGCCAACAGATCCTGCGGCCAGCAAAGAAGCAATCAAGTTCTTCGAATGGGCGTATGCTAAAGGTGATGCTATGGCTGATGAGCTAGACTATGTTCCGTTGAGCGATGCGGTGAAAAAATCTGTCAGAGAAAGCTGGAAAACTATCCAGTAAATGGATTTTGTAATCGAATTGTAATATTGCAGGTGCTAAGTAGATGTGGTAGATCCGCTACCACACCTACTATCTCAGCAAGGAGAATACTTATCATGAATCTAAACATGACCGAACACGGCCTCAATGTGAACATCAGCTATAACGAATCAGACGATTTCGATAATGCTGAAATCCTATCCCTTGTTAACCGTCTCGTAGAAGTACTGCGTGATGTTGAAGATATTAATATCAACATCTCTAGCGAATTTGTTATCGATTCAGACGCAGATGAAGTACTAGAAGACATGGCATCTGAATACGAAGAAGAATCAGATGATGAAGATGAATCACACGACAAAGATCAAAAAGACACACATTAATCGATTAACTAAAGGGGAGGTTAACGCCTCCCCCCCTCCCTTAAATAGAAAATGTATTATAGAACAATAGTAATCTCAGATATTCATCTAGGCAGCAGAGGATGTCAGCACGAGCTCCTGAACAATTTCCTCAAGAACAACAGTAGTGACATCCTCATATTAAATGGGGATATAATCGATGCATGGAAGATACAGCAGAACAAATGGAAATTCAGTAAGGGACAAAACCGTGTGCTGCGTAGGCTATTAAAGATCAGCATGGGCAAAACCCGTGTGCTATATGCTATCGGAAATCACGACGATTTTTTTCGCACACTGTTAAAATATAATTTTGGGCTAGGCAACATAGTATTAGGCAATCATTTCGATCATATTGGCTTAGATGGTAAAAGATACCTCATTACCCACGGCGATCTATTCGACGGTGTCACACGCATGCATCGTTGGTTATCATTCTTGGGCGATAAGGCCTATGATGCTATGTTAATGATGAACGGCATATGGCATTGGGTGCGCAGAATACTAAAATTAGAATACTGGAGCCTGAGCCAATACCTAAAGAAGCAGGTAAAACAAGCAGTAAACTTCGTCATGGAGTTTGAGGATACACTAAGTGAATATTGCAAGAGCAAAGGTTACGATGGTGTTATCTGTGGTCACATACACACGCCCGAGATTAAAGAGATCAACGGAGTCACCTACATGAATAGTGGCGACTGGGTCGAAAGCTGTACTGCACTAGTCGAGACAGTAGACGGAGAATGGCAGATCATACGCTGGGCGGAGGTCAAGAAAAGCGATGAAGATAACCATAATAACTGATACCTGGCTACCCAGCATCAACGGCGTAGTGACTACGCTGACCAATACCGTTAAGATATTGAGGAAATGGGGACACGAAGTCCAAGTGATCGAGCCTAGCCAGTTCAAGACCGTCGGTGCTCCGGGATATACTGAAGTGAGACTAAGCTGGAACATATGGAGCGTGGGCCCCATGATAGAAAAGTTCCAACCTGACGCTATACACATAGCAACGGAAGGGCCCCTGGGCCTAGCAGCACGTTGGTACTGCAAGGTCGATAAACGAAGCATACCACACAATACCAGCTATCATACTAAGTTTCCAGAATACGCGAACGCACACTATAAGCTGCCTGTTGATTGGGGATACTGGTGCATGCGCTTGTTTCATAAGTTCAGTACCCGTGTCCTAGTCACTAATCAGGACATGCTAGACGATCTCCGTGCCAAGGGATTCAATCAGAATATGGAGATATGGAACA
>CAIRZE010000029.1 GCA_903882995.1 uncultured Candidatus Competibacteraceae bacterium
CCGATCTTAAATCCTTTACATGCCATGCGGTCGATTATAGGAACCGCCACCCGATATTCCAACTCTGCTTTAGTCCTGTCACCATTCCGAATCGCTTTCAGCACTCGCTTGATGTAGGTGCGCAGCATGGAACGTAGGCTAGCGTTGTGTTCGCGGGTTCTCTCAGCCTGTCGGGCACGCTTTTTTGCTTGATTGGTATTAGCCAAAATGAATACTCCCTACGACGCAATCTGATAAGTGATTAGGGTTAATGATGCCATCTTCAACTATCCTGTCAATGCATTTTTCTTTCCACCACTGATAGAACAGTACAATGCCGTTATCATCTCCTACCTTACAATGAGTAACGATCTCCTGAAGTCCGTCAGCATCGTCAGCGCTATGACCGCAATCTCCAGGATTAGCGGTTTTATCCGTGATATAGTTTACGCATATATGTTCGGTGCTGGGTCTGGTTCTGATGCTTTCTTCGTTGCTTTCCGGATTCCAAATTTCCTGCGCCGCCTGTTTGCAGAAGGCGCTTTTTCACAAGCTTTTGTACCTATATTTTCGGAATATCAAACCAATCGCTCTCGTGAGGAACTAAGAGATTTAGGCGATCAAGTTACTGGCACGCTCGGTGTGATACTACTACTCGTTTCTGCTGTTGGGATACTGGCTGCACCGATATTGGTCTTTCTATTTGCACCCGGTTTCACCATAGACTCTGAAAAATATGAGCTCTCTATAGAGATGTTACGTATTACATTTCCCTATTTAATGTTCATATCATTAACCTCCTTAGCTGGAGGGATGCTGAATAGTTGTGGTAGGTTTGTGGTCCCTGCGGTCACTTCAGCATTACTTAATATTACTATGATCGCTGCTGCATTTTGGCTAGCTCCCTGCATGTCGCGACCAGTTGTTGGGCTGGCTTGGGGTGTCTTGGTCGCTGGCGTTTTACAGCTGTGCTTCCAGATTCCATTTTTACGTCAACTAAAAATGATGCCCAGACCATGCTGGGGTTGGTCCTCTCAAGGAGTACAACAGGTATTGAGATTGATGCTACCAGCGATCTTTGGTTCTTCTGTGGCACAAGTCAATCTCTTGATTGATACAGTATTGGCATCTTTCCTGGTTTCGGGCAGTGTCAGCTGGTTATACTATTCTGACCGGCTAGTTGAATTCCCTTTAGGTATTTTTGGGGTAGCTTTGAGTACAGTGATTCTTCCTAAACTATCTCGCCAGTATGCAAACTCTGAAGACAGTGGGTTTTCACAGACTCTGGACTGGGCGCTACGCTGGGTATTACTAATCGGTCTCCCAGCTACTGTAGGGCTAGTGCTGCTATCCGGTCCAATGCTTTCTGCATTGTTCCAATATGGAGAGTTTGATGCTCGCGATGTCATCATGTCTACCCGCAGCATGATAGCCTTTTCCCTAGGGTTGGTAGCGTTCATGCTTATTAAAGTACTGGCACCTGGATTTTATGCACGCCAGGATACTAGAAGTCCAGTGAAGTATGGGTTAATCGCAATGGGTGCTAATACTGCACTGGTATTGACTTTGATTTGGCCACTGGCTCATGCCAGCCTGGCACTAGCTACATCTCTTGGTGCATATCTTAATGCTATCCTGCTGTTTCTAGACCTGCGAAGGCGTGCTATTTACCAACCGCGTGCTGGTTGGTCGAAATTTCTGGTTCAGATTTCTATAGCTAATCTGGTTATGGGTATAGTGTTGTGGTTTAGCGTGGGCGATTTTAATAGCTGGATTCAGGCCAGTGCCAATTCACGACTTTGTCACTTGACCTATTTAATATTAGCAGGTGGAACCAGCTACTTACTAGCGATTCTGGTCGTCGGAATCCGTCCAAGGCACCTGTTATTAGCAGCAGATGTCAATTGCTTTCCTAATTTGGGATCGTAGTGTAGTCTATTCACCCTACCGAGCATATATTATCTTGATTAGCAAGATGGTAGGTAGAAGATATATTTATATAAATAACCTATATTATTAATTATGACTAGTCCTCATTGTAAAACACCTACCAGCTCTACTGAATCTGGCTTCAGAGGTACCAATCCCATACTTACTAGCATCCCGGAATTTCTAGTCAGGGACAGCATATTTATATATTTATTGGTAGTAGCTGCTAGATGCTTCACATCCTATAGATATAGATTCAACTCTAGTTACTCTAGTAAATTTTCTAGAAAAATATAATGCATCAGATCACCTTAGGTATGAATGAGAGATGTGGCATCTCTCATGATCATTTTGATACTACACTTAATTTAAGTAAGCCGATAATGAGAGCTGAGCTGTCCAAGCGTTTGAGACCAGAGCAGCGTGACATCAACTGACCTGACAACTAGCATGGAATTTATTCGCGGCCATCATAATCTGAAGCCTCACCACCGGGGTTGCATCGCTACTATCGGTAATTTCGACGGGTTTCATCTAGGTCATAGGACGATTATTTCACAATTGACGGAACAATCCTGGCACCTGAAGTTGCCACTTTTAGTTATTATATTGGAACCACAACCGCAGGAATTCTTTGCCGGACCGAATGCACCGCCAGCCCGTTTGATGCGTTTACGTGAAAAATTGCTGGCATTGGCCGAGTTCGGCATAGAGCGGGTATTATGCCTAAAATTCGACTACCAACTAGCCTTTATGCAAGCAGAAACTTTCATTAAAATCTTACTAGTAGAACGCTTGGGTATCCGCCACCTAGTGGTTGGTGACGATTTCCGTTTCGGGCATCACAGGGTTGGTGATTTCAATATGCTGGTTGAGGCCGGTCGACACTACGGGTTTGAGGTTACGGACGGCAACAGCTATGTCATAGATGGTGAGAGAGTTAGTAGCACCCGTATCCGACATGCGCTTCAGAAAGGAGAACTGGCTCTTGCAATGCGTCTATTAGGTCACCCCTATAGTATGTGGGGGCGGATAGAACACGGCGAACGGCTTGGCTGTACCATCGGGTTTCCAACTGCTAACATTCGACTACATCGCCGAGTAACACCAGTATCTGGCGTATATGCTGTTCTTCTTAGTAGTAATAAATTGCGACCATGGCCAGGCATCGCTAATGTTGGAAGTCGCCCTACTGTGAGGGGGATACGTGAGCAAATAGAAGTGCATTTACTCGATTTTCGCGGTGACTTGTATGGACAACAGGCTAACGTCAATTTTCTAAAATACATTCGCTCGGAACAATGTTTCGACTCTCTGGATACACTGAAGCAGCAAATCCAAAAGGACGAGAAAATCGCCAGAGAATATTTCTCCACAACGCAGGTTACTTCACATTTTTTATCACCCAACTTATAAAGGAGTTAGCTTAGCATGAGGGAGCAATTAGAACACCACACTGCGCCTCCGCAACAAGAGGCTTACCGTGGCTGATTACAGAGAAACTCTCAATCTTCCCTATACTACCTTTCCTATGAAGGCGGATTTAGCCAAGCGTGAAGTAGATTTGCTACTACACTGGCAACAAATAGATTTATATAATTACCAGCGCAGATTGTTCAGCGGGCATCCAAAATTTGTACTACATGATGGCCCTCCCTATGCCAATGGTACTATTCATATAGGCCATGCAGTAAATAAGGTGCTAAAAGATATAATTATTAAATCACGCACTTTATGCGGATTCGATGCTCCTTATATACCTGGTTGGGACTGCCATGGCTTACCTATCGAACAGGTAGTGGAAAAGGAATTAGGTAAAGTGGGGCTCAATGTGAGTGCTCATAAGTTCCGCACTGCTTGCCGTGCTTTCGCAAAAGAACAAGTTATCAAGCAAAGTGAAGACTTCCAGCGTTTGGGGGTTCTAGGTAATTGGGAACAACCCTATCTGACAATGGATTTTAGGGTTGAGGCCGATATTGTGCGTGCGCTGGCAAAAATCGTCGCTAAGGGACACCTATACCGTGGGTCAAAACCGGTATATTGGTGTATTGACTGTAGTTCAGCCCTAGCTGAAGCTGAAGTAGAATATGAGAATTGTGATGCTCTAGCTATCGATGTTCGCTTCCAGATAGCCGATCCTGATGCACTTCTAGCACGCTGCAACTACTCAGAGTGGCATGATAGGGTGCGATTACCACCTATATCTGTTGTTATATGGACAACTACGCCCTGGACGCTGCCAGCCAACCGCGCTGTAGCTGTGAACCCAGACTTCAATTATATCCTTGTAAAGGTTGAAACTAACAGTGGCTGGGAATGTTTAATAGTTGCTGAAACTCTGTTAGAAGATTCTCTATCCCGTTGGGGTACCGCGAAGTATAAAGTAATAGCTTACGGAGTAGGTGCTAACCTAGAAGGATTAGCGCTACACCACCCTTTTTACAACCGTGATGTGCCCATTATACTAGGCGATCATGTTACTGCTGAAACTGGTACTGGGCTAGTCCATACTGCTCCAGCACATGGCCAAGAGGACTATGTGGTAAGTGCGCGCTATGGTCTACTAGTAGACAATCTAGTAGATTCAGATGGCAAATTTCGGGCTGAAATACCGCTGTTCGCTGGCCTACATGTATTCGCAGCTAATGATAAAATCATAGAAGTGCTTGAAGAACATGGTAATTTGCTTAATGTTACTACCTTAAATCATAGTTATCCACACTGCTGGCGACATAAAACACCAGTTATCTTACGTGCAACTTCGCAGTGGTTCATAAGTATGGAGCGTCATAGTCTACGCACAACCTCTTTGAAAGAAATTGAGAAAGTTTGTTTTACTCCGGAATGGGGTAGGGAACGCTTGAAAAGTATGGTGGAAAACCGCCCTGACTGGTGTATCTCCCGACAACGTTACTGGGGAATCCCAATAGCGCTATTTGTACACAAGGAAACTGGGGAACTGCATACTAATTCTATTGCGTTGATGGAAAAAGCAGCGCAGCTTATTGAACAGGGTGGTATAGACACCTGGTTTGAACTAGATCCGGTTACACTTCTAGGTACAGCGGATGCCCCTTATTATGATAAGATCATCGATACACTAGATGTATGGTTCGATTCCGGTACAACTCACCTCTCCGTCCTCGAATACTATCCAGGATTGTATTTCCCAGCAGAACTGTATCTAGAAGGTGCTGACCAACACCGTGGCTGGTTTCAGTCATCTCTACTGACATCAGTGGCAATGCATGGTTGTGCACCCTACAAGAGCTTGCTGACCCATGGCTTTACTGTGGATGCTCAAGGCCGCAAGATGTCCAAGTCATTGGGAAATGTGGTCTCGCCACAGAAAGTTGTCAACTCACTAGGCGCTGATGTACTGCGGCTTTGGGTAGCTGCAACCGACTATAGAGGCGAAATAAGCATTTCTGATGAGATTCTTAAGCGTACAGCTGACTCCTATCGCAGAATACGCAATACTGCCCGTTTTTTACTCGCAAACCTCAATGGTTTCGACCCAGCTCAGCATTCATTATCACCAGAGCAGATGTTGGCCATAGATCTATGGATGGTGGATCGCACACAACGCTTGCAGAAAGAAATTCTGGAGGCTTATGATCAATATTCATTTCACATAATTTATCAAAAAATTCTCAATTTCTGTTCAGTTGAAATGGGTAGCCTATATTTAGACATCATTAAAGATCGCCAATACACTACGGGTTGTAACAGTATAGCTCGCCGCTCAGCACAAACCACAATGTATCACATCCTAGAAGCTATGACTCGTTGGTTAGCACCGATCTTAAGCTTCACTGCTGAGGAGATTTGGCAGAATCTTCCAGGTCAACGTGTGCCATCTGTTTTTCTAACTACATGGTACGACAGGTTATTCACAGTTAAAGAAAAAAACATATTCAATCCCGCTTATTGGGAACGTTTGATATGTGTCCGTGATGTTATAAGTAAGGAACTAGAGAAACTGCGAGTAGCTGGGAGAATCGGTTCTGGCCTAGATGCAGAAGTAAATTTATATTGTAATGGCACACTATCAGATGATATCGGTAAGTTAGAGGATGAATTAAGGTTTTTCCTAATAACTTCATATGCTCGTCTCCATTCTTCAATAGAGCGACCAGAAGGAGCTATTGAAGTCCAAATAAATGGTCAGCTGTTAGCGATACATATCTTACCTAGTACATATGCTAAGTGTGCGCGCTGTTGGCATCACCGTGAAGAAGTAGGCCGATATATAGAGCATCCTGAACTTTGCGGTCGGTGTGTGGCGAATGCATTTGGGAGTGGGGAAATGAGGCGTTTTGTATGAAGTGAAGCATAATGAGAAAGCTAAACTGAGAAAACTAAACTATTAGAGGACTGCAGTCAGATCTTTACATCTGCAAAACTAAAAGACAGCATCAAGTAAATTTGTCTGTCTTCAAATAATATATATTTAAAGAGGCCCATTTATGCTCAAGAGATGGAGTTGGCTAAGTATTCTGTTCATCTTTATAGATCAGATTAGCAAACATCTAGCTGAGACTCTACTTGAGATAAATCATCCTGTCCATATATTACCGTCTTTTAACTTGACGCTGACTTATAATACCGGCGCAGCTTTTAGCCTTCTAGCTGAAGCTGGAGGTTGGCAACGTTGGTTCTTCTTAGATCTAGGATTAATGGTCAGCATCGGTTTAGTGTTTTGGATGCAACACCTAAAATCACGGGATAGATGGTTAGCAGCGGCGCTAGCATTAATTCTAGCAGGCGCAGTCGGAAACTTGATTGATCGGTTCTGTATCGGTAAGGTTGTAGACTTTATAGATTTTTATTATGATCTCTGGCACTTTCCAGTCTTCAATATAGCGGATGTAGCGATAAATATCGGTGGAATATTACTGGTAGCTGATAGTATTCACAGTAAACAGGCTAACGCATAGCTAGAAGTCTCAAGATAGTTTTTAAAACTCTGCCTCTGGTTGTTAAATTTTTAGTTAGCAGGCAGATGCTTATGGTCATGAAGATTCACCTTGCTAATCCCCGAGGGTTTTGTGCCGGAGTAGAGCGGGCTATTGGTATAGTTGAACGTGCACTGGATCTATTTGGTGCGCCAGTATACGTGCGACATGAAGTCGTACATAATCGATTTGTCGTTGATAGCCTGCGCAGGCGAGGCGCGGTTTTTGTCGAAGCAATAGACGAGGTACCACATCATTCTATCGTTATCTTTAGCGCACATGGTGTGTC
This sequence comes from uncultured Candidatus Competibacteraceae bacterium, assembly GCA_903882995.1. Lineage (GTDB taxonomy): Bacteria > Pseudomonadota > Gammaproteobacteria > Competibacterales > Competibacteraceae > Competibacter_A. The sequence continues at coordinate 7,156 of CAIRZE010000029.1, forward strand.
ACTTGCGGTGCGGATACAGGCGCAGCAGAGAAATCTTAAAGTATTCGATGCTACTTGCCCACTTGTGACAAAAGTGCATATGGAAGTTAGTCGTCACTCTCGTATCGGCCGTGAGGTGGTCCTGGTCGGCCATTTTGGCCATCCAGAGGTTGAGGGAACTATGGGTCAGTATGATACAAGCTATGGAGGACAGTTGTATCTTGTTGAAACTGTCGAGGATGTGATGGAATTATCTGTTCAAAATGCTACAGAAATAGCATATGTAACTCAGACGACCCTGTCGATAGATGACACTGCCCTAATAATCGCAGCCTTATATAGAAAGTTTCCATTGATCCAAGGGCCACACAACAAGGATATCTGCTACGCAACGCAAAATCGGCAGAATGCTGTTAACAATTTATCAAAAAACTGTGATTTGTTACTGGTGATAGGATCATGTAATAGTTCTAATTCTAACCGGCTACGCGAATCTTCAGAGAGAGCCGGCACTCTGGCACGTCTTATCGATGGTCCTGCAGACATCGAGCCAGCCTGGTTTATTGGTAAGCAGTCAATTGGCGTCACTGCTGGAGCTTCAGCTCCAGAATTGCTTGTTCAACAGGTTGTCAACCGGTTAAGGGTATTACTGGGGGTTTCTGCTGTTATTGAAACTATTGGATTAGTAGAGGAAAGCGTTGTGTTTAGCTTGCCGAAAGAGTTGCGATAACAGACTAGAATATTACCTTTATGTTTCTATTTTTCAACTGCAGATATAAGTAGCTTATGTTCAGTCAGTGATTTTAATAAAATTAATCAGTTATAAGTACATCTATATACTCTAGTAGAGCGCGCAATGCTCCTTTATTGCGTTCTACTACCATTCTTCCGCGCTCACCAAGTATCCGGCGCAATCTTGGTGCCGCTAGTAACCTATCAACAGCGATCGATAGACGCTCTACGCTTGATACTTGCAAAGCTGCTCCTTCGACCAACAGTTGTTCGCTCGCTTCATTAAAGTTAAACATGTGAGGTCCAAATAGCACAGGCAATCCTAGAGAAGCAGGTTCCAGTACATTATGGCCACCATTTGGTACTAGACTACCTCCAACAAATGCGAGATCTGCTGCTGCGTAGAATAGTAGTAATTCGCCCATACTGTCACCGAGGAAAACGGTGGTACTAGGCACGCAGGATCGCTGTTCACTGCGTCTAACCAGCTTGAAGCCCTGCTGTTTACACAATGTTGCAACTTTATCGAACCTCTCAGGATGTCGTGGTACCAAAAACAGTAGCAACCCAGGCCAACGATGGCAAAGTAGACTAAACGCCTGCAAAATTTTCTTTTCTTCCCCATTATGGGTACTCGCTGCAATCCAAATTAGCCTCTCTTCACCGAATAATTCCTGCCGCAAATTCTGACCTTGTTCTTGTAATCCATTTTGTAATACTAAATCATACTTTAGATTACCGAATACACAAACGCGGGGTGCACCTAAGGAACGGAAACGGCCTGCATCTATTTCAGACTGCGCAGTTATCAATGTCACATCCCGTAACATAGCAGTAGTCAGACACTGAATATGCCTATAACCACGTACCGAACGCTCTGACAGCCGAGCGTTAGCAACCAAGACTGGAATCCCGCTTACGGCACATTCTCTTAACAGGTTAGGCCACAGTTCAGTTTCCATAATCACTACCAGTTTTGGCCTGGCACGTTTTAAGAATCGCCGTATAGAACTTGGTAAGTCGTATGGCATGTAAAAGTGATGAACTTGATTACCAAGCACAGCACGAACCTGACGAGATCCAGTTAAAGTGCTAGTTGTTACCAATATAGGAATTTTTGGATAATTCTCTCGCAACGCACTAATCAAAGGAAAGGCAGTCCGTGCTTCACCGACCGAGACAGCGTGTACCAATAAGCAACCTGGTTTTTGCAAAATTGGTATAAATCCAAACCTTTCTGACCACCGCCCGAGATAGCTGAGATCGCCGCGCCCGCGCCAGTATAATCTCAAAAATACTATTGGTAATGATAAATAAGATAGGCTCGTATATAAACTTCTTACTAGATAGACTCGCCAGCAGGCTGTGATACTTTTCATGCCAAATCTGCAATGTGTGGTTATTATAACTAAATCAGTAAATAAACTTATAACAACTAGTTTAAGAAACACCTATGTGGGTATAAACCAAATTGCACATAGCAGTTAATTAATGGTAATTTTTTATTAAAATTTAAAATAAGCGGGATATATCTAAAATAAATATGGCAAAACCGGAAAAAATTATGAGGTACCTACTCGTTTCAAATTACCAGTGATCTAATGTATGATATGCTGGGTAGCTCGGTTCATCCCAATAGGTTTAGCGAGATTATATACAAATTTGCGATGCTGATTTGCCATTTTCATTAGATACTGCAATCTACTTGTATTATCCTAAATTCCTAGTTAATGCCAAGGAGTAACAACTATGAAGAAACCTGTCTGTGTTGTCATTACTGGTGCTGCTGGTAACATCGGCTACTCTATGGCATTTCGTATTGCCTCCGGCAGTATGCTCGGCCCAGACCAGCCGGTAATCCTGAAGCTTCTAGAAATTACACCAGCTCTACAAGCATTGCAAGGCGTGGTCATGGAACTGAACGACTGCGCATTTCCCCTGTTAGCCGATGTAGTTCACACAGATAATCTAAAGACTGCTTTCACAGACGCTAGCTATGCTATGCTGGTCGGTGCCCGTCCGCGTGGTCCCGGCATGGAACGTAACGACCTGCTGGCTGCTAACGGAGCAATCTTTGGACCACAAGGCAGGGCACTCAACGAATACGCTACGCGAGATGTCCGTATCCTAGTTGTAGGTAATCCTGCTAATACTAATGCTTTGATTGCGGCCAGCAACGCCCCAGATCTTAATTGCTGTCAGTTCCATGCTATGACACGCTTGGATCACAATAGGGCACTGGGTCAGTTAGCTAAAAAAACAGGGTCACACATAACCGATATTAAGAAGATGATCGTTTGGGGTAACCACTCGTCGACTCAGTATCCAGATATTAGTCAGTGTACGATAAAAGAGCAGAATGCTATATCAATCGTTAGTCAAGATTGGTATCGTAACACATTTATTTTGGATGTGCAGCAGCGCGGTGCGGCGATTATTAGAGCACGCGGTGCCTCTTCAGCCGCTTCTGCTGCATCTTCGGCAATAGACCACATGCATGATTGGGTATTAGGCACAAGTAAGGGTGACTGGGTCAGCATGTCAGTACCATCTGACGGTTCCTATGGTATCACCGAGGGCATTATCTATTCCTATCCATGTGTCTGCGAAAACGGCGCATATAAGATTGTACAAGGTATATCGATAGACAAATTCGGCCTAGAAAAGATGAAAGCTACAGAACAGGAACTGCGTGAGGAACGTGATAGCATTGAGAACCTGCTGAAGATTAATAATTAGATAGAGGTTATCAGTATTAACTCACCCCTGCTAAATAAGCAGGGGTCTTATACGTAACCTCCTTGGCACTACACCATTTTAGAATGGCATTCTAGATTCCGTTAGCATCCAAAATGGAGGCAATGTATGAATAGCTATAAAGAGTTTTATCGCCGTTCCATTGAAGATCCAGAGGGGTTTTGGGGCGAGGAGGCTAGGAGGATTTATTGGAAAAAAAGGCCTCAGAGAGTTCTGGACTTTTCTAATGCACCGTTTGTGAAGTGGTTTGTAGGTGGTGAGACTAATCTTTGCTACAATGCGGTCGACAGGCATTTGAAAAATCGACCTGACCAGGCAGCACTTGTATATATATCTACAGAAGTCAAAGAGACTAAGGTTTATACCTATTCGGAACTATACCGCGAGGTAAATAATTGTGCTGCAGTGCTACAAGGGTTAGGTGTCACAAAAGGTGACCGAATAATAATTTATATGCCGATGATCGCGGAAGCGATTATCTCTATGCTTGCTTGCGTCCGGCTTGGAGCTATTCACTCTGTAGTATTCGGTGGTTTTGCTTCTGCGAACCTTGCAGTGCGCATTGATGATGCTAAACCAAAGCTGCTCATTACCTCTGATGCGGGAATGCGTAATGGCAAGCCTGTACCATATAAGCATCTGGTAGATGATGCAATACGACTCTCCAAATTCCCGCCTGAAAAAGTAGTTGTCTGCAACCGTGGTCTGGACAGATGCATGGTAATGGTCGAAGGTCGTGACTTAGATTACTCTAAGCTACGCCTCAAATATACAGATGTAGAGATACCAGTATGTTGGTTGGAATCTAATGAACCAAGCTATATTCTCTACACATCTGGTACCACTGGCACCCCTAAGGGTATCCAGCGAGATACAGGTGGATATACTGTAGCTCTAGCTGCCACTATGCAGTATCTATATTGTACTAATCCAGGAGAAGCGATGTTTGCTACATCAGACATCGGATGGGTAGTCGGACATTCCTATGTTGTTTATGCACCGCTAATCTTTGGAGTGACAACTATCATGTATGAAGGGATTCCTACTTATCCTGATCCTGGCATCTGGTGGCAGATAGTTCAGGATTATAAAGTAACTGCTATGCTCTCTTCACCTACTGCAGTGCGGCTACTAAAGTCACAGGATCCGAAGTATATGAAAGAGCATGACCTTTCGTCCCTGCGCTATCTGTTCCTTGCTGGAGAACCCTTAGACGAGCCAACCGCCCGCTGGATCAACGAGAGCTTGAACTTACCTGTACTAGACCATTACTGGCAAACAGAAACAGGTTGGCCAATGATAACTTATTTGCCTGGTATAGAACAAAAACCTAACCGCCTTGGTTCACCAGGTATGCCAAATTTCGGCTACAACATCAAGGTCCTTAGCGAAGATACAGGAGAAGAAGTAGGCGTAGGAGAAAAGGGGGTACTGGTGGTAGTACCACCTCTACCGCCCGGCAACTTATCTACAGTTTGGGGCGATGACGAACGCTTCTTAAGCAGCTATTTTACCTATTTCAAAGAGATGGTATACAGCTCCTTCGACTGGGTGACATACGATAAAGAAGGCTATTTCTTTATAATGGGCCGTACCGATGACGTTATCAACGTTGCTGGTCATCGACTCGGCACCAGAGAAATTGAAGAGGCTATCCAACACCACCCAGATATTGCCGAAGTAGCAGTGGTCGGTGTTGCAGATAAGCTGAAAGGCCAGGTACCGGTCGGTTTTGCTAGGTTGAAAGATCCAGACAAATTGAGCGTAGAAGGTGTAAGAGAGAGGCTGGAGAAGGAAATAATCGATAAAGTTGATAAGCTATTAGGCGCCGTGGCTAAACCTTACAGGATATATTTTGTTGCATTGCTGCCAAAGACTCGTTCTGGAAAACTGCTAAGACGTTTAATTCAAGCACTAGTTGAAGGCCGTGAGCAAGGTGATTGGTCTACATTAGAAGACCCGAATGCTTTAGAAGAAGTACGGCGTGTGATTAAGCATAATTGAATTTTCTAAATGCCATAAAATATCTAAAGAGGAGAAATCGAGGAATCAAACTAGACTTGAGACTGGTTTTCCTTCTTGTGTCTCCGAAGATCCGATCGGAGTAATCGGGTCTTTCGATGTTAAAATAGATTACCAAAAGTAAGGTATCAACTTCGATAAGATTGGATACCTTCGACAATCGATCTTCATAAATGAAATGAGTCGCAGTGGATGCCAAGGATAGTTGATACTTTACTTGGTTTATTAGGGCAGGTAAATCAGGCAAACCGTTAGGCTAACACCAGATTGAGTGCCTTAAGTGTGCCCCGCCCCGGTAGCTCAGTTGGATAGAGCGCACCCCTCCTAAGGGTGAGGTCACAGGTTCAATTCCTGTTCGGGGCACCATGAATCTATTTTTACAGTAACTGATAAATTGCATCGACACTAGGCACATTACGGAAGATGCTCCGGTTTCAGGAACCTTTACTCCCTAAACGATACAGTTTCTGTTGGCGGCAATTATTTAGTAGTGTACTTAATAGACCCATACCAGGAATTACTAGGCTAGGTGAGATATCATGCATGGGATATAGAACGAAAGCTCTCTCATGCAGCCTAGGGTGTGGTACGGTCAATTGTGGGTCATCATTTACTAACTGACCGTACAACAATAAATCTAAATCTATGGTCCGTGGACCCCAACGTATGGTTCTAGTTCGATTTTGTGCTAATTCTAGAGATTGCAGAGATACCAAAAGTTGACAAGGTGTTAATCTTGTATCCAGCACTGCAACTGCGTTAATATAGTCCGGCTGATCTAATGGTCCACCAAGAGGAAGCGCTCGGTACAGTGGTGACTGAGCTATAAAACAACTGTCAGATATTTTATTAAGTGCTTGTAAAGCTCTATGCACTTGTCTGATAGGGTCATCGAGATTGCTACCAATTCCAATATAGGCTCTAGTTGACTGCATACATAAGATCAGAGAATTTTGTGCAATACCATAAATATCTTTGCTATTGCGATTGAAATACAGCTGTTTGTGCTTTTCTACTTTTTTTAGGTATTTTAGCCGTTACTGGCTGGCGAACCAGCTTCGCACGTTCTACTTCGTCTAAAGATAGGAAATTAGTCCACCACTCTGCTAGCTCTGCGCGTTCGCCTGCTCTAGCGCGTAGCAAAAGAAAGTCATATCCAGCACGAAAGCGAGGATGAGATAATATCTGTAGTGGATATTTGCCAGATATCATTGTCATCTTCTGTTGAATTTCCCAGATTTCCCGCACTGTTAGGCTATAACGGCGGGGTAAAGCAATAAGGCGAGATTGCTCCTGAATTACCATATCTGCCGCCACTCTTAGTGACTCGCTATCATCTAGACCATTTGCATGTAGAACCTGCCTTTGCATCTTTAAAGGTTCCCATAGTAAGGCAGCAAGCAAAAATGCAGGGTTAACTGATTTTGATGAAGATATCCGACTTTCGATATTAACCAGCGCTTCATTTAGCAAAGTCTTTTGATAAGACTGATGCTGATAGTATTTCTGCAAATAATTTTCTGTACCTGGAAATAACCAACCGAGTAAGCGGTAAAAACGTAAAAGTTCAAAAGTGTAGACGGCATTGCCGCTTATCAGCAGCTTGAGAACCTCATCAAAAAGCCGTGCTGGAGAAATTCGCCTCAATAAGTATCCGACCTGATATAGTTGTGCTTCGGTATCGTTCTCTAAATGGAAACCCAATTTTGCAGCGAATCTTATCGCCCTTAACATACGCACTGGGTCCTCTTTATAACGTTGTGTAGGATCACCGATTGACCTTATTAATCCAGCCTTAAGATCGATAAACCCGCCGACATAATCAAGTACCGCAAAATTTTCAATATCATAGTACAGAGCGTTGATCGTAAAATCGCGGCGCCATACATCTTCTTCAATACTACCATAAGCGTTATCTCTAATAATGCGGCCATCTGTAGCACGCTTTACGTTATGCCTATCGCAGCCATTATCACTATCACTACCTTCGCCACAAGAGCGGAATGTCGCTACCTCAATGATTTCCCGGTCAAACTGGACATGTGCCAATCGAAAGCGGCGCCCAATCAGACGGCAGTTTCGGAACAGCTTATAAAGCTGCTCTGGTCGTGCGTCAGTAACAACATCGAAATCCTTTGGTTCACGGCCGAGTATGAGATCCCTTACTCCACCGCCGACCAGACAAGCCCGAAAACCAGCTTGCCGGAGTCGGTAAAGCACCTTAACAGCGTTTGCACTGATCCTAGCACGTGAGATATTGTGCTCAGAGCGAGGTATAATAGTTGGTCTAGGAATGGAGATAGTTTCCAAATTAGAGTCTGAACTCTTGTATGATACGATGGTATGAGTATAATGAAAGTACTAGATTTTCCTGTGTTTTGCTCCCTTCGTCTAGTGGCCTAGGACACCGCCCTCTCACGGCGGGAACAGGGGTTCGAAGCCCCTAGGGAGCGGCAAGCCTGATTTCTTATACCACGCCTGGTCTGCCCTTAATTCCAAGTCAATCTACAACAATCCTATAGCAAGCTGATTTTGCAATTACACAGCTGCGAATCACTGCTGTCGGCTATTAATCGTAGTGGTCTGCTGTTCCTGCTATTAGATATACCAAATTAGCAACTGAAACTGCCTTAGTAGATCAAAATCGCCGCGTACTCTAAGAAAAAATTTACCACTCTGTTGACATTGATAATGACGCTACAAGACAGGAGAGGAGGAGATGGGGTTAGGGAAAAATAGATAACTAAATCTGACAGTGCCCACAAAAATAAGTCACCCTTTGACTGACACGACACTCTTTAATTACTTCACCACAAGTAGTACAGGATGATGCGCTGCGGCCGTATACACGCAAATACTGCTGGAAACACCCAGGCTCGCCATCGCCATTGACAAAATCGCGCAGTGTAGTCCCACCTAGATAAATTGCTTCGTTTAAAACCTTCCTGATCATAGTTACCAGCATCTCGTACTCCGAGAGTATAACCCGATTAGCTGGCCGTAGTGGATGGATACCAGCCCTAAATAGCGATTCATTAGCATATATGTTCCCTATACCTGCAACTAAATGACTATCCATTATAAAGGTCTTGACTGCTATAGCTCGTCTTTTAGCTCTATTGTATAGATAGATTCCGGAGAACTGTGGATCAAACGGTTCAGGGCCAAGAGCCTGTAATAGTGGATGTTGCTCCGGTTGTTCCAAAGTCCATATCAGAGCGCCAAAGCGTCGACTGTCGTTGAAGCGCAAGCACTGTCCACTCTCTAATACTAGATCGATATGATCATGCTTCAATATTTGCGTATTGGCAGATAAAATGCGCAACCTGCCAGACATGCCGAGATGAAAAATCATTGTGCCAGCATCGGTCCCTAACAGTAGATATTTAGCACGCCTATCTACTCGAAGAATCTGACGTCCTGGTAGTTCCTTTAATAATTCTGTAGATACAGGCCAGCGCAGCTGGTAATTACGTATCAAAATTTTTACTATTTTCTTGCCAGCAAGATACGGTGCTATACTGCGCCTGGTGCTTTCAACTTCAGGTAGTTCTGGCATTAACTTTCAGCTGAATCGCTGTCCTCAGTTGAACAGGATATGCAACTAAGGCCGCAGAGCCACCCTTATAGTAAGAAGAACTGCAGCAGCAGGCTCAAAAAAGATAGAGCAAGCTATTTAATCTTCGCTTCCCTGTATAAGACGTGTCTGCGTATGACAGGGTCAAATTTCTTCATTTCTAATTTTTCAGGTTTCGTTCGCTTGTTCTTTGTAGATGTATAAAAATGCCCAGTACCTGCAGTAGAAACTAACTTAATCTTATCACGCATATAATACTCACTAAATCTTAATACCTTGGGCACGTAAACTGGAGAGAACAGTATCAATCCCTCTCTTATCGATAATACGCATGCCATTTGAAGAGACGCGTAAGCTTACAAAACGCCGCTCACTTTCAACCCAAAAACGGTGCACATGCAGATTAGGCAGAAACCATCGACGGGTTTTATTATTAGCATGAGAAACATTATTCCCAGTCATCGGACGTTTGCCCGTCACCTGGCAAATTCTTGACATATTTACCTCTCAAGAGAGATTGGGCCCATACTTCTTTAATATAAATGCCTGGCGATGACCGACTTTAGCGCGAGTAGATCTCGCACGATCATAGGCGCTGCGCAGTTTCACGGTCGAGTTCGGGATGGGATCGAGTGGTTCCCACGCGCTATGGTCGCCAGGCGAAACAGAGTGTGGAGGTGCAAAGATATAGAACTAAAGCTAAAAGCAGTAATACAATCCCAACAGGGGTTGGGTGTTGGTGAATCAAGCCGCACGGTTGATTAGTACGGGTCGGCTACACGCGTCACCGCGCTTCCACCGCCACGCCTATCCACGTGGTAGTCTTCCACGAACCTTCAGGAGTCTCAAAGGACTCGGGAGTGCTAATCTTGGGGTGGGCTTCCCGCTTAGATGCTTTCAGCGGTTATCCCGTCCGGACTTAGCTACCCGGCTATGCTCTTGGCAAAACAACCGGTACACCAGAGGTCTGTCCATTCCGGTCCTCTCGTACTAGGAACAGCTCCCCGCAACACTCCAACGCCCACGGCAGATAGGGACCGAACTGTCTCACGACGTTCTAAACCCAGCTCGCGTACCACTTTAAATGGCGAACAGCCATACCCTTGGGACCGACTACAGCCCCAGGATGTGATGAGCCGACATCGAGGTGCCAAACACCGCCGTCGATATGGACTCTTGGGCGGTATTAGCCTGTTATCCCCGGAGTACCTTTTATCCGTTGAGCGAGGGCCCTTCCAGTCGGAACCACCGGATCACTAAGACCTGCTTTCGCACCTGCTCGACTTGTCCGTCTCGCAGTTAAGCACCCTTTAGCCTTTACACGCACTGCGCGATTTCCGACCGCGCTGAGGGTACCTTCGCGCTCCTCCGTTACTCTTTAGGAGGAGACCGCCCCAGTCAAACTACCCACCATGCACGGTCCCTGAACCCGATGAGGGCCCGAGGTTAGAATCCCGAGCGTCCTAGGGTGGTATTTCAAGGTTGGCTCCACTCTGACTAGCGTCAGTGCTTCTAAGCCTCCCACCTATCCTACACAAGGAAGCTCAAAATCCAGTGCAAAGCTATAGTAAAGGTTCACGGGGTCTGTTGTGCACAGCGATCTGAATCATTTTTTTCATCCCAATTTGACATTTCTATTGAACTATCAAAATATTCAAATAATTCCATTCCGCAATTTCCACAGATGCATCTACC
>CAIRZE010000030.1 GCA_903882995.1 uncultured Candidatus Competibacteraceae bacterium
CCATTTGGTCCAATTAAACCGATACGGTCACCGCGCATAATTTTAGTAGAAAATTTTCTTATTAATGGTTCCTGCTTCCAACCATAACTGAGATCTTTCACTTCGATCACTAATTTACCAGATAATATGGCCTGTTCTGGTAAAGAATTAATTTTAAAGAGTTGCTCGCAGTTACGCTGTTTGCGCTCTTTACGTAAGTTTATTAAGACACGTACCCGTCCCTCATTTCTAGTACGCCTGGCCTTAATTCCTTGCCGAATCCAGGCCTCTTCCTTTGCTAGATTCTTATCAAATTTAGCATTACGATCCGCTTCTACTTCTAATAATGTTGCTTTCTTCTCCAGAAAAGCGGCATAATCGCACCTCCAAGGAGTCAGCACACCATGTTCCAGCTCTAAAAGACTGGTTGCTAGCTTTTGTAGGAAGGCACGGTCATGGGTAATAAACAATAACCCCCCACGAAATTTTAGTAGTTCTTTTTCTAACCATTCGATGGTTTCAAAATCGAGGTGATTGGTTGGTTCATCTAGCAGTAGAACATCAGGGGCACTCACCAACGCTCGACCTAATAACACTCGGCGTCTCCAACCACCTGATAGTTCAGCTAATTTAGTGTTAGATGGTAGCTGCAGTCGGCTTATCACTGTTTCGATTTTCTGTTCCAATTGCCAGCAGCTGGGCAGTTGTTCTCCTGACATTATATCTGCCACAGCTCTTTTATTATAAGCTGTTGGCGGCGGTCTTCCCAGTTCTAATCCACCTTTGAGTACCTCGAAGACTGTGGAGTTTACATTCTCTGGCAACTCCTGCGATAACGTAGCGATACGCACACCTGGTTTCCACCAGATATCACCATCATCTGGTTGTATTTTACCAGATAAAAGCCCCAATAATGTGGTTTTGCCTACACCATTTCGCCCGATTAGGCAAACCCGTTCACCAACATCTAGCCTGACACTAGCGCGAATCAGCAGTTTCTCAGCTCCAAATGCGATAGTGAGATTTTCGCTATTAATTAAAGGCATCAAAAAATCACTTCAGTATCATCTTCTATCTTAGACTTATAATACTCGTATTTAATCTTTAACCAGCCTGGAAGGCTGAATGCTGGATTATTTTCTAAAACATCAATAGCATTGTTACTTATTAAAAGTATAAAGTATATAGATCCTGATAGGTTCAGTAGTATGCTACCGATGTATTAGTTAACAGGGACTAAATCACAATTAGTGAAGCAAGCAGATAACAGTAGTGGACTTACCTATCCTCTATAAAAAATACAGCCCCACCACTATAAGGTAGTGGATAGTATACCCCTACGGGTTTCCAGCTAACTCTAACAGAGGGGAGAGGCCATATTTGTATGGCCTGGTGCAACAGCGGCATAACTCCCATTACGCCAGCACCTACGAATATCCCACTCCCACCCACAGAGCAGATCGGTCAATTGCTCAACATTCACTCTTAAAGCTATAATATGCGAATATTTCTTATTCAGGTAGACTAGTACTCGGTAGTGTTTCAAGCATCACGTTGTCCCTATCAGGAGCTTGTGAATGGGATATTTCCAAAACAGCAGGAATGCTACCGGTCGATGGACCTGGATAACGCTGATGCCGAAGCAACACTAGTGAACGACCTTGTACTGGGTATGGTTCTTCAGCAGGATGCCAACAACTACCATCAGTTGGGTAACCTTGCGGCAGCACGGTATCGACCAATACTTCAAAGAAAGCCTCACCACTTACAATAGGCAGCAAGAAAGAAATTTCCTCATGATGAGCATTAAACAAAAGCAGGAAATCATCATCTTCTAATAGATGCCCGCGTTTGTCACAATCTCCAACTCCATCCCCAGGCAAATATAATCCTAAACAGCGCGCATAGTCATGAGCCCATTCGTCATCATCGATTTCCCGGCCATCTGGGTTGAACCAGAGAATATCGCGTACACCACTGCCATGGATGCCACGAAAAAAGTGGCGCCGCCGAAAGGTAGAATGTCGGCGGCGTAATAGCCCTAACCGTTGGACAAACATTAATAATTCACGATTTTCCTCTAAACATGCGAGCTCCCAATCAAACCAACTAATTCCGTTATCCTGACAATAGGAGTTGTTATTCCCACCCTGGGTACGTCCGGCCTCATCACCGGCTAACAGCATTGGTACACCCTGAGATAACAGCAGTGTTGCCATAAAGTTGCGACGTTGCCGCGACCTTAGTGATAAGATTGCAGCGTCTGCAGTATTACCCTCAGCTCCACAATTCCAACTGCGATTGTGCTGATCGCCATCCTTATTATTCTCGCCATTAGCATCATTATGCCGCTCGTTATAACTTACCAGATCATACAAAGTGAAACCATCGTGAGCAGTAATAAAGTTAATGCTAGCTTGAGGACAACGGCCGTTGTGCTGGTACAAATCAGCAGAGCCACTCAATCGGTATGCTAGCTCACCGATCAAGCCACCTTCGCCACGCCAGTAGTCTCGCACTACATCACGATATTTACCATTCCACTCATTTAAATTTGCTGGAAATTGGCCAACCTGATAGCCACCGTGACCGGTATCCCAAGGTTCAGCGATAAGTTTAACCCTAGCTAACACAGGATCTTGCTGCATTGCATACATAAAAGAACCAGTCTGATCAACATCACCGTTTAATTCACGAGCTAATGCAGAAGCAAGATCGAATCGGAAACCGTCTACGTGCATTTCCTGTACCCAGTAACGTAGACTGTCCATCACTAATTGCAATACCCTAGGGTGTGCCGTATTTAAGGTATTACCACATCCGGTGTAATCCATTGTATAACGCGGATGCTCTGGAGATAACCTATAGTAAACAGAATTGTCGATACCCCGGAAACATAGTGTTGGGCCAAGGTGATTTCCCTCTACTGTATGGTTATATACTACGTCTAATATCACTTCAATGCCAGAAGAATGCAAGCTCTTGACCATACTTTTAAACTCGCTTACCGGATTTTCGGTAGCTGCATAGCGTGGATCTGGCGCAAAGTATCCTATCGGGCTATACCCCCAATAATTTTTCAATCCTTTATCGAGTAAGTGTTGCTCATCCACAAAATAGTGGACTGGCAACAACTCTACAGCCGTCACTCCTAGTTCCCTTAAATAATTAATCACCGGCTCACAAGATAAACCTGCATAAGTCCCGCGTAAATGTGCTGGAACCTCAGGGTGACACATGGTAAAACCACGTACATGCAACTCATAAATTAGCGTATCATGCCAAGGTGTATGCGGCGGACGGTCATCACCCCACAAAAAAGCAGTATCCGCCACTTGACACTTTGGCATACCTGGTGCGCTGTTGCGAGTGCTAAAGCTAAAATCCTCGCGTGGACTGCCTATCCGGTATCCAAATAGAGCTTCGCTCCAATGTGGATGACCAACGATACGCCTGGCACAAGGATCTAGCAAAAGCTTATGATGATTGAAACGGTGGCCTAATTCCGGTTTATAAGGGCCGTGAATCCTATAACCGTATAGTAAACCAGGGCGAGCGGCAGGCAAATAACCATGCCAAATGCCGCATGTCTGCTCGCGCAACTGAATTTGCTCGACTTCGTGTTTACCTCTGATATCGAACAGGCACAAGACGACCTGCTCAGCGTGTTCTGAAAAGAGGGCGAAATTGACGCCTTCTCCATCCCAGGTCGCACCCAAAGGATACGGCCAACCCCTCAAGACTGCCGTCGTCAGTTTTTCCATCAGTCCTCACCCCATCACTCAAGCTTCCTTACTACTCTCATAGGGAAGCAAAAAGCGCTTCAAGATTATTCGCTGAAAGCCCGCATGGTCGTAGTAACCTCACCTGGTCCTACGACAGTGATACCACCTTCCGTGATATTATAGCGGCGGCAGCGGTCAAGTTCAGGATCGTAACCGATACGCGTGCCAGCCTCGATAACGTTGTAGTTGCCGATGATAGCCCTACGCAACCGGGCACCCCGCTTAATGTGAACATAATCTTGAATGAGGCTATCCTCAATTTCTACATCATCATCAATGATTACTTCACGGCGAATGATGCTGTTACTGATGGAGGCACCGTGCACTAGCGAGCCAGCAGCAACCACACTATTTTTCATAGTAGCGTTTAGCATACGAGCAACAGGTCCTTGATAGTTGCTTGAAAATATTCGCCACTGCGGATTAAATACATCAAAGCGTGGCGGCCAAATTAGCATATCCTGGTGAGCATTGAAATAAGCATCCAGTGTACCAACATCACGCCAGTAAGCTTTTTCTTCATAAAGTTGGATACCAGGTACATTATTAGTAGCGAAGTCATAGGCAAACAGACGGTGTGTGTCCTTCAATCTAGGTAGGATATTTTGACCGAAATCGTGCTCGCTGCGTGAACCAGCCGCCTCTAGTGCCTCAACTAACACCTTAGCATTAAACACATAGTTACCCATTGAAGCATAAGCACGGGTAGGATCAGATGGCATCGGGATTGGATCTGCGGGTTTCTCCTGAAACTCATGTACACGGCCAGCATAATCGGCTACGATAACCCCAAATCCCCTCGCATCGTCAATGGGTACTGGTAACGCTGCCACTGTTACATCAGCTTCACGCTCCCGGTGGAAATCAATCATCTGTTCTAGATCCATGCGATACACATGGTCCGCACCGAATACTAGGACAAGATCAGGATTATGCAACTGGATCAAGTTCAAATTCTGGCAAACTGCATCAGCAGTCCCCTGAAACCAATCACCCCCTCGCATCATCTGTGGGGGTACCACTGTTACAAACTCTTCATTGCGCATCGGTGATACCACCCAGGCCTTGCGGACATGCTCAATTAGAGATTGTGACTTGTATTGTACAAGCATGTATACCGAATGGATGCCAGAGTTAAGTAGATTACTAAGTACAAAATCTACGATTCTGTAGCGACTGCCGAATGGTAAAGATGGTTTTGAATTATGGGAAGTTAAGGGACTAAGGCGTGAACCTTCGCCACCAGCCATCACGAACGCAAGAACTTTTGCTTTTTTCATCGGGACACATCCTTAATACAGCAATTTTGATAGGACTCACGTTTCCCTTGATCAGGCGTCGAAAGTATCGAAATCACGTTCCGTATGCGGGTGGTGGTGAATGAGAAACACATGAGCTGGCATCCTGTGCGGATTGAGCTCAACGTAATTGTTAGGACCCTTCCATGTGTAATGCCCGCCTGTCAGTAAATCATGTACTTTGAACGGTTGTTGGTGATCGATGCCTAGCACTTCTAGATCGAGTTGGGTCCAACCAGCTTGGGTATAATTGGAGTCTAGGTTCACTACCACTAGAACAACGTTAGTATGATTATCGGTCGCCTTGCTGTAGCAAATGATCTGGTCATTATCAACTTGATGGAAGTGTAGGCTCCAGTCAGATTGGAGAGACGGATTGCGTTTACGGATACGATTCACTAAGGCAATAAAATTGCGCAGACTGCTAGGACCATCTAGATCCTGGAAGCTACGATAGCGCAATTGATATTTCTCAGAATCGAGGTATTCTTCACTACCGTGCTTAACAGCGATGTTTTCTATCATTTCGTACGCCGGCCCGTACATGCCGTAATTGGATGTCATTGTCGCTGCCATCACAAGACGAGACATAAACGCCGGCCACCCGCCAAACTGCAGATAATCGGTAAGAATATCAGGAGTATTAGTCCAAAAATTTGGACGGAAGTACTCACGGCCCGGACTATGGGTTAGTTCGTTAAGGTATTCTGTTAGTTCCCATTTATTGTTACGCCAAGCATAGTAAGTATAGGACTGGCTATAACCTAATTTAGCGAGCTGGTGCATAACTTTCGGTCGTGTGAAAGCCTCTGCTAGAAAAATCGCATTCGGTTTTTTTTTCTTTACTTCAGTGATTAACCACTCCCACATTGCAAACGGTTTTGTATGAGGATTGTCTACCCTGAAAATTCGCACGCCCTGTGCAATCCAGAACTCGAAGATACTCTTAATCTCTTCCCATAGGTTACGCCAATCGTTGTTTTCGAAGTTAAACGGATATATATCCTGGTATTTCTTAGGTGGGTTTTCCGCGTATTGTACTGTACCGTCTGGCCGCCAGCGAAACCATTCAGGGTGCTGCTTCACATACGGATGATCAGGTGCGCATTGCAAAGCAATATCCAGTGCTATTTCAATACCATGCTCCTTGGCTTTTTTCACGAGCTGGCGAAAATCTTTTATTGTACCCAAGGCTGGTAAGATATCCTTATGGCCTCCTTCCGTCGATCCTACAGCCCACGGACTACCCACATCATCAGGTGTAGGAGTCAGGGAATTATTTTTACCCTTGCGGTTCATACGGCCAATTGGATGTATCGGTGGGAAATACAGTACATCGAAACCTAGTGCAGCGATGCGCGGTAACCAAATCTCGCAGTCTTTAAAAGTGCCATGTTTGCCGGAGGTGGTACTACTTGAACGTGGGAACATCTCATACCAAGTACTGAAACGAGCACGTTCATCATCTACAGTAACTAGAAGATTCTTATCATAAGTAAGCGCTAGCTGTCGATCAGCATAGCGCTCCATAAGACGTGCTAACTCCTCATCCATGCCTAGTTGACGCCTGTAATCTAGTGACTGATCGCTGACTAATGCACTTGCACGAAGTGCTAACCACTGCGCATCTTCTCCGGTAGCACTTTCGCTAGCCTTGCTAATTATTTGTTCTCCTACTAACAGATTGATAAAAATGTCCTCTAGTTGCAGCCAGCAATTTAGATCGTGCCGCCAGGACTTGAATGGGTCTGCCCAGGCGGTAATTGTATATTCATAGCAGCCCAACTCCAATACCTTAAATTCACCTCTCCAGCGGTCATTAACAAGGGGATACATTGGTGTTTCCCGCCATATAGAGTCGCTGGATTTCCGATATTGTAGGATACATGATAGCGCATCATGACCATCCATAAACACGTCAGCTTCAACTAAAACTGAATCTCCCACTGTGCGTTTTATAGGAAATCTCCCACCCTCAATTTCTGGAGTAACGCCATTAATTATTATTCTCTTTCTGCCATCTGTTACGTTTCTTAGTATAGCTCTATCACGAGCTGGTCTAGTGGGTGTGCCCTTAATTGAGTCCTGTGATGCCATTGCTGCCGGTTTTTCTGGTCTCTTTTTTTCTGTTGAAGCTATGGGTACAGTAGGAGGAGCCAGCTCTGTCGGCGGCGCCATCTTATTGTCATCCACCACAGTTTTCTTAGTCATACCGGTTTTCCTCGTTCTCGCGGTTTGTGTATTTACATGCCGATTATCTTCGAGAGCTGTGTTGGCAATTCCACTTATTATTCAGGTTATTATATGTGATAATGATATTTCAGATCAGATTTAAGTATTCAGATTTTTTGGTTACACTCTTACTAAGCTTGTATTATGCATTTTCTCTACTGCTATGAATTCAGGCGCGAGGTTCTATAGATTACTCGAGTGATATTGGAGATTGTACAAGAAGATTCCAACATAATCAATTGCTTAATAAGCAAGCTACATAACCTAATTTAATCAGGTCTAACATCAAATTTCAGGACTATAATTAGTGAATGAATTAAAAAAAATTATTAACGATGCCTTCGAGAAGCACGACCAGATCCAAGCTAGAAATGTACCTAAAACACTACAAGAGGCCATTAGAAAGACATTAAGCCTTCTTGAATTAGGCCAGGTACGTATAGCCGAGAAATACAATGGAATTTGGACTGTTAACAACTGGTTGAAAAAAGCAGTTTTATTGAGTTTCAAAATCAACGAAAGTAATATTATCCGCAATAGTCACACAAATTATTTCGACAAGATACCATCCAAATACCTAGCATACCAAGAAAAGGACTTTATGGATGCTGGAGTACGAGTAGTACCACCAGCAACTGCCCGATATGGTACTTATATTGCACGTGGTGTAGTACTTATGCCATCATTTGTCAACATCGGTGCTTATATCGATTCTGGTACTATGGTTGATACTTGGGTAACTGTTGGTTCATGTGCACAAATTGGCAAGAATGTCCACTTGTCAGGTGGAGTTGGTATTGGTGGTGTATTAGAACCTCTACAAGCTAGGCCTACTATTATAGAAGATGACTGTTTCATAGGTGCACGTTCTGAAATAGTTGAGGGTGTATTAGTGGAACAGGGCTCTGTTATTTCAATGGGAGTCTATATAGGACAAAGTACCAAGATCTATAATAGAAAGACAAGAGAAATAACATATGGCCACATACCGGCGGGCTCAGTAGTGGTGCCTGGAGCGTTGCCTGCTGCTGATGGTAGTCACAGCATATACTGTGCAATCATCGTCAAACAAGTAGACAAAAGAACCCATAGCCGGGTCAGTCTAAACGAGCTGCTGCGGGATTATTGATTTCAGAGAGAAGAGATAATCTGATGGATACTTCCACGCTAGCTCTAGCCTTCGATTTAATCAGTAGACCATCAATAACACCAGAAGATAATGGTTGTCAGTCAGTCATGATCTCCCGACTATCAGCACTCGGATTCCAAATAGAGATACTAAACTGCAATGGGGTGGATAATTTCTGGGCAAGGCTCGGTAATCAAGAGCCGTTATTTGTCTTCGCGGGCCATACAGATGTGGTTCCACCAGGCCCTCTAGAGAGCTGGAGATTCCCTCCATTCGAACCAACTATTAGTGATGGTTACTTATACGGCCGAGGTGCGGCTGATATGAAATATAGCCTAGCAGCTATGATTACTTCTTGTGAAAGGTTCCTCACCGTCTGTAAAAGACCACATGGTTCAATTGCTTTCCTAATTACTAGCGATGAGGAGGGGGAAGCGGCTGATGGTACTGTAAAGGTGATAGAAATGCTAGAGACACGTGCTGAGAAAATACGCTGGTGCCTGGTAGGTGAGCCGTCATGTACTGATAATTTAGGGGATACAATCAAGAACGGTCGGCGCGGATCCTTAAATGGCAAGTTGATCTTACACGGTGTTCAAGGACACATTGCCTATCCAAACCTAGCTCAGAACCCAATTCACATAATTGGAATTATTATAAACGCACTAATAGGTACTATTTGGGACAAAGGCGATAAATTTTTTCAGCCTACTTCATTTCAGATTTCTAATATTCAAGCCGGTACTGGAATAAAGAACATAATACCAAATTATGTAGAGATGTTGTTCAACTTCCGTTTTTCACCTGTAGTTACAGATAAACAACTAAAAGAACACACAAGGCTCATTATTGAAAATAGTTTGAATAACGAGAAGATTAAAATGGGTCAAGTTTTTCTATATGATTTAGAATGGGAACTATCCGGCCAGCCATTCTTTACACCACCAGGTGATTTATTATCAGCTACTATAGCCGCGATTCGCGCGGAAACTGGTTTGGAACCAAAATTATCTACTGGCGGAGGAACTTCAGATGGTAGATTCATCGCACCCACTGGAGCAGAAGTCATTGAATTTGGTCCCCTCAATGCCACCATTCATAAGATTAACGAGTGCATCCCTGTAGATGACCTGGAATTACTCAGCAGAATTTACGAGAGAATCATGAGTCACCTGCTAAGTTAAAATAACGTTTTAATCGGCATAGAATCACTTCTTCTCTATCAATATATATTTTCTTAGAATTGCGTTCATTAACATATAGGTATCCAATTTAGCACTCAATAATTAGCTACAGAAAAAATGATATAAACAAAAAAGTAAAATTAAACACTTCTGGAATTATTTAGGATCTAAATCAATCTTACCCATCAAGCATGAATGATAGTAGAAATTCAATTGACATCTGTAATAGTGTTCAGCCTCATATACTTTAACAATCTGGCAGGCCACATGACTCCTCATCATAAGTGCCGTATAAACACCAAAATAGGTACAGGTACGCTCATTAAATTTTAGGAGGAAAATATAAGTCAGAAAAAGCTGTATTAGTTAGGCCGCTAGTTATCAGAAAAAGAACTGTAATCAATAGCATACTGATGACAAGTCAGTGTTTACGAGATACCGTATAAGCGCTTATTTTTATTTATCAGCTCTATAACTAGCATAATTATCTGTGTGTTCTCCTTAATAGATTTAAAATACAGAATATTCCTAAGATTTATAAGATGCTTATCACCATATCTAGGCACGTTGGAGTACAAAGTTCCATGCAAAATATTTTGCAAATCTTAGTAATCTTAATATCTAAGGAACATAAGAAATGGATATAATCCAAACAGATATTGCAATCATTGGTGCAGGAGGAGCGGGACTGCGTGCTGCTATTACACTTGCCGAAGCCAATCAGAAGCTTCGTATTGCTTTGATTTCGAAAGTCTACCCTATGCGTAGCCACACATGCGCAGCAGAGGGTGGCGCTGCTGGCGTCAGCAAATCAGATGATAGCCTTGACTGCCATTTTGAAGATACAGTTGGTGGTGGCGACTGGTTGTGCGACCAGGATGCAGTTGAGTACTTCATCAAAGAAGCACCAAGAGAATTAATTCAGTTGGAACACTGGGGTTGTCCTTGGAGTCGTGAGCAAGACGGTTCTGTGGCAGTACGACCGTTCGGTGGTATGAAAATCAAGCGTACCTGGTTTGCTGCTGACAAATCTGGCTTCCATATTTTACATACCCTCTTTCAAACCTCGCTAAAATACCCAAGTATCCAGCGCTTTGACGAATATTATGCTCTTGACCTAATAGAAGATGATGGTCGATGCTATGGACTGACTGCTTTAGAAATATGTAGTGGGCAGATCAAGCATTTCGAAGCTGGTGCTGTAATAATTGCAGCCGGTGGTGCAGGCCGTATGTTCCAATTTACCACTAATGGTGCCATTAAGACCGGTGACGGCATGTCTTTAGCCTATAGAGCTGGTGTTCCGCTCAAGGATATGGAATTTATCCAATATCACCCCACAGGTCTACCAAATACAGGCATTCTGTTAACTGAAGGTTGCCGTGGCGAAGGTGGGATTTTAATCAATAAAGATGGCCGTCGCTATCTGCAAGACTATGGCATGGGGCCGGAAACACCAGTCGGAAAACCAGCGCTAAAAACTATGGAACTCGGCCCGCGCGACCGTCTTAGTCAGGCTTTCTGGCATGAGCAACAGAAAGGAAATACTCTTTCCACTCAGTGGGGAGACTGCGTGCTGTTAGATATGCGCCACCTTGGAGAGAAGAAAATCAATGAAAGGCTACCATTTGTGCGAGACCTCTCTATCAGCTATCTTGGTATGGATCCGGTAAAGGACCTAATTCCTATCAGGCCTGTAGTTCACTATTGTATGGGTGGTATCCATACTGATATTAATGCGGCAACTCCACTACTTGGATTGTTTGCAGCTGGTGAATGTGCCTGCGTGAGTATCAACGGTGCTAACCGACTAGGCTCTAATTCTTTGACAGAATTATTAGTTTTTGGACGTAGAGCCGCAATGAGTGCTATCGCATGTATCCAGTCTATCCCGAGATTAGGTAACAAGGCTGCGCTAACTGCGAAAGCTGAAGATTCTCAGTCCCGTATTCTAGCGCTGGTTCATAAAAGTCGCGGCTCTGAAACTATTTCTGGAATCCGTAAAGAGATGATGCAAACTCTGGAGGAAGGTGCTGGTATCTATCGCACCGGTGAAAGTTTATCTAAAACTTGTGAAAAGATTGCCGAATTGCGCCATCGTTATACTAGCATCGCATTGAATGATAAGACTAAAGTTTTTAACACCGAATTGCTGCAGGCTTTGGAGTTAAGCTCTATGCTCAATTGTGCTGAAGCAGTGGCTGTGTGTGGGCGAGATCGCAAAGAGTCACGTGGTGCACACCAGCGCCTCGACTTCACAGCGCGAGATGACACTAATTTCCTTAAACACACATTAGCCTACTACCATCCTAAGGATCCGCCACGTATCGAATACCTAGATGTAGTAATTACCAAATCAAGACCTGGTGTGCGTGACTACTCAGGAGTTAGAAAATGAGCGAGCGCCAGATCCAAATTGAGGTACTCCGCTATAACCCAGAGACTGACATTGAACCTACTATTCAAGCTTATACTGTTAGTTGTTTGAACGAATGGGTAGTACTTGATGCACTAAATTATATAAAGGACAATCTAGACGCGACGTTGAGTTACCGATGGTCTTGCCACATGGCAGTCTGTGGTAGTTGCGGAATGATGATTAATGGTGAACCAAAACTAGCATGTAAAGCATTTATACACGAATATTCTGATAGGATTCGGGTCGAACCGCTTGTACATTTCCCAATCAAGCGTGATTTAATCACTGATATTGAAGATTTTATCGCTAAATTCGCTAGTGTTAAACCTTATCTTATTCCAAAAGAAAAAAGGCCCATCAGCGATGGTGAATACCAGCAAAAACCTGAAGACCTTCTCAAGTTTAAGCAGTATACGCTTTGCATAAACTGTATGTTGTGCTACTCAGCTTGCCCTAAATATGGTTTAGTCCCCGAATTTATCGGTCCTGCAGCTATTTCTATAGCTCACCGCTATAATCAGGATTCTCGTGACGGTGGCCGTCATCATCGTCAGGAAATCATCGCTTCCAGCGAAGGAGTATGGGAATGTTCGTTTGTCGGTGCCTGTTCTGAAGTATGCCCTAAACATGTAGATCCTGCTGGCGCACTTCAGCAAGTTAAGTTAGCAAGCACAATTGACTGGTACAGAGAGCACTTGATGCCATGGGTAAAAAAATGAATAAAAATTCTTATATCCGTGAAGTACCAAGGGCCAGCTGGTTTCTCAAGCAGCCGCGCTACATACGCTACATGGCACGTGAGGTGACTTCTCTTTTCATCGGTGCCTATACGTTAATGTTAGTGATAGCAATCAAGCGGGTAGCTGAAGGGCCAGATGCATTCCAAAATTTTCTAGAGATTCTGTACAGTCCATTAGGAATTTTATTTAACATATCAACGCTATTAGCAGCTTTATATCACAGTACCTCATGGTTTAATGTTACTCCACAGGCAATGCCTATCCAGTGGGGTGAAGAATTTGTATCAGGTCGAATCATCGTTGGCGCACACTACATAATCTGGATCGCAATCTCGATTCTTATTCTGGTTTTTGGGGTTTAAATTATGTCTAAATCTAACAAACCTATAGTTTGGGGATTATTTGCTGCAGGTGGGATGGCCACGGCTTTAGTTACACCGGTGCTGACTTTCCTCACACTGCTCACCGCGTTGCACTTCACACCCAGCTTGTTCACCTATGAATGTCTACACACTATGGCATCTTATTGGATAGGGAAACTGATCATTTTCGTATTCGTTACTTTGTCGCTGTGGCATTCTGCACACCGTATGCGCATCACTGCTCATGATTTCGGTATTCGTAGCGATCTACTGATCGCAATAATTCTCTACTGTGTAGCCGCAATCGGGACAATTTTGACTGGTTTCTCTTTACTATCTATTCATTAAAGTTTTTGTAAATCTCTTTATTCCCAGGCCTTATATCAATCTTCTATAATCCCGTTCCCTTAACGGGGAGCGGATTCCCTAATTTACTAACTGTTGTGTTGCAGGCTGATTGTTCAGTCTGGTCTCTTATTCATGCTTGATGAACACCTACTGGCTGAGCATGGTAAAACTCCTAACTAATATGGAAGGTTTACAATGAGTTCCCAATCCGTTTATACGGCTACATTAGTCCACTCTCGTGCCTTGGAAACCGTTATAAATAATGAACCTAATATTACAATCGAAGAAAAAGACATTGATCCAGACGTGAGGATGGGAGAGATCGAACATTCGATACAAGTGCCGTTACCATCCTATTTGCAGCAAACTTACTGGTGGGCTTATTTGCACCCGATGGCAGTGCGCATCTTTGAACGTCAATGGTTGGTTAATCTGATCCTTTGGGGTAACTTTGCGAGGCTACGTGATCTTACTCTGGATGAGCTTGGTTCTTCAATTTATGGTAGTGTGCTTCAGATTGCTTGCGTTTATGGAAACTTTACCGAGTTACTGCTTCAGCGGCTGAATGGTCAAGCTCAGCTAGCTGTGGTTGATGTAGCTGAAGTTCAACTGGAAAATCTAAGATCTAAGCTAATAGATAGCTCTCGTGTCGTACTATATCATCAAGATTCTACTGATCTGAAATTTCCAGATGCCCATTTTGATTCAGTCGTGCTATTTTTCCTGCTACACGAACAACCTGAGATAGTTCGGATTGAGACCATTGCTCAAGCTCTGCGGGTAGCTAAACCTGGTGGAACGGTCATCTGTGTTGATTATCACAGACCGAGCTTAATAAACCCATTCCGATATTTGATGGTACCTATCCTTGCCACTCTGGAACCATTCGCTATGGACTTGTGGCGCCAGGATATAATCGACTGGTTGCCTGATATAATCCGAAATACCGTTACTCTTGAAAAGAAGACCTATTTCGGTGGACTTTATCAGAAGGTAGTAATAAAAAAGTCCGATTAAATACATATATAAGTATTCGTGAGGTGAGAGAGTAGACTGTATACTCAAAAATAGCTCATAAACAACCTTAATAGTAAGAAGAAGCTCGTGTGACTCGTGTGATATTAAGAATTAAGAGACATTCAGAAGCTCTAAATCAGACAATAATCCAATCAATAAAGTAGCAGTAATTTAAACTGCTATGCAGTTTTCAAAACAGCGGTCAGCGGGTGATTAACTACGAAAACTAGGACTAAATATATTTTCCAGATTTGACATCATAGATCGACTTATTTATCCGCTTATAGGAACCAAAGGTACACTCATAACTGACAATAGATCGATTTATAGATGATTTTCTTTATTAGGAAACTTCCAGGTATAAAATCTAATATTCTGACGATAGCATTACTAAAATAATGCTACACAGCATTTAAATTTCATTTAAAATCAATCAAAAGGTATTTAACTCAGCATCAGTAATCAGCTTCAGTACATCTCTGTACCTGATAACTGTCTTAGCCACGATTTCAGAGGGTAATTCCGGCCCAGGTGGGGTTTTATCCCAATCTAGAGTTTCTAGATAATCGCGCACGAACTGCTTATCGAAGCTAGGCGGACTAGTACCAGATTGGTACTGATTTGCCAGCCAGAACCGTGAAGAGTCTGGTGTTAACAATTCATCCATAAGCACCAGGTTCCCGTATTCATCTAGTCCAAACTCAAATTTAGTATCAGCGATGATAATACCTCTTTTAAGAGCGTACGTAGCCGCCTTCCTATAAATGTCTAGACTGATAGTGCGCAACTGTTCTGCGAGCTTCGGTCCAATAGAATCTACAATATACTCAAAGCTAACATTTTCATCATGATTACCCAAACCTGCCTTAGTAGATGGTGTAAATAGCGGCTCTGGCAGGCTGTCTGCTATACACATTCCTTCTGGCAGACGAGTACCGCATATCATGCCTTTGCTATTGTAGTCTTTCCAGGCTGAACCGATTAGATAACCACGAACTATTGCTTCAAGTGGCAAGCCACGCAACTTTCTTACTATTACTGCACGACTAGCAATCAAGGAACGTTGCTCTGGATCCGGGAACACATCCTTTAACGTCTTCTCAGCTAGTTGTAAATGGTTGGGAACGAGGTGGAGGGCCCATTTAAACCAAAAGTTAGATAATTCTGTTAATACAACACCCTTTCCAGGAATAATGTTTGGCAAAATGACATCAAAAGCTGAGATTCGATCGCTGGTTACCATTAGCAAGTGCCGATTATCTACCTCATACAAATCTCGCACTTTTCCCTGATAAAGTAGTGGTAACCCTTTAATTGTTTGTGACATAGCAGAGAATTGTGTAGACATAAAGGTACATTCCATAAGCAATAAGATTGACAATACAAATTGGAACTGGCATACCTCTCCCATCCTCTGGAAATAAAACATACGCCCCTTAGCTATCTATTTTAGTCTGCATACCATCTATATAATACACGGAATATATCAAAGCATTGACATAATCTAGTGCAGACTGATTTTTAACTGATAAGAGTATTCGTCGTATAGTGCACATGCTTTTAGGAGAAAAGCGCTTCTAATAACGTTACTTTGTTTACCATACTGTATGGGCCACTAGTATTTTTAAATAAACCAAGGGTTCGAAGATCAGGTGCTAGGAAAATTTTTTGGTGCAGCGTTGGGTTTCATATTTGGTGGACCTTTTGGGGCTTTGCTCGGCACTGCTGTCGGCCACAACTTCGATCGAAATGCTTTGAAACCTGGTATGAGACAAGGTATCTTCAGTTATCCAAATAGTGTTCGTGATCTATTTTCACGTACTGCATTTCAATTAATTGGGTATATTGCCAAGGCCGATGGTAGGGTATCCGAATCAGAAATTGCTACTGCTAAGAATATAATGGACCGTTTGCAGTTAAACGCCAGCCAGCGCCGTACAGCAATTGAGTGTTTTACTGCTGGTAAACAACCAAATTTTTCTCTAGAAGCTACACTAAAAAATTTCCAGAAAATAAATAGATTAAATAACAATTTATTGCAGCAATTACTGAAAATACAGTTAGAAGTTGCCTATTCTGATGGCAACTTGCATCCAGCAACTTATGCCAGATTGTTATCTGTTTCTAGGAAACTTGGAGTACCTAAACTAGAATTCGAAAGGTTTCACAATTTGTTTCTGAGATACGATTATCTTACGCGTGGCAAGCATAGGGACAGGGACTACTGTAGTGCAGCGGGACCTTATCATCAAGGTGGACAACGGCAAAGCACAAACAATTCAAACATAGAGGCAAAAGCGAATTCGTTATATGAAGCTTATAACATACTCGGCTTAAGTAGGGATGTTAGTAATGGCGAGATTAAGCTGGCTTATCGCCGCCTCCTTAATAGAAACCATCCAGACAAATTAGCATCCAATGGTGCTTCACCCTCGGATATAAATAGGGCAACTGAGCAGACGAGAAAAATTACCACTGCTTACGAATGCATTCGGACAACCAGGAGATTCTTATAGGAGTACGGAGTACAGAGCCTACTAGTAATTAAAAAATAATTCTCACTGGATGAGAATCCAATTACCTTTTGGACTACCTCGAATCTGTGAGTCTAGATATGCAGAAACCGTTAGCTAACAAACAAATTTTACTAGGTGTCACTGGCGGCATTGCCGCATACAAGGGTGCTGATCTAGTCCGCCGGTTACGCGAGGCAGGTGCAGAAGTACAGGTCGCAATGACCCATGCAGCTACAACATTTGTCACTCCTTTAACTTTCCAAGCAGTATCTGATAATCTAGTACATACTGAAGTGAACCCTGAAGCCAGCATGGGTCATATAAACTTAGCTCGGTGGGCTGATTTTATCTTAATCGCACCTGCAACTGCCGATTTCATAGCTAGACTAGCACACGGTCTAGCTAATGATCTTCTTAGCACTATCTGCTTAGCATCTGATAGATGTATTGCTGTCGTTCCAGCTATGAATCTCATAATGTGGGAAAATGCCGCAACTCAGGATAATTGTAGCCTACTCACTAATAGAGGAATTAAAATATGGGGGCCAGGCTTCGGCAGCCAGGCTTGTGGTGAAATCGGTGCCGGACGTATGCTCGAAAATAGCAAACTATGCAGTTTAGTGATCGAACAGCTTAGTGCATCACCTGGTAACTTAAATGGTTTAAAGGTGCTGCTCACTGCTGGTCCTACACATGAAGCACTAGATCCAGTGCGTTTCATCAGTAATCAGAGTACTGGGAAAATGGGGTTTGCAGTAGCGAAAGCAGCAGTAGAGGCTGGTGCCCAAGTAATACTAGTCAGTGGCCCAGTGATCTTAAAGCCACCACCAGGGATAGAATACATAAAGGTAGAGAGCGCTGTTGACATGTATGATGCTGTCATGGCCAGAGTGCACTGGGTAGACATTTTCATCGCTACTGCTGCTGTTGCTGATTACCGCGCATCTACACTATCTCAACAGAAGATTAAGAAAACGCATGAAAAAATGACATTGGAACTAGTCAGAAATCCGGACATTCTAGCAGAAGTAGCAGCATTACGCTCTCATAAGCCTTTCTCAGTTGGCTTCTCAGCAGAAACTCATGACCTGTTACACTATGCCGAGGATAAACGACGCCGCAAGAATCTGGATATGATAGCTGCTAACCGAGTTGGTACTACTGGTAGTGGCTTTGGAAGTGAACAGAACGAACTACATGTACTTTGGGAAGGCGGGGCACAGCTATTACCGCTTACTGATAAAGTTTTACTGGGAAGACAGCTTATAAGGCTGATTGCAGAACGGTACCAGTTTTTTAAAACATCATAAGCGCTGATTTGAGGTATAGATTCAAACATGAAATGAACAAAAAAATCATTGAATTGAAAGTATTGGACTCACGCCTTGGTAAGGAAATCCCACTGCCCGAATACACCACGCCCGGTTCAGCCGGCCTTGATTTACGTGCTTGCTTACTAGAACCGCTCACAGTTAGACCGAAAGAGACACACCTTATCCCAACAGGATTAGCTATTCACATTGGTAATAGTGGGTTAGCAGCTATGCTTTTGCCACGTTCTGGTTTAGGGCACAAGCATGGTATTGTGCTCGGTAATCTAGTTGGGCTTATAGACAGCGACTACCAAGGTGAATTGCTAGTGTCATGCTGGAATCGCGGTAAAACTACATTTACAATCAACATTGGCGAACGTATAGCCCAATTGGTTATATTGCCAATAGTGAGAGCTAGTTTCACCATCGTTCCTAAATTTACGCCCAGCGCTCGCGGGGTTGGTGGCTTTGGGCATTCAGGAAACCATTGAATTTTATATTTAGATGTGCAATATCTTCAATTAGCCCTAGCAGCGATAGTTCTTTTAATAGAAAGAGGGGAACTATAAAATTAAAAATAATGCTGAGTTTTAGCTATCCAACTAGAAAATAGATTGAATGTTTTCTTATTTTCTTCGCATCAGAATTTATGAAAACTGATTAGTAATGATATCATATCACAATATGCGGTTCAGGCTACCTGTGGGTAGAAGAAACCAATAATGATATATCCCAACAAGTGCCGATATTCAGTAAATTTTCCTCTACCATTTAGGTTAGGAGATAAATATCTGGGTTGATAGGAGACTAATTGTGAAATAACCTCTTTCCCCATTGTAACCAAAAGACTTGTAACTCATTTCTGCACTTCACTGAATATTTAGCGGTTGAACATAATGGCTCCAGAAGGTCATACTGCCACTGAAGTGGCTCATGTTTTAACTGAATCTCTCCCTTACATCCGTAAGTTTTCAGGTAAGACCATAATAGTTAAGTATGGTGGTAATGCTATGGAGAGCGAGCATCTGAAAAGCAGCTTTGCGCAGGATATCGTTTTGATGAAATTGGTGGGGTTCAATCCAGTGATTGTACACGGTGGCGGTCCGCAAATCAGCAAGCTCCTCAAACGCATAGGTAAGGAAAGTAGCTTCATATACGGTATGCGGGTAACAGATAGTGAAACAATGGACATTGTTGAAATGGTGCTCGGCGGGCTAGTTAATAAAGAAATAGTAAATAATATTAATAGACATGGTGGTTGTGCAGTGGGATTAACTGGTAAGGATGGCGATTTTATTCACGCTAAGAAACTGACAATTACTTGCAAAAACCCAGTTTTAGAAGCACCAGAGATCATCGACATCGGTCATGTCGGTGAAGTTGCTAACGTTAATAAATCTATAGTAGAGACTCTAATTGCTGGCAATTTCATTCCAGTAATTGCACCGATCGGCGTGGGGGAAGACGGTCAATCCTATAATATCAACGCTGATCTAGTCGCAGGTAAAATTGCAGAAGTTTTGAATGCTGAAAAATTAATACTGTTGACCGATACCATCGGTGTGCTAGATAAGCAAGGTCACCTATTGACCGGCATTAATGCTAGCCACGCAAAGGAAATGATGAGTAATGATACCATTCACAGCGGAATGCTACCGAAAGTCGCTTGTGCTGTTAGTGCTGTGCAGAACGGTGTAAAAGCAGCTCATATCATTGACGGAAGGGTAAAACACGCAGTTCTAATAGAACTGTTCACCGACTCCGGAATTGGCACCTTAGTGTATAATTAATTACCTATTAGATATAAACAATTATTCTTCTATATACACAAATGCCTCTATTAAGTATCCAGTTCTTGGATCTGATCTATGTTAGATAAGCAAAACCGAAATCTTTAATTTATGAACCTAACGAGCGAGGTTAGGACATGTTAGATCCAAATCCTACTATCATTGCTAGCATCGCTGAAGCAATGTGCCGTTCCCACCGTCTGCTGTTTATCACAGGTGCAGGAATCTCCGCCGACTCTGGCTTACCAACTTATCGTGGGATAGGTGGATTATACAATGATCAAGTAACTGAGGATAACTTTCCTATTGAAACTGCTTTATCTGGATCTATGTTGCAGACTAATCCAAAAATTACCTGGAAATATTTGTACCAAATTGAAACTTCCTGCCGAGGAGCCGTATTCAACGACGCACACTTCATTATCTCAAAATTACAGAATTATTGCGAAGTTTGTGTCCTAACCCAGAATATTGATGGCTTTCACCGTGCTGCCGGGAGCCAAAATTTGATTGAAATCCACGGTAACATCCATGATCTACATTGCACTCGCTGTGACTATAACACTACAGTGATAGACTATATTGGGCTAGAAATTCCACCATTTTGTTCAAATTGCCATTCGCTATCAGTGCGGCCACGCGTGGTCCTATTTGGTGAGATGTTGCCATCTCATGCAATCCAACATTTAGATGCTGAGCTGGCAAAAGGTTTTGATCTCATATTCAGCATTGGGACCACCAGTATCTTTCCCTATATTTCTGGTCCGGTTGTACAAGCTAGAAAAATAGGTATACCAACAGTCGAGATTAATCCAAACGAGACAGAAGTTAGTTTTTGTGTCGAATATAAGATTGCAGATGGCGCAGAAAAAAGTATGCGAGCGATCTGGAAAGATTACCAGTCCATGATGGATGCTACTGTACCGGACCGAGAGCAATCGCCCTAACTAGCTAACGGCTGTGGGTGATTCCACTGTGCACCACTACCACTGGTAGTTTCGCCTCTAGAGCTAGTAGCCGAAAAGAATCGAAAAATCGCTTGTTGCCGGTAATCAATCTTAACACAGTTGCCTCACTTACCAAACTAGCTGCTCAGCCCATGGTTTTAACAGCCAGTCATCACGTGCTGCTATTAGTTGCAGTAGTACATCCCATGAACAGACCAAATCGAGCACCTAGTAATCATAAAGAAATGCAAAATTCAGCGTATCAGTTCTTTCTACCATCTACTATCAGGCATATATAATGCCAGGTAATGTATGTACCGCTTCTTCAAACGGTAATCTAATTGCTAAACCACTTGGATCTATCAATCAATGCTCTTTCTTTGTCGTAAATTTAACTTCTAGACGTTGATCGCAGAGCTGCAATAGCCCAACGATAGTCCCAGCACACTATTACTCAAACCCGGCATTCTCGGAGTAGGTTATAGAAAAACGGCATAATATTTACGCAGCTAACATCTCTCTACCTCCAATGCATCTGGGTCTGGATAATAACTGGTTAAGATATCTACCCAGTTCAGATGAAATAATACTAGGATTTGACATCCCCAGCCGGGATCTTAGAAAGGAACATTTACTAACACTAGA
>CAIRZE010000031.1 GCA_903882995.1 uncultured Candidatus Competibacteraceae bacterium
CGTGGATCCGCCGCCGGCGAGGAGTGGCCGCTCAACTTCTCAAGATACTGAGAAAGCTAGAGCAGTTACCCGTTTTCAAGGTGGACACAACGCTGGTCATACCTTAGTTATCAATGGTCATAAGACCGTGTTGCATTTAATCCCTTCTGGAATCCTGCGCGATGGTGTAGACTGCCTAATTGGAAATGGCGTTGTGCTATCACCCTCAGCACTGTTGGATGAAATCGACAACCTTGAGAGTCAGGGTGTGGCTGTAATGGAACGGTTGCGGATAAGTGATGCCTGCACCCTGATTCTACCCTGCCATATAGCTCTGGATCAAGCCAGAGAAAAGGCACGTGGCTGGTTGGCTATCGGTACTACCGGACGCGGGATAGGCCCCGCCTATGAAGACAAGGTTTCCCGCCGTGCGATTAGGCTTAGTGATCTGTTTTGTCTAAAAAGATTTACTGATAAGCTAAGAGAGTTGCTAGACTTTCACAATTTTGTGTTACAGTACTATTTCAAAACTGAGACTGTTGATTTTCACAAGACACTTGATGAGACTCTGGCGATGGGTGAGCGGATACGACCGCTCGCTTGTGATGTAAGTGAATTATTAGATGTCCATCGCAGGCACGGTGCTAACTTGTTATTTGAGGGAGCTCAAGGGTCTATGCTTGATATAGACCACGGCACCTATCCGTATGTGACTTCTTCTAATTCTACGGCTGGAGGTGTGGCAACAGGTACGGGGTTCGGTCCATGTTATTTAGATTATGTATTAGGCATTTTAAAAGCATATACAACACGAGTTGGTGGTGGCCCGTTTCCGACGGAATTGTTCAATAAGACTGGTGAGTATCTATCCGAGCGCGGCAAAGAATTCGGAGCAACAACCGGGAGGCGCCGTCGTTGCGGCTGGTTTGATGCTGTAGCGCTACGTCGTTCGATTATGAACAATAGCATGTCTGGCTTGTGCGTAACTAAGCTAGATGTGCTGGATGGTTTAGATCGCATACAGATTTGCATCTCCTACCTATACGGATCATCTACTCATCTGAAGAACGCTCCCCTAGGTGCAGATTCCTTAGAGGCTTGCAAGCCTACTTATGAGGAAATGCCAGGCTGGAACGGCCCTACCACTGGGGTCCGCCGTTATGAAGACTTGCCATTCAACGCGCGCGCCTACCTTCAGCGAATCGAGGAACTGGCTCAGGTGCCTGTTGACATTATTTCCACTGGCCCGGATAGACTGGATACTATTATCATCCGCGACCCGTTTGCAGATTGAGATATGGAGTGGGGGATAAGGCCCGGTGTGCTGCGCTCCCAGGCCTGTTTTTGCCGAAGAGAGGATTTGAACCTCCACTGGGTTACCCCAACTAAGACCTGAACCTAGCGCGTCTACCAATTCCGCCACTTCGGCTAGACTACTATCCAAACAGCTAGACATTCTACTGATTACTATCTTTAATGTCAATATTTTTCATAGGCATCGGTATATATCCAGGTTTTTACTTACTGTGATATATTTGTATCTGTAGTTAGGAGGATACCAGCGATGGTAGAGATATTGCTGCTGACTGAGAGTTTATTTAGTCTTTGTTCCTTCAAATATGGAGGCTGTCTATCCTACTCCATAGTTGTAGGATAGAAAGCTAAAATGGGTATAGATCTGCTACTAAAATGCCAATTGATCACTGGGCGGGTGGTTGGGCATCCTGAAGGCCATGGCTTTCTAATTCCCGAGGATGGAATCGATAGTCTGTTCCTTTCACATAGACAGATGAGAGAGTTGCTGCATGGTGATCGTGTGCTTGTGCGGGTAATTAGCATCGATTCTCGAGGGCGTCGGGAATGTACGATCCTAGATATACTAGAACGTAACACTAAAACTGTGGTAGGTCGCCTCTGCAAAGTCCAGGATACATGGTTTGTCATTCCAGATAACAAGCGTGTCAATCAGGATATCATAATCCCAGATACAGAACGAAGAGCCGCTTCAGTCGGACAGATTGTAGTCGCTGAGATAATCAAGCAGCCCAGTGCAAAAAATCGTCCAATAGGCCGAATCAAGGAAATATTAGGAGAATATATGGCACCAGGTATAGAAGTCCTGATTGCCATCGCTAGATATGGTATTCCAATGGAATGGCCAGCCGCAGTAATGGGGGAATCTGATCTTTACGGTGAAGTTGTACAAGAATCATCTATAAAGGGGCGCTTGGATCTACGTGGCATACCACTGATCACCATAGATAGTATTACAGCCAGGGATTTAGATGACGCTGTATATTGTGAAAGAAGAGGCGATAACTGGCGGCTACTGGTTGCCATAGCTGATGTATCGTGGTACGTACAGATTGCCACCGCTTTGGATCTGGAGGCGCGCAAGCGTGGTAATTCCGTTTATTTCCCAGATCGGGTTATCCCGATGTTGCCAGAGGCACTCTCCAATGGTTTGTGTTCGCTGTATCCTGGAGTGGATCGCTTATGCATAGTCTGTGAAATGACTCTAAATGCTCATGGTAGCATCATACGTTCTCGCTTCGTAGAAGCAGTAATGCGCTCGCATGCTCAGCTGACTTATGAAACAGCAGCAGCTATCACCATTAGTCGTATTCCAAGAGTACGTACTGAGTACGCGGCAATAGCCCCTCATTTGGATCGTCTATATGAGTTATATCAGGTACTAAAAACCTGTAGGAAACAGCGCGGCGCAATTGATTTTGATACACAGGAAACTATCATCGAGTACAGCGCTGCTCGCAAAATCGAGCGAATTTTACCTATAGAGCGCAATGATGCTCATCGCTTAATTGAGGAATGTATGATTGCAGCTAATACAGCTGCAGCTCGATTCCTGAAACGCCATAAGATGCTGGGCCTATATAGGGTCCATGAAGGGCCAACCGCTGATAGTGTGAACAAGCTACGTGCCTTTCTAGGAGAATTGGGTCTATTGTTAAATGGAGGTCGTAAACCAATATCATTGGATTACACAGAGCTATTAGATGGTGTGATGAATCGGCCAGATGCACCCTTGATTCAAACTATTATGTTACGTTCGCTGGCTAAGGCAATCTACAGCCCGGATAATATTGGTCATTTTGGCCTAGCATTAGAGGCATATACCCACTTTACGTCACCGATTCGGCGCTATCCAGATCTGCAAATACACCGTGCTATCCGACATGTGTTAAAAGGTGGTAAATCAACGAATTTTCCGTATAAACATGCTGATCTTGTAATATTGGGTGAGCACTGTTCGATGTCTGAACGTCGTGCCGAAGAGGCAGTGCGTGATGCAGTAGAGTGGTTGAAGTGTGAATTCATGTTAGATAAAATTGGGAAAATATTCGATGGTGTTATCACGTCTGTTATGGGTTTTGGTCTCTTCGTAGAGTTAAAAGAAGTTTATGTTGAAGGATTAGTACACGTTACCGCTTTGAAAAATGACCACTACCGTTTCGATCCAGTTGGTTATCGCTTGTGCGGTGAACATTACGGCCAGATCTACCGTATGGGCGATAAATTACGTGTAAGGGTAATACGAGTAGATTTAGATGAACGCAAAATTGACTTTGATTTAGGTGATGACCACAACAACTTGTTGCATAGTTCTCATAGAAGTAACCGCCAGAATCGCAGCTTTTACAAGAAAAGATAAATCAATCAGTGTCTGAATTAATACATGGTATACATGCAGTAGCAGCAGCACTAAAATATGAACCAGAGATGGTACTAGGAGTT
The DNA here is from genome assembly GCA_903882995.1 of uncultured Candidatus Competibacteraceae bacterium. Classification (GTDB taxonomy): domain Bacteria; phylum Pseudomonadota; class Gammaproteobacteria; order Competibacterales; family Competibacteraceae; genus Competibacter_A. The sequence continues at coordinate 3,736 of CAIRZE010000031.1, forward strand.
TTAGTACAGCGTCAGCGGAGAGATAATCGAATAAAGGCACTAATGGAAAGTGCGGTGGGTCAAGGTATTCCTATCCGTCTCGTTGATCGGTCGGAATTGGATCGATTGAGCGGTAGCCATCGTCACCAAGGTGTACTGGCCAGTTTAGCGGTTCTGCACCACAGGCGTAATGAGGCGGATCTATCAACTTTATTGATGTCAGTGCCTGAGCCAGCATTACTGTTGGTATTGGATGGTATACAAGATCCGCATAATTTGGGTGCTTGTCTGAGAAGTGCTGCTGCAGCTGGTGTTCATGCGGTAATAGCTCCTGCCAATAGAGCAGTAGGCTTAAATGCAACAGTGCGTAAGACAGCATGCGGTGCTGCTGAAGTAGTGCCATTCGTGACTGTGAGTAATCTAGCACGAACACTGATAAGCCTGAGGGAGCAGGGTATTTGGATCATAGGTGCAGATGCAGAAGCAGAGGAAAGTCTATATCAGGCTGACTTCAATCTGCCAACTGGCATTGTACTTGGTTCGGAAGGAAATGGGTTGAGAAGACTAACGTATGATGTCTGTGATATGGTGGCTCGGATTCCAATATCTGATCGCAGAGTTGAAAGTCTGAACGTATCGGTAGCAACTGGTATTTTCTTATTTGAAGCAAGGCGACAGCGTGGGACAAAATCCGGAACAGTATTATGAATATTCACCGAGTGGCAGTTTTAGGTGCTGGCGTGATGGGTGCACAGATCGCTGCCCACTTAGCAAACGCCGGTATACCGGTGTTGTTGTTTGACCTGCCAGCTAGGAACGGAGATCCAAATGGGATCGCTGTTAAGGCTATTGCTAATCTATCTAGAATTAATCCGCCGCCATTGGTGCTGCAAGAGCGGCTTGAATTGATTCAAGCAGCAAACTATGCTCAGCATCTAGATCAGTTACGCGATTGTGATTTATTGATAGAAGCTATCGTCGAACGGCAAGACTGGAAGGCCGATCTCTATAGGCGTGTCGCACCCTATCTCGGAGAGGGTGCTATTCTCGCAACTAATACTTCTGGCCTACCTTTGAGCTTGTTGGCTCAGTCAGTACCTGAAGGAAACCGCGCACGCTTTTGTGGCATTCACTTTTTTAATCCACCTAGATATATGTCGCTTGTAGAACTGATCCCTTGTTCTGTGACAGATTCAAGGGTTCTCGATTTGCTAGAGTCCTTTCTAGTCAGCACGTTAGGTAAGGGTGTGGTGCGTTGTAAGGATACGCAAAACTTCATAGCCAACCGCATCGGTTTGTTTGCCATGGCTTCTACAATGCATCATACCGAAGTGTACGGACTGAGCCTAGATCTGGTTGACGCGTTAACGGGCAATGCTATAGGCAGGGCTAAGAGTGCTACTTACCGTACTGCAGATATCATTGGCTTAGACACTATTAGTCATGTTATCAATGGTTCAGCCTCGGCGCTGCGACAGGATCCTTGGCAGAAATATTATAAGGTGCCAGCCTGGCTAAGTAAGCTAATTGATAAAGGGTTACTTGGTCAGAAAACTGGGGCTGGCATCTATGTTAGTAAGGGTAAGCAGGTTCTAAATCCTAAAATTGGGGTTTATGAAAATGCTGGGGTAAAGCCAGATCAGGTCGTGCAGATTATTCTCGATGTAAAAAATCCTGCTGAGAGATTATATGCCCTGCGGGTTAGTAAGCATCCTCAAGCTCAATTCTTATGGGCAATTCATCGTGATGTATTCCACTACGCAGCGGTATTGCTTGCTGAGATTGCTGACAACGCACGTGATGTAGATTTTGCTATCCGTTGGGGGTATGGTTGGACAGTAGGTCCTTTAGAGATGTGGCAGGCTGCCGGATGGAAACAAGTATCAGCTTGGCTCTCAGATGACATTGCTGCAGGTAGAGCTTTAGCAGACGTGCCACTGCCTGATTGGGTTGGGAAATTAAGTATGGTGCACGGGCCAAAAGGCTCATATTCAGCTGTGGAAAATACCTATAAGCAGCGTTCTTCTTTGCCAGTTTACCAACGTCAACTTTATCCAGATCAGGTGTTAGGTGAGATACCTCACCAGTATGGTGAGACAGTTTTCACAAACGATATAGTGCGACTTTGGACTATTGGTGATAATATAGGCATTCTTAGTTTTAATACCAAGTGCCATATCGTTATGGATAGTTGGCTCAGTGGTATCCTAGAAGCATTACATATCTCTGAACAGCAATTCATTGGATTGGTACTATGGCAGACAGATGCGCCATCTAGTACAGGCATGAACCTATTGGAGCCAGTTACTGCTTTGCGATCTTTTGATTACTTGCATTTAGAGAACATAATAGCCCAGTTTCAGAGGACAACAGCTGCAATTCGCTATTCAACAATTCCAGTGATAGGAGCTGCTCAAGGAAAGTTGCTGGGCTGCTGCTGCGAGATACTGATGCACTGCGATCGTTCAGTTGTAGCTCTAGAAAGTCATATCGGTCTGATCGAATTCGGCGTTGGAATTATGCCATATGGTGGTGGTTGTAAGGAATTCGCCATGCGAGCATCGAGTAAAGCAAAAGGGATGGATCTGCTGCCGTTCCTATATCCATACTTTAAGGCAATTTTTAGAATATCGCGAAATGCTGAAGAGGCTAGTCAACTTGGTTACC
>CAIRZE010000032.1 GCA_903882995.1 uncultured Candidatus Competibacteraceae bacterium
ATTTTGTGATCTTATTATATGCTACCCTGTCCAAGTAAGAGCTATTTTTTGTTAAAATTACTCATTTACAGTTACCATAAATAGCCGATTTAACAGCACCGCATACTGAATAAATATTGATTGACCATCATATGGCAGTAATGGATGGAGATGCTCCTCCTATTATTTGCATAGAGAATTTTCTCCAAAAAATCTTTAACTAGGATAATTTCTATGCGGTATTATCCAAAATGGTAGGAATGTTAAAAAGTAATCTATATCGTGCCAAAGCGTAGGTAAATTTAATGGTAGCTATATAGAGGTTATACTGACGCTGATATACTGCTTCAGTTTATACATGTCATAGTCGTTATGATAGAATAGAGGATACTCTCATGGCACAACTCAAACCCGGTGTCGTTACTGGCAATGACTACTTAACTTTAGTGGCAACCGCTAAGACCGGCGGATATGCTTTGCCAGCTGTAAATGTTAGTAGTAGCAGCACAATCAATGCGGTTTTAGAAGCAGCTGCTAAAAATCAAGCGGATGTAATCATCCAGCTTTCCAACGGCGGTGCTCAATTCTATGCTGGTCAGGGGATTAAAGATGGCAATAAGGCTAAGACTTTAGGTGCAGTAGCAGCAGCACAACATATCCACTTGCTGGCTGAACATTATGGAGTGTGTGTAGCATTACACACTGATCACGCTAACAAGAGCCTTATTCCCTGGGTAGATTCTCTGTTAGAACACGGCGAGGTATTTTACAAACAGAATGGTAAGCCTTTATTTAGCTCTCATATGCTAGATCTATCAGAAGAGCCTATGGAGTTCAATCTAGGTGAGTGTGCACGTGTACTCAAACGTATGGCAAAATTAGGCATGAGTCTAGAAATCGAATTGGGAGTTACTGGCGGCGAGGAAGATGGTATTGGCAAGGAAATGGATGAAAGCGCAGATAACTCTCATCTATATACTCAGCCAGAGGATGTATTACAAGCCTATGAGCGACTATCATCCATTGGCCATTTCTCGGTTGCGGCCTCTTTCGGTAACGTTCACGGTGTCTATAAGCCGGGTAACGTCCGACTACGCCCAGAAATACTTAAGAACTCTCAGGCACTAATTGAACAGAGGCATAAAACTACCACTAAGCCATTGAATTTAGTGTTTCATGGTGGTTCTGGCTCGGAGAAGGATAAGATTAAAGATGCAGTTAGCTACGGTGTATTCAAGATGAATATAGATACTGACCTACAATTTGCTTATTCAGAAGCTATTGGAAAATTCGTTACCGAAAATCCAAAGGCCTTCCTATACCAGGTTGATCCAGAGACTGGTAAGCCATATAAGAAATTCTACGATCCAAGAAAGTACTTAAGGTCAGCTGAGGAAAATATGGTAGTTCGTTTAAACGAAGCATTTGAGGATTTAGGTTCTAAAGGTAAATCTCTAACTCTATAAGTATTTACTTTAAGTATTTACTTTATTAAGTTTTAAGTAGGTGGTAGGTAAATCTTTACAGTTTGCCTGCCACCACTTGCTTTGCTATGGAACTGGTTTAGATACAGGGTCAGTAAGGTTGGAAATGAGGATTTTCTCATTCATCAGGATAGCAATCTTCTCAGAATTTGGAGCTGATATCGCACCTTGCTCAGTTACCAACACACTAACCAACTCGGCTGGGGTCACGTCAAAATAAGGATTCCATGCTCCTGCTCCAGCTACAATCTGGTAACCAAGAGTAAATAACTCATCTTTAGAACGCTGCTCAATAGGAATGTTGGTTCCGGTATTACTGTGCATATCGAAGGTAGAAGTTGGTGCCACTACCATAAACCCTATACCATGATAGCGAGCGGCTACTGCCAGATAGTAGGTACCAATCTTATTAGCAACATCACCATTAGCAGCAACCCGATCAGCGCCAACAATTACCCAACGTATCATATTCATTCGCATTAAAGCACCAGCCGCGGCGTCTACTATAAGCTTTACCGGGATGCCATATTGTACCAATTCCCACAATGTCAATTTCGTCCCTTGCAGCCATGGCCGCGTTTCACCAACATAAACTTGCTCAATCAGCCCACTAGTGTGCCCTGCTCTGATGACACCCAGTGCAGTACCGTAACCCCCAGTAGCTAGGGCACCCGCGTTACAGTGGGTTAATACAGAACTGCGTTGACCTAACAGAGCAGCACCAAGTCGCCCCATACATTTATTAGAAATTATATCTTCTTTATGAATTGTTATAGCTTCTTTCAACAATCGTCCTACTGGGTTACCAGTTGGCATAGCAATCACCTGTTTCATTCTTTGCAATGCCCAATGTAAATTGATAGCGGTTGGCCTAGATTTAGCCAACATCTCTATATCTTCATTTATTAATTCGCGCCAGCGATCAGGTGTTTCTGAGTAACGAGATTCAGCTGCTAAAACAACACCATACGCGGCAGTAATACCAATCGCTGGCGCGCCGCGTACCACCATATCGCTAATAGATCGCACGACTTCCGCAGATGTAGACAGACGACGGTAGCACACTTCATTAGGAAGAAGGCGTTGATCTAAGAGTTCAAGAGCACCTTCACGCCAGATAATAGCACGTAATCGATCTTCTTCATTTTCATTGTACATAAACGGTTAGTTCTATCATTTTTTCGTTAAAAACGTAGGAGATATATTATTAGTTCGCAATAAGTATTCTGGCTTAGCAGTAACAGAGACAGAAATTTCTTGCAAAAATGTAAAGATAACGCGCAGAATTGCCATGTTTATTCTTGTCACAACATTTCTTCGCAATTTTAATACAAAACTGTATCATTCACCCCTAGACGGCTGCATCATCACCGGCAACTATCTATCTAATTGAGTACTGGTCAGGTGAGTGTTTGCTTTTTAATAGATGTAGGCCCTCTATAAATTTAGGATTCCTTGATAAAGTAATGTGTACAGAAGTCCCTTCTGCCTAATTTTAGGAGAGTATACTGATGAAAGTGAAACTGCATAAGCTTAGCCTAGGCTTAGCCACATCGCTAATGTTATTTAGTGCACTGCCCGCTTATGCTATCAACAAATATGGTTGTATCTATTCTGTTGATTCTTGGGGCCACACTGTTAAAGACTCCTATAACCGCTGTGTTCGAACCCCATGGTGGACACCTGATAAGGAAATCTCGGAGTGTGGTGGTATAAAAGCAGCAGAACAACCCTCGGCAATACAGTGTGAAAAAATCACAATCGGCACTGACACATTATTCGATTTCAACAGTGTTGATCTTAAGACAAATGGTCGCTCTAGACTCGATCAATTAGCATCTGATATTAACCGGGCTGAGCGCGTCTCCAATGTTAAAATTGTTGGGCATACTGATGCTAGGGGTACTGATGCTTATAACATGCGCTTAGGTCAGCGTCGTGCTGACACTGTGGCAAGTTATCTATCTTCAAGAAATATACCATCCAGCAAGCTCACTACTAGCAGTATGGGAGAATCGCAACCGATCGCTCCCAACACCCTGTCTAATGGAAAAGATAATTCGGAAGGACGTGCTCAGAACCGACGGGTAGAAATCACTACAGTCACAGAGATGTGTCGCGAATAAGTTGCAATCTTTAAACATAGAGGTGAACCTACGCCCCGGATTGGAGGGTTCCGGGGCAGCCTTCCTTGCCATACCGGGTACTAAAAATCTGTATATTTGACGTTGTAACACTCTAGGTAAATCGAGTGCAAAAACAAAATATTAAAACGCTGCTTAACGCACGTTGGGTTATACCTGTAGATCCAGAAAATTGTATTTTAGAAAGACATGCTATTGCGATTCAAGACGGGCGGATTCTAGCAATACTGCCACGCCAGGAGGCAGCTATCAGATACCAAGCTGAGTTTATTATGGATTTCGACCGGCATACTCTGATTCCAGGTCTTATCAACGCGCATACCCATGCGAGCATGACATTGCTGCGTGGAATAGCAGACGATTTGCCACTGATTCCTTGGCTGAAAAATCATATCTGGCCCATAGAGAAACGCTGGGTTAGTCCAGAATTTGTTAGAGATGGCGCTCGGCTTGCAATAGCTGAGATGTTACGGGGAGGAACTACATGCTTTAACGATATGTACATGTTTCCAAATGTAGTCGCTTCAGTTGCGCAAGAATGTAGGATACGTGCCTGCATTGGCCTGATCGCTTTAGACTTTCCAACCGGATATGCTCGTAATATGGATGAGTATTTAGCAAAAGGGCTACAACTACATGACAAGTTACGCACCGACCCACTTATACGCACTGCCTTCGCTCCTCACGCCCCTTATACTGTTCCTACGCATGCACTTGCTAAGATTGGGCAGCTCGCTGATGAAATGAATCTTCCTATCCACATGCATGTGCATGAAACTGCTGCTGAGGTTGATCGTTTCCGATCCGAATATGGTTGCCGACCACTCAAACTGTTAGAACAACTAGGACTGTTATCGGGGAGACTGTTGGCCGTACATATGACACAGCTAGAAGCTAAGGAAATAGAATGCTTAGCGGATGCGCATGTCAATATCGGGCACTGTCCAGAGTCTAACATGAAATTGGCTAGTGGTTTCTGTCCTACAGTGCAGCTAGATGCCGCTGGTGTAAACATTGCAATCGGCACTGATGGTGCAGCTAGTAATAACGATCTCGATTTACTCAGTGAGTTGCGTACTGCTGCCCTACTCGGTAAAGGGCTCTCTGGTGATGCATCAGCACTGCCAGCAGCACGTGTTATACGTATGGCAACTTTAGGTGGCGCTCAAGCTCTCGGTTTGGAAAGAGAAACTGGATCCTTAAAGCCAGGTAAGGCGGCTGATATAGTAGCGATTGATTTAGGCCAGCCTGAAACTGAACCAATCTATAATCCCATTTCCCAATTGGTTTACGCAACCAGTCGTCATCAAGTCACTGATGTCTGGGTTGCAGGTCAACATCTGCTGGCTAACCGTCAGTTAACTATGATGGACAGCTCAGATTTAATCAAGCGGGCGCGATACTGGAAACGTAAGATTATCACTGGATAAGATTCATCATGCTTTAATACGGAATCTTCAGTAAGATGGACTTTTACTAGAACTAGAACGTGGCTGCTAGTGGCATTCTTTCTGCTATATATCTATATCTAGAGGAATAGAGATGCAGGATCTCAATGTAGATTTCAGAGAAATAGCTAAATTTGAAGAGCTTGCTAATCGTTGGTGGGATCCAGACAGCGAGTTTAAACCGTTACATGATATCAATCCGTTGCGCTTGAATTATATCAAACAAAATTCTGGTAGCTTATTATTAGGTAAACGGGTTCTTGACGTTGGTTGTGGTGGAGGAATTCTAGCGGAGAGTATGGCCTTATGTGGTGCGCATGTCACCGGAATAGATATGGGAAAGGCACCATTGGCGGTTGCATGCCTGCATAAATTAGAATCTGGTATAGATCTAGATTACCTATATACGACCGCTGAGGAACTTGCTGAGATTGAACCAGCTAGCTTCGAAATAGTAACTTGTATGGAAATGCTAGAGCATGTCCCTGAGCCAGAATTAGTTATTAAATCTTGCGCTAAGCTCCTAAAACCGAATGGTCATTTATTTCTTTCTACAATAAATCGCAATATAAAATCCTATTTGTTAGCGGTTATCGGTGCTGAATACGTTTTGAGGTTATTACCTAGAGGCACACACGACTACAGTAAATTCATTCGCCCTTCTGAACTAGGATATTGGTTAAGAAGTGCCGGGTTTAAGCTGTATAGTCTGATTGGGATACATTATAATCCTCTTTTAAAGCGTTACTGGCTTGGCTCTGGAGTATCAGTTAACTATCTAGCTCATTGCCGGCAAGACGATCTAAATAATACGGATTACGAGTAATATTAGTTATTAGAAATCGCGTACGGTTTGACTTTAATACAAGTCAGCTATAAATTTGGAATATCCGATTTTCATAAGTATACGCATCTCACCAAATGCGCTATCCGCAGTCTAGTGGTTAGTGAAAGATAGGGGATTTTATTTAAAACATTCACTATTAGAAAATGTACACTAAGAAAATAGACCACTGTTGTTTTAGGTCTGATTAACATAGAAGATCTCATTAACGGCCTGTTCATTATTGAATTGAGAATTCATTTTATGAATCAATGCTATAATAAATATGTTATAAGCTTCGCGGCATCCAGTTGGCCCATGGCCCATTAATATAGGATAGTCGAGAGCTTGTGAGAAAAGATCTCTATAGCTGTTCTTAAACCTTAATCCTAAGGTGCACGATGCCTGTATAGTTCTGGAAATTTCATAAATGTTGAAATTAAGCACAACGGCGAGAGAACATTTTGATAATCCGCGTGGTATCGGTGTTTTAATACCTGGAGCATCAGATGTAGTAGCTGGAGCGCTAGTTGGTGAACCAGTTAGCGGCGATATTTTAAAATTACAATTGCGAGCTAGCAAGCAGGGCCTGGTCCTAGCTGCTCACTTCAAAGCATATGGATGCGGGTGGCTAATTGCCTGCGGTTCATTACTTATCGAATATATAGAGGGTAGGATGCTGGCAGAAATACTGCACTTTCGGCATCACTATCTGGTTGAAAAGCTATCTAGCTTACCACCAAGTAAGCTACACTGCGCTGTGCTAGCTGAGACTGCACTTAAAGCGGTATTGCGAGCACTGCCTGATAATCTTTTAGTCAATAATTAGATTTAGATTGGGAGTAAGACACTATGGCGATTACCTTAACTGAAAAAGCTGCCGCTCGTGTCAGCAATTATCTTGAAAATCAGAGCCAAGCACAGGGGTTAAGATTAGGAATACGCAATACTGGCTGTTCTGGCTACATGTACACTGTTGGAATCGCTGAGTTAGTCGAGCCTGAAGATCAACTCTTTGAATCACATGGTATTAAAATATTAGTTAATACCAGTAACCTAATATATCTAGAAGGGATGGAAATAGACTATGTTAACCAGGGGCTCAAAGAAGGTTTTCAGTTTAACAATCCCAATGTTAAAGAAAAGTGCGGCTGTGGAGAAAGTTTCAACATCACCTCGGTGGGAGTGGGATAAATACATTAGGTATGTATTGCAAGGGAATAGACCACTACTCACTAATCTTTCTTAGGAGAAGATATAAAGAGAAGTTTCTGTGGCAGCTGCATTCAAAGGTACATCCCAGTCATCTCGCATAAGCAATTCTGGTGCTTTTTGGAATTCGTAACCTAACCCCAGTAGGAAAGGTTTCTTACCACTATATGCTGAATTATATAGGAAAGAGAAACTACGGTCGTAGAACCCCCCGCCCATGCCAATGCGAGTGCCATGTACATCGAAATACACTAATGGCACTAGAATTAAATCCAACTGATTAGGGTCTACTAGATAGACCTCCCCAGTATCAGGTTCAGGGATGTTGAATTTATTAAGCTTTAGAGGTAGTCCAGGCTTATAAGGCGCAAACTTTAGTGAAAAAGGGGGGCACCCAACAATAACTGGTAAGTAAGCCTCCTTTCCAGTTTTCCAAGAGTTTTCTAAAATTGGCATCATGTTTATTTCGCCATTGCAGGCCCAGTAGCCTGCTATCCGGTTGGCATTATCATAAGCCGGTAGCTTAGTCGCAACTTGATAGAAAACTGAAAGTGATGCCTCTTGAACTTCAATATGGGTCACCTTTTGCCTTCGCATTATTGACTGTTTGCGTATTTCTTGCTTAAAGAGCATATTACACGGATGCATGTCTAGATCGTTCCTTAACTGTGAGGTAATCAAGCAAGACTCTCATAGAAGAATTAAATTAATATGAGAACTATGCTGTTGATGGCCGCCTTCCATCTTAATTATGGATTCTATTAAAGTGGGACTTGGGACTATTATATGAATTGTTTTTATAATTTTAAATTTTAGATGTCTCTATATCCTAACTTATACATGCTAACTGAAAAGTTGAATGGGGATGAGACAAGGCGAGGTATTCACCAAACAGTTAAGACTGATTGTTAGAGCACATATAACACCCCATTCTGCTATACTTCATCCAAATTATATTTAAATTTACTGAATTTGTAATCTTCGCCGATGGTTAATCAAAACACACTGTTATCGCCTGCCATATTTGCTCAACGCCGCCGTCGGCTGATGGAACAGATGGGGCCAAATTCAATAGCGTTACTCCCAGCAGCAACACCTATGCTGCGCAGTCGTGATATATATTACCCATACCATCAAGATAGCGATTTTTATTATTTAACTGGATTTCCAGAACCGGAGGCTATTGCAATACTAATGCCAGGAAGTGAAAAGGAATTTCTGCTATTTTGCCGTGAGTGCGATCCTCAAATAGAGGTTTGGCACGGTCGTAGGGCTGGTACACGAGGGGCTATTGAACATTATGGTGTAGACAGTGCATATCCGATAGTTGAAATTAATAGAATCG
>CAIRZE010000033.1 GCA_903882995.1 uncultured Candidatus Competibacteraceae bacterium
AAATTTATTCAACCTTACCTTTATATATTTAACTAAGCTAAGCTCATACCATACAAGGTAGAGACCGTAAATATATGGTTTAGGCCATGATGAAATCACAGATGTTTTCAGCAGTTACCACCGCAATAATATCCCAGATCCTACCTTGCTCTTGCTTAGCCTAGTTCCTTCAAAATTCTCGAGATAAATTGAAACAGGCATCTAGATATCCAAAAATTACACTATCACACGCCAAAATTAGCCAAAGTTACGCACCAGTAAATCCTGAATTTCTTAGACAAACTTGAGAATACAAAGCCGGCGGTACCTTGCTCCTTTATACGCGTTCAAATTAACCAGATTAGGCTAGCCATCCTACCAGTTTGTCCTTCCCTACGATAGGAAAAAAACCTCTTCACTTCAGAAAAAGTACAGAATCCGCCACCAAAAATAGCTTTGACACCCAGCTGTGATAATTGCCTTCTTGCCAACTGATAAATATCAGCTAGCCAATAGCCTAGAGACGGCCGAAAACAGTCGATACTCCCGGCATCACTAGCCAAAATTGCAGCACGCACTTCATCACCTATTATGAATGATAATGGTCCAATTGCCGGCCCCAGCCATGCCAATAGCTCTTCTGGTGCGACGCCCATTCTCAAGACAGTTGCTGCGATTACGCCGCGAGCTAGCCCGCGCCAGCCAGCATGTGCAGCAGCAACAACTGTACCAAAGCGGTCACAAAGTAAAATCGGCAAGCAATCGGCTGTCATCACTACACAGGGCTTCCCTTTCTTGCAGGTCCAAGTTGCATCAGCGGTCTCCAACTTTCTAATTTCCTCTGCGGCAATAACTTGATTGCCATGCACCTGTTTTAGCCAGGCTGGCTCAGTGACGTATCCAGCAGATGCTGCTAGTATACGGCGATTCTCTGATACACAAGCTGGATCATCATTAACATGTTCAGCCATATTCAGACTATCGCAAGGTGGGGAACTCACTCCACCGAGACGGGTTGTACTTAGCGCTCGGATGCTATCAGGCGCTGGCCAATTAGGCACAATCAAATATTCTTGCAGAAGCGTATTCATTCCAGTGCATCCAATAATTCCACCAAATCTCCTGGTAACTCCGCACGCCACTTTAACTTCTTACCGGTTACAGGATGAGTCAGAGATAACCACTCAGCATGTAATGCCTGCCTCTGAAAATTTCGAATAACCCCGATAGAGTACGGAGATGCCTGACGCGGTAGGCAGATACGCTTGCCATAAACCGGATCCCCTAATAATGGGAATCTAAGATGCGCCATATGTACCCGAATCTGGTGGGTACGACCAGTTTCTAACCTGACGCGTAATAAAGCATGGATATGAAACCGACGCTTTATCTCAAAATGCGTAACTGCTGGTTTACCACCTATTGTAACTGCCATCCTTTGCCGATTTACCGGATGGCGACCGATTGGAGCGTCTATTGTGCCACCAGCCACAGGTATACCGTTAACTATAGCCAAATACTCCCGTTCGATACAATGCTCACTTAACTGTTTTACAAGTGCAGAATGCGCACGTAGGCTACATGCTACTACCAACAATCCAGATGTGTCTTTATCCAACCGATGTACAAGTCCGGCACGTGGAAGATTGGCTAACTCAGGACGATAATATAGCAGTGCATTAACAAGAGTACCGTTGGTATTACCTACAGCTGGATGCACAACTAGCCCAGCTGGCTTATTAACAATCAACAGATCAGCATCCTGATATAAGATATCTAAAGGGATATCCTGCGCTAGGGACAGCGTATCAGATTCTAGTATCAATCCACCGCTTACAGTCTCACCTCCAGAAACCAAGGTACGGACTCTACAAACCTGGCCATCTATATAAAGATGGCAGTTTTTGAGTAACCTCTGTAGTTGGGTACGGGAATATTCTGGTAATGCTACTGCCAGAGCTTGATCGAGTCTCATTCCAGCACAATGCGATGGTATCTTGCAATTGATTCTCTCAATGGATGACATAGTGGTTTTTAACTGTATTGGGATTATACTGAACATTAATAGTTTACTTTCCCCGACAATCCTAGTATCTCACTATCATTATATGTCCCTATTAAATCATCCAATTGCAGGTTTCATCATTGCTGTACTCCTTACTGGTTGTTCACTCTTGCCTGATAGAGTTGACGAAACCAGCGGCTGGTCAGCCCAACGCCTATATGGAGATGCAAAAAACTACATGCATTTAGGAGATTACAAAAAAGCGCTTGAATACCTAGAAAAGATCCAATCTAGGTATCCGTTCGGCCGTTTCGCACAGCAGTCTCAACTAGACACCATATACATCCAGTATATAGAAAATGAATCAGAATCTGCACTCATTGCTGCTGAACGCTTTATCAAGGCTAACCCACGCCATCCAAATGTAGATTATGCATACTACATGAAAGGTCTTGTGAATTTCAGACGCAACAATACAATGTTAGAAAAATTAGTGCCCAGCGACCGTACTAAGACTGATATTTCTGGTGCTAGCCAATCCTATAGCGACTTTGCTGAACTGATTAGTAAATTTCCGAATAGTCAATATTCTGCTGATGCACATCAACGGATGCTGTTTTTACGTAATAGCTTAGCTACTTATGAGCTTCATGTTGCTGATTACTATCTACAGCGTGGTGCCTATGTCGCTGCAGTCAACCGGGCTAAGTATATACTGGAACATTATCCTAGTACGCCAACTTGTGCAAATGCCCTCAGTATTTTGGCCCAAGCCTATGTAAAAATGCACATTCTGCAACTGGCTAATGATAGTCTTCGAGTACTTTCGCTAAATTACCCGCAATTCCCTGACTTACCAAAGCTAAACTCTATGGTCAGAGCTGCTAGCTAAACATTCTATTTAACATTGGGTAAGAAGTGTGCACCATAATTCTGGAGAGTACCCTTATGGAAAAATCAAATCTATATCGATCTAGTAGTCAGATATTTATTTATCCCCTCCAAAGACCGCAACTACTTCGGCTTAATCCATTAATATCTATATAGTTTGTGACTTCTACAAACCCATGTTGGCGTAGCAAATCAGGTACTGCCTCGCCCTGATCATAGCTATGTTCGAGTATCAACCAACCATCTGGGTACAGATGGTCAGGTGAGTTTGCAATTATTATTGTAATAGCCTCTAATCCATCTTTCCCAGCAAATAAAGCGGTGCATGGCTCAAATTTTAATTCACGATCTCTTAAATGTGGATCTGCTTCAGAGATGTACGGTGGATTCGAAACTATTAAATTAAAACGCTTGCCGAGAATGGGGATAAACCAATCACCATCACAAAATTCGATATTTTTACAACCAAACTTAAGAGCGTTGCGCTGCGCCACTATTAGAGCAGCTACACTGTGATCAGTAGCTGTTACTCGTACTAGCGGCCGTTCTAGCGCTAAAGCTAGTGCAATTGCACCGCTACCAGTGCCCAAGTCAGCAATCGAGAGCGATTGGCCAACCGGTATTTTACCTAATGCTAATTCAACCAGAAATTCTGTTTCCGGACGTGGAATAAAAGTATCAGTTGTCACTACCAATTCCAGTGACCAAAATTCACGCTGGTTAAGCAAGTATGCGACTGGTTCACCAGCTCGACGACGGTCTATCCAGCCAGCAAATAGAGATAGTTGTTCATTGCTTGTGAGTCTTTTATTAGGCCAGGCATGCAAGTGGCTGCGGGGAAGATTCAAAGCGGCTGCTAACAATACTTCAGAATCTAACCGAGGAGTATCGCTTATAGTAGCCAGCTGGTCGGTAGCAGTTGTCACTAATCCTCTTAGAGTATCAGCAATCATTCTGCTAGAGCTGCCAGTTGATCAGCTTGATACTCGTGAATCAACGGATCAATCAGTGTATCTAAATAGCCACCCAGGATATCATCTAACTTGTACAGAGTTAGATTGATACGATGTTCAGTAACCCGACTTTGAGGAAAATTATAGGTGCGTATCCGCTCAGAGCGATCTCCGCTCCCTATCAGTAGCTTACGTTTTTGTGCTTGTACTGCAGTTTGCTTTTCCCTTTCTGAGGATAGAAGCTTAGCTTGTAGCAAAGACATCGCCCGTGCCCGATTTTTGTGTTGGGAACGTTCATCCTGGCATTCCACTACGATACCGCTTGGTAGATGTGTGATGCGAATAGCTGAATCAGTCTTGTTAACGTGCTGACCACCTGCTCCAGAGGCACGGAAAGTATCAATGCGTAACTCGCTGGGACTAATATCGATTTCTTCAACTTCCACTAACTCAGGCAGTACTGCTACTGTAGCTGTGGAAGTGTGAATACGACCCTGTGCTTCTGTATCAGGTACACGTTGCACCCGGTGGGTACCAGATTCAAATTTCAGTCGCGAATATGCGCCATGGCCAATTACACGTGAAATAACTTCCTTGTACCCTCCATGTTCTCCAGTATTCTCACTGAGTAGTTCTAATTTCCAGCCGCGCATTTCAGTATAACGGACATACATAGTATGCAGGTTACCAGCGAACAGCGCTGCCTCATCACCACCAGTGCCAGCACGTATCTCCAGAAACAAGTTGCCAACATCATGTTGATCCTGTGGCAACAATAGCAATTTAAGCTTTTTTTCCTGTTCAACTCGAAGTACTTCAGCATTTAACAGTTCATCCTGTGCTAATTCCCTCAAATCAGAATCTCTATCGTTAGCAATATCGCTGACTGAAGCTAAATCTTTCAATATCTGGCAGTATTTCCGAAAGCAGTCGGCCACTGGTTCCAATTGAGAGTGTTCTATAGATAGAGCGCGGAATCTATCATTATCACTTATGATGCTCAGTTCAGCTAACAAAGCACATACTTCCTCATGACGTACCACCAACTGCTCTAGCTTAGTGAGTATAGAATTATTCATCAAAGCCAAGGTCCTCCGCTATCCAACTGGTAAAGGCTCCTGATCAAATTCAGTGTATCAGTATCTCCCTTAGTAGCAGCCTCACGCAAACCGACACAGGGTGGGTGGATAAGCTTATTTGTCAATGTATTTGCTAAAATCTGCAGTACTTCTATTGGATCTTTTCCCTGAGCAACCTGACGTAGCGCACGGGTAACTACCTGATCACGCACTGCTTCAGCCTGCTGGCGCAATGCATAAATACTAGCAGTACAATCCTGAGAGCGCACCCAGGCCATAAAATGTTCGACCTGAGCATTGATAATTTCCTCAGCCTTTCGGGCAGCATCCTGCCGCGATCGTATATTATCCTGGATAATTTCCTTAAGATCATCTACTGTGTACAGGTAGACATCATCTAATTTAGAAACCGCCGGGTCGATATCCCGCGGCACTGATAGGTCTAACAGTAAAATTGGACGCCGCCGTCTCTTTAGACTATCACGTATCTGAGCAGCTTCAAGAAGTAAGCAGGAGCTAGCAGTTGCAGAGACGATAAGGTCAGCCTTACATAAGTGTATGGGGATATTATCCAAATCAATGGCATCACCAGAAAAAGACGTTACTAAGGCATGAGCATGCTCCATAGTACGATTAGCTATAATCAATCTCCCTATACCGTTTTCTCGCAAGTGTCTAGCAACTAATGTAATAGTGTCACCAGCCCCAATTAGTAGTGCCGTACGCTTTGGTAAATCAGCAAAAATCTGCTTAGCTAAGCCGACAGCTGCGAAAGCGACAGATACAGGACTGGCACCTATTTTTGTGTCGGTGCGAACTTTTTTAGCAACCGAAAATGTATGCTGAAACAACCGTTCTAAAAGCGTACCTAAAGTTCCAGCATTATTAGCAGCTTGATATGCTGCTTTTACCTGTCCAAGAATCTGCGGCTCACCCAATACTACGGAATCTAGCCCAGCCGCCACGCGTAAAATGTGGCGTACTGCTCGTTGCTCAACATGCTGATACAAATAAGGCTGTATATCAACCGTGGGCAGCATGTGATAATTACCGAGCCATTGTACTATCACAGAGAAGTCCGCAACTTCTTTTAAACCACAATAAAGTTCCATACGATTACAGGTAGAAAGGATTGCCGCTTCATAGACAACTCCATTGTTGAGTAAATCTCTTAATGCAGAGTCCAGATGTTCTGGATGGAATGCTACCCGTTCACGGATAGCAACAGGAGCAGTTTTGTGGTTTAGACCAAGAGCCAGCAGAAACATCAGATGCTAGCAGACCGTATAAAACTGACTAGTGAAAATGCTCGATTACCACCTGATACCAATTGTTCTTCACTTGAGAGACTGAGAGGCATGCTGAGCATCAAAATCATATCTGGCGGGCTCCATAACCTAAGCCAAACATAGGCTAAATCTAGACATGAACAGATTTTTAAAAGCATTTAGTTTTTCCAGTCTGCTCTTTCTGGATGACTGTGTAACTGTTACAGGTGCCCAAGCACTAATAACTGAAACTGAGTTTTTATCCAACCAACCTTGCAGTCTAGCCTACACTCAAAATTAATCTATCAGATACTAGTGGCAGAATTAGCAAGCAGGCGCGATCAACTTGATATTACGCTAGCTAATTACCGCCAAGCAGCAGCAACTACTGCTACTGAAGACTATAAAGTAGCTGAGCGTGCCACTGTGCTCGCGATGCTTATTAAAGAAGATCCAGTAACACTGGAACTAGCAAAACTCTGGTATGCTTTGACATCAAAGCAAAGACCAAGCCCGCCAAGCTTTAGCATTGGCATTGATTCGTAATCGCAAGTTGGACGAAGCCGTCTGTTATCTAGAGAAAGTGCGCCAGACTAGCCAGCGCTAAAGATAATCAGCATGGATACGCCACTCTTGCCTCATTGTTAAATCAATTGAACGACAAGCAAACTGCTATGCAAGTCATGCGGCAATTCATCAATCTTAATAGGTATTCACCTTTTGTATATTATTATTATGGTATGGGCTTCTAGCATCTGCATCTGGTGACAGAGATCAGGCACTAGCTAGTTTACATTTAGCGTTATACCACAATCTGAAGCTCCAATTTGCCCATCAGTTACGTGCTCGCCTAATGTTAGATCAAGGATATACAGAAGCAGCAGTTTTAGAAATGGTCAAAGCTATCACCGCTTTGCCAGGGGACCGCGATCTACGTTGATCAATATTGATCAATACTGGACAGCTTAGCAAAGCTCGTCACCAATTTGCCATCCTTTTCAAACTGGATCGCAGAGATATTGAATCAATTTATGCAATTAGAATTCTATCAGCGGCAAATAGACAATTCGATATGGCAGAAAGATATTTCCTAGAATCGGTCAAACATAATAACAGATTAGAAGATGCCTATTTTGAACTAGGTCGCATTGCAGAGCAGCGTGGTAATTACATAAAAGCACGAATATGGTATGGAAAATATAAAAAGCGTAGATCGTTATCTTAATACACAAACACGAATTGGAATAGTTGCAGCCAGAACTGATAATGCAGCAACCATCAGTAATCATTTTGAAGCGCTTCGCCACACTAATCCCAAGAACGGTCTCAATCTCTATTTAGCTGAAGCGGAGGCATTGCGGGAAACTAATCACTATCAGGAAGCCTTGGACAATTTGGGTAAGGCCCTATCTTCACATCCCAACGACCAAAATCTGCTCTACGTAAGAGTGTTGATCTCAGAACGTCTTAACCTGTTGGATATTTTAGAGAAGGATCTTCTTACCATTATTGCTATTGATCCTAAAAACGGGGAGGCATTAAACACGCTTGGTTACACTCTGGCAAACCGAACTAATCGTTATCAAGAAGCGTTGGATTATATCCAAAAGGCAATGTTGCTTCTACCAAATGATGCAGCAGTACGATACGATTAGCCTCGTCTTTCTGGCCGCTAGCAGATAAAACTTCGCTTAGATGACCAGCAATTTCAGTATCTTTATTCAGTCGATAGGCCTTATGTAGGTATTCTAGAGACTTGGGGTAATTTTCCAACTGGTATTGTATCCATCCCATGCTGTATCTGGCGTGCGACACTGATCAAACAATCGAACAACCGCAATTTACTTGAACTCTAAGAGCAGTTTGGTTTTTAGCAAATGCGAATAAAACCCAATCATATACATGCCTTTTGGATTGCTGTATTAGTAACATTTCTAGCTACTGGCTGCGTATGGCCGCATGATACTATGACTGTGATGAGGTCTTTACATCAAGAAACTTTAATTGATCAACAGAAGAAATTAGCACGATTAACTCATTGGTATGTAATGGGCCGAGTTGGAATTATCAATGGTCAATATGGATGGCATGCAAATTTCCAATGGGACCAGAAAGATTCTGTTTACCGTATCACATTATTCAGCCCACTCGGTCAGAATTTCGTCTTAATTGAAGGCGACGGGCAGACTGTAGTTGCCTATCTTAAAGATGGCCGGAATTTAACTGCACCAGATCCAGATACCCTGCTACAGCAGGCGCTCGGTTTGTCATTCCCCATTAGTGGATTGCACTACTGGCTACGTGGCTTGCCTGATCCGGGCCATACTACCTTATCAATGCGCAATAATGCTAACGGCCAGCTCACCCATTTAGAGCAGAATGGATGGCTAATCGATTACACAGAATACGTGCAAGTAGATTTTCAAGAATTGCCAGCTAGTGTTATCATGCATCATCATGATTTGAGTATTAAGTTGGTAATCGAGCAATGGCTATTATAGTATCAGAATCTGCAGCCTGGCCGGCACCAGCTAAGCTCAACCGGATGCTACGCATTGTTGGACGGCGCCCAGACGGTTATCATACTCTACAGACCGTGTTTCAGTTTGTGGATCGTTGTGACTGGATCTGGTTTACACCTCGCCGTGATGGTACAATTAAGCGGATAGGAAGCGCAGCGGGCGTGCCTGTTGAAACTGATTTGACTATTCGCGCAGCCTATTTGTTAAGAAAGACCATGAAATCACGCGAAGGTGTCACGGTCCACATTTTAAAACAATTGCCAATAGGCAGTGGACTTGGTAGTGGAAGCTCCGACGCTGCTACTACCCTGGTAGCTTTGAATCACTTCTGGAAGACAGGATTAACTCTTTTAGAATTAGCTGATCTCGGCCTGCTTCTAGGTGCTGATGTGCCAGTATTTATCCGCGGACGTGCATCTTGGGCTGAAGGTATTGGAGAGCGTTTAACACCAGTTGATTTAGATGAGCCCTGGTTCCTAATACTTGAACCGAATTGCCAGATCACTACAGAGTCAGTCTTTAATGATACTCAATTGACAAGATGCTCACCCCCGATCAAAATGTGCGACTTCTTAGATGGATATAGAGGCAATGACTGTGAAGAGTTTGTTTATCACCGCTATCCAGAGGTTGCATATGCAGCTGCATGGCTAGCGCAGTATGGAAAAGTGCATCTGACTGGTACAGGAGCCTGTGTATTCTCTGAATTTTCTGATGAGGAAAGTGCGCAGCGGGTACTTAAGAAGTTACCATCTAAGTGGACTGGTTTTGTTGCTAAAGGATGCAATTATTCACCATTGCAAGAGCGCTTAATGCAGGAACAGACACACTTTTATTAGATTGGGTGGGTTATTGGGCCGTCGCCAAGCGGTAAGGCACCGGATTTTGGATCCGGCATTCCCAGGTTCGAATCCTGGCGGCCCAGCCAACTTTTAGCGGAGAAAATACGTCTTGTATGAAGGTCGGATGATGGTGTTCGCTGGTAACTCTAATCCGCAACTAGCCCGAGATATAGTCAGTTATCTACAGATACCGCTGGGTCAGGCTGTGGTCTCTCGTTTCAGGGATGGTGAAGTTTTAGTCGAGCTAATGGAGAATGTACGCGGTAAGGATATATTTATAGTGCAGCCTACCTGTTATCCAACTAACGATAACATTATGGAATTGATGGTGATGGCTGATGCGTTGCGGCGTTCCTCTGCGGTACGAATCACTGTGGTTATTCCATACTTTGGTTATTCCCGACAGGACCGTCGGCCTCGTTCAGCTAGGGTACCGATTTCTGCGAAGGTTGTCGCTAATATGATAACTAGTGTCGGTGTGGATCGTGTGCTGACTGTAGATCTACATGCTGACCAGATCCAAGGATTCTTCGATATTCCAGTTGATAACATCTATGCGACTCCGATGGTACTCAGGGATATTCGTAACCAGAATCTCAGTGACCTGATAGTGGTATCGCCAGATGTGGGCGGAGTGGTACGCGCTCGCGCTCTAGCTAAGCTGCTTGATGATTCAGAACTAGCAATTATCGACAAACGGCGGCCAGCACCTAATCAAGTACAGGTAATGCACGTGATCGGAGATGTGAAAGGCCAGCACTGTATCGTCGTAGACGATATGGTTGATACCGCTGGTACTCTTTGTTTAGCTGCTAAAGCCTTAAAGGAACAGGGTGCCGCTTCAGTACGTGCTTACTGTACTCATGCCGTATTGTCTGGTCCGGCTGCTCAGAATATTCATCAGTCAATGCTTGATGAGTTAGTTGTTACTGATACTATACCATTACGTTCTGAGTCGGTTGCCTGCCCGAACATAAGGCAAATAAGCGTAGCCGGATTACTGGCTGAAACGATGCACCGTATTCACCTTGAGGAATCGGTCAGCTCTCTTTTTATATAAAATCATAATAATCTAGCACTAGATTAAGTGCTACAGTAACTTAAACTTAAATAAAGTGCGGCTGATCGCTGTGCAGTTGTATCTTTAGATTTTTTATCCTCGCGGAGTGCATGCCAATGAACAATATGTTTGAGTTGAGAGCTGATTTACGCAACAATTTTGGGAAAGGTGCAAGTCGTCGTCTACGTCGCAGTGGCAAGATTCCAGCTATACTATATGGGGAAGGTATAGATCCTCAACCGCTGGTGCTCGGCCATTTAGAAGTTCTCAATCAATTGAAAAATGAAGCCTTTTATTCACATTTGCTGACTATAGATTTTGGTAATAGTAAAGAGAGCGTTGTACTGCGTGCTCTACAGCGTCATCCTTTTAAGCCAACTATTTTACATATGGATTTTCTACGAGTTAGTGCCGACCATAAGCTTTCAGTTCACGTACCACTACACCTTATCAACGAGGAAACCGCACCTGGTATTAAACATCAGGGTGGTGTGATCAGCCGCGCTTTAATCAATATTGAGGTTTCTTGTTTGCCAAAGGATCTACCAGAATTCATCGAAGTAGACATTATTAACTTAGGCATAGGAGAAGCCCTACACTTGACACAGATTAAATTACCAGATGGTGTAGAATTATCTGGGCATGTCGTACCTGGTTCAGAACAGGACACTATCATTGTTAGTATCCAACACCCAAGTAGTGGAGAGGTTGTTTCAAGCGAGGCACCTCTGACGGCGCAACAAGAGCCAGCATCTTAAACCTCTAAAAATTTTTATTTTATGGAGTATGAGCTTTGCTTTTGTCAAGGTTTGTAGGCAACTCTACCACAACACAATGTGTACATAAAAGAGAGCAAGCACAATTGCTCCGGTTAGTGGTTGGATTGGGTAACCCAGGACCACAGTATTCGGGTACTAGACATAATGCAGGTTTTTGGCTAGTTGACAAGCTGGCTCGCCAACAGAATATGCTTTTTCGTTCTAATATCAAATACCATGGTGATACCTGCCGGATTTTTTTAAATAGCAGAGAGGTTTGGTTGCTTAAACCGATGACTTATATGAACAACAGTGGCCAGGCGGTTGCCGCTATGGCACGCTTTTATCATATTGCTCTACAAGAAATCTTGGTGGTTCACGATGAACTTGATTTACCAACTGGTACAATCCGGCTAAAGCGGACTGGAGGTGCAGGTGGTCATAAAGGTGTATGTGATCTAATTACCCAATTAGGTGGTAAGGATTTTTTGCGCTTAAGGCTCGGTATTGGTCATCCCGGCAACAGTCGGGAGGTATTAGATTACGTCTTGCGATGGGCACCACAATCTGAACGGATGTTAATAGAACATGCTATCGACGATACACTAAGCATTTTACCAATTCTCATTGGAGGTCATTTGGATAAAGCTATACAGTATCTACACAGCACACATACTCAATTATATACTTCGCCTCGATGATCTCTAAAATTAACTAAATAAGTGTTATCAGAATGATGGGTATCCAATGTGGTATTGTCGGTTTGCCTAACGTAGGAAAATCCACACTTTTCAATGCGTTGACTAGGGCAGGAATTCAGGCTGAGAATTATCCATTTTGTACTATAGATCCCAACATTGGCGTGGTATCAGTGCCTGATCCTCGGCTGAAAGTACTAGCTTCTATCGCTAAAGCCCAAAAAGTGGTACCCACTACGATCAAATTCATAGACATTGCTGGTCTGGTATCTGGTGCCTCAAAAGGGGAAGGATTAGGCAATCAATTTCTCGGTCATATCCGTGAAACAGACGCGATTTTACATGTAGTCCGCTGTTTCGGAAATAATAACGTGGTTCATGTATCCGGGAGAGTAAACCCGAGTTCTGATATTGAAACGATAAACACAGAGCTGATTTTGGCCGATTTAGAGACAGTTGAGAAGGCTTTACTGCGCGTTGAGAAAATAGTAAAGATAGGGAATAAAGAATCTCTAGAACGTAGGATTCTACTTAATATGGTTAAATCTCATCTGGATGTTGGCAGGCCGTTGAGGAGCCTCGTGTTAACAGCCGAAGAACAAAAAGCATTACAGGGAATTTCTTTGCTTACTGGTAAGCCACTATTGTATGTTGCAAACGTTGACGAAATAGGTTTGGTGAACAACCAATTCCTAGATCAAGTTTTCAAGATTGCATTTCAGGAAGATTCCGAAGTTATAGTAATTAGTGCTGCCATCGAGGCTGAACTCGCTGAATTAGATGATACTGACAAAGCAGAATTTCTAGCTAACTACGGTTTATCAGAACCTGGGCTAAATCGCGTAATAAATACTGCTTATAAGTTGTTAGGACTAGAAACATATTTCACAGCTGGTCCTAAGGAAGTAAGAGCTTGGACGATCCGAACTGGTTTCAACGCAGCCCAAGCTGCAGGTGTTATTCATACGGATTTTGAGAAAGGTTTCATTCGAGCTGAAGTCATCGCTTACTCTGACTACATTAAGTTTAATGGCGAGATAGGTGCACGCGAGGCTGGGAGTTGGCGACTAGAGGGAAGAGACTACCTTGTCCAAGGTGGAGATATAATACGTTTCAGATTTAATGTATAAGACCTTTACAGTTTCACATGTAGCTTAAAATATCTACCATCTAGTCATCAAATTAGGAAGTTGCTGTTGGATGATACTGAAAAGAGATCTGGACCGACGAAAAGAAGCCAGGCTAGATAATCAAATCAACCCTCTATCGGCACTTGTTAGCACTATTATAAAAACTCTTGTAGTAAGTCGTTTAAGAACAGTAACCCTAGTTCAGTCGGCTGCAGTCGTTCTTGATTAAATACTAGTAGACCGCGTTCTCTCAATCGACTCAGGGCTGGCTCCAACTTTTCTACAGACAAGCCGGTGCGTTCGCTGAATAATCCAATAGGCACACCTTCGACTAAGCGCAAGGCATTCATCATAAACTCCAATGGTAGTTCGGCACTATTGATCATATCAACCCCACCAATGCTAGTCAGTGTTCCAGCTCGCTTCAAATAAACTTTTGGGTGCTTAATTTTCCGAATGCGGTGAATACGGTATATGTCGTTATCAACAAAATCAGTCAATTTACCGTGTGCACCTGCACCAATCCCAAGATAATCACCAAATTCCCAATAGTTAATATTGTGTTGACACTGCCGATTCTCGCGCGCATAAGCAGCTACTTCGTAACGCCGGTAGCCATCCCTAACTAATTCGTCATGTACGCACTGCTGAATATTAGCAACTGTATCGTTATCTGGAAGGTTTGGTGGTAAATGGTGAAAGGCAGTATTCGGCTCAATATCCAGTTGGTAATATGATATATGTGCTGGTCGTAAGGAGATGGCTGTTTTTATGTCATCAACCGCCTGTTCTACCGTTTGTTCTGGGAGACCAAACATCAGATCTATATTAAAGTTTTCTAGACCTGCAAAGTGTGCTTCCTCAGCGACATTGAAAGCATCATAACCACTGTGAATGCGCCCTAAATTTCGTAGCTTATTATCATTGAAGCTTTGTATTCCAATAGATAGCCTGTTAATACCCATTGACCGTAGTTCAGTAAGCTTACCTTGCTCGATAGTTCCTGGATTTACTTCCATAGTCACCTCTAAATCTGGCGTAAACTGTAACCGGGAACGCAATCCAGATATAAGCCTATCCAACTCTTCTACCGAAAACAGGCTAGGCGTGCCCCCACCGAGAAATATGCTGTGGATACTACGTCCCAACACACGTGGCAAATCCTGCTCCAAATCAACGATCAGAGCATCTACATATGCTTTCTCCGGTAAAGATATACGGGTCTCGTACGAGTTAAAATCACAGTACAGACATTTTCGAACACACCAAGGTATGTGGATATATAAACTCAATGATATTTCTTTAATCAATTTTTATACCTGATATAAAATTCTAACCTTATCTAGAAAATAGACATATACTCCCAGAGATCTTATTCGATTCTTTACGGATCGGTTTAAAAATCATAAACCAGCTAGTGCCAAGTGTTATAGTCGTTCGCAAAAATACACGTATTTTGCGATCAATTACTCCGGTCTAATACTGTTAATTTGTTCAGTGCATTAGGAACTTCACACCATATCATTGCATAGACATTTCCCAAAAAGTAGGTAACTGTGATAATTGCTGCAACAAGGATGTAACTGCCTGCCCACGGTGGCTTAGTCTATTTTTGGCCTCAGACGCTAGTTGCGCAGAGGTTCTTTGCTCAGTAAGCACCCAAAAGATAGGATCGTATCCGAATCCATTTGCCCCATAGGGTTCAGTTAAAATAATTCCTTCCCAACTAGCTTGACAGATCAGAGGTGCCGGATCTGTCTGATAACGTAACAATACAAGCGCGCATACGAATCGAGCAGTACGCCGTTCCATAGGCACGCCATCCAATTCGGACAACAGTTTGTCATTATTATTTCGATCAAGAGCATCCAGACCAGCATATCTTGCTGAATAAACACCAGGAGCACCCGCCAACGCATCAACCATTAACCCAGAGTCATCAGCAAGCGCGGGTAGACCAGTGTTTAGTGATGCACTGCGTGCTTTAAACAGCGCATTTTCTACAAAGGTCAAGCCAGTTTCATCAGCTTCCGGTAAGCTAAAAATAGATTGTGGTAATACCTGTAGGTTTAGACCATTGAGCATAACTTTGAATTCTCGAATCTTGCCAGGATTACTAGTTGCAAGCACTAGCTTGTACATCTATCTATATCCTCTAATCTTAGAATTGAATTACTATTCAGTGATTACCGCCTACTTATGTTTTAGGCTGCTAACCCTAAAACTTCTAGCTGTCTATTTAATAGTTCTCTGATGCCAATGCGCGCTAGCTCTAGTAGTGACTGTAATTCGTCAAAATGGAATGCATGCCCTTCAGCGGTCCCTTGAATTTCGATAAAAGCGCCGGCATCGTTCATAACCACGTTCATATCTGTCTCAGCTTCAGAATCTTCTGCATAGTCGAGATCGAGAATTGGAACACCTTGATATATGCCAACCGACACAGAAGCTACCTGACCGTATAGAGGATTCTTCTTAACTATTTTATTACCAACTAGATAACGCACTGCATCAGCCAATGCAACAAAGCTGCCTGTAATAGAGGCAGTACGAGTGCCACCATCTGCTTGTATAACATCACAATCTAGGGTAATTGTACGCTCACCCAAAGCACCTAAATCCATTACTGCACGTAGTGAACGACCAATTAGGCGCTGAATTTCCATTGTACGTCCATCCTGCCGTCCCCTACTAGCCTCGCGCTGCATCCGGGTATGAGTGGAACGCGGTAGCATGCCATATTCAGCAGTTACCCAACCACGCCCCCTACCCTTAAGAAATATGGGTACACGCTCCTCAACACTAGCTGTACAGATTACATGAGTGTTTCCAAACTGTATTAGTACTGAACCTTCAGCATGTTTAGTGAATTGGCGTGTAATTATAATCTGGCGCATTTCTGCCGATGTACGGGCACTTGGGCGCATGAATGGTATTCCTTATCAATATTGGTTTCTGAAGGTGCAGAACTATAGCAGAACTAGACCCTGCAGCCGTTTAAAACGGCTACCTTTCTAACTGATTTTACATAAAAGTAAAAACTACGCTAGGATGATCAACCTGGCATGAAATATGAAAAACTACTATGGAGAGATTAGTCCATGTTACGTAGCATGACCGCCTTCGCTCATCAGGAACATTCCAGTAAATGGGGTACGATAATTTGGGAGTTACGTTCAGTAAATCACCGTTACCTGGAGGCTAATATACGCCTTCCAGATACCATGCGTAGTCTAGAATCTCTGGTAAGAGAACGCATATTAGCCTCTCTTAGCCGGGGTAAAGTGGAATGTATCCTGAAACTGCGTGCCACAGGAGTTACCATAACTGCTATTACTCTAAATCATGCTCTAGTGGAAAATTTGCTTAAAATTGCTAGAGAAGTAGAACATAGGATTGGACAAGGTTCTAGTGGTTTAAAGTTAGGTGAGATCTTACGCTGGCCAGGAGTGGTCGATGAAGTTGAACCAGATTTAAATGAAATCAAGATAGTTGTTCTAGACTGTCTAGATATAGCTTTAGAAGAATTGATTGCTAATCGTGAACGTGAGGGCCAACGTATAAAGGAGTTGCTCCAGCAGCGCTGCAATTTCATCCGCGACCAGGTGCAAATAGCCCGTAACCGCTGTCCTGAAGTTAAGGCTCGCTGGTATGAGAAACTTTTGAGTAGGTTAGCAGAAATTCCAATTGATGCTGATGCTGGAAGACTAGAACAAGAATTGGTTATTATTTCTCACCGTCTGGATATGGATGAAGAGCTTGACCGGTTGGATACACATTTAGAAGAAATCCAGGTAGTGTTTGGCAGAGCTGAGCCTGTAGGCAGGCGGCTAGATTTCCTGATGCAGGAGCTCAATCGTGAAGCTAACACACTATCTTCAAAGTCTACTGATACAGATACAACCCGGGCAGCGATTGAAATAAAAGTGCTAATTGAGCAAATGCGAGAGCAAATCCAGAATGTTGAGTGAATCCTATCATATCATTAATGTTCACTATTCAATTAGTGAATGTTGACGCTTCAAATATAGAAGAAGATGCAACATCACTATTGACAACTACTCTAGTAATCTGGTTAGAGTTGGGGAATTAATACTTAAATAAAGATGGTAGAATTGTTTGATGTTTATCCTATCACTATCTATATAATCTAAACAGGTTAAAAACTAGATAATGTATGAAGATTAAGTCTCGGATTAACTATAAGACCATAATACCTGAAAGCAGCTATTGGTCAGCAGCTTGGGATCTAGCTTTTTCAAAGTGAATTCCAACTGTATAGGTGTATATTTATTACGCACCAATGCTTCTCCAGTTTTCCCCTTATATATTTTTATTTCCGGTGTTAAGAGAAAAAATGAAAAAACTGCTCCATAGCTGGGGAGGACTCATCCAAATCTGGGGCACGCTAGAGACATCTCGTTATAGACCTTTAACTGTATTTCTTAAAATATTCGGAAACGGAATTCTTTCCTATCTTTAAGCAGTCTAGATAATTTAACAGATGAATATCGGAAATTTATACGTCGTGGCTGCACCATCTGGAGCGGGGAAAACCAGCTTGGTCAAATGCTTAATAGAAACTACTCCTGGTGTGATTATATCTATATCTTATACAACACGCTCCCCTCGACCAGGAGAAAAGGATGGAGTCCATTATTATTTTATATCAAATACCACTTTTGAATTAATGCGCACTGATGGTGTATTTTTAGAGCATGCTGAGGTATTTGGAAACCGCTATGGCACCAGTTATGCCAACATACTAATGCAACTGGATAGTGGTCTGGATGTCATACTAGAAATTGATTGGCAAGGTGCCAGGCAAGTACGAGAGATTATCCCAGATAGCAAAACTATTTTCATTCTACCACCTTCACGGGAAGCGTTACAGCAACGTCTGGCTAATCGTGATCAAGATGGTATTGGAATAATAGAAGAGCGTATGGCTATAGCTTCGAGTGAATTATCACACTATAAAGAGTTCGATTATCTTGTTGTTAATGACCAGTTTTCAGCTGCACTAGTGGCATTACGTGCCATCATCATAGCAAACAGACAACGTCGTGAAACACAAGTAAGGCGGCAACATAATTTGTTACAGGCACTCTTGTCTTAAATTACTTATTCCTGATTTGACTGAAAATTCTAAAAATCTCATAGTATTTATATTTTGGAGGCTAATCTGAATGGCTCGCATCACTGTTGAAGACTGTCTAGACCAAGTGGATAACCGTTTCGAACTAGTGTTGATAGCGGCGCGTCGGGCTCGTGATCTAGCTCTTGGGAAAGAGGCCCTAGTGCCATGGGAGAACGATAAACCTACAGTCGTCGCGCTGCGTGAATTAGCTGAAGGTAAACTTGATCACTTATTGAAGGAAAAATATAGAAGACCATCTAAAACTACCATTACAGAGTTATTTCCTTATTCTATTTCTAAAGTTAAAGTTTCCAATGAGTCTGAATAGCAGTGATCACGTATATGACAACTGCTAACACTGGGAGATAAGGCTTTGATAAGCCCGTCTTTGCAGGAAGCCCAAAATGAGATGCAGCAGTCTCGCAAGCTAGCTGTTGACGACGAATGGTTAGATGATTTGCGGCTACGCATCGACAACTTCTGTGAGATCGTTGGAGAATATCTAGAACTAGAACATGTTGGGAAACTACATGAGGCATGTTACTTTGCTGCTGAGGCTCACGCGGGTATATATAGAAAGAGTGGCGAGCCTTATGTATTCCATCCTCTTGCTGTTGCCCACATTCTAGCTAACGTTCGCTTTGACCTTGAAACGTTACTGGCCGCACTCCTCCATGATGTTATCGAGGATACACCTTATAACAAGGAGCATATAATTGCCTACTTTGGTTCTGAAGTTGCTGAGCTAGTTGATGGCGTCAGTAAACTAACTCAGATCCACTTTAACTCAAAGTTAGAAGCTCAAGCTGAAAATTTTCGCAAGATGTTTCTAGCTATGGCTAAGGATCTACGGGTAATCATGATTAAACTAGCAGACCGTCTGCATAACATGCGTACTCTAAGTGCTATGCGAGCTGAATCTCGACGTCGCATTGCCCGCGAAACCCTAGAAATTTATGCACCTATCGCCGGCAGGTTAGGAATGAACCACCTTCGTCAAGAATTAGAAGATCTTGGGTTAAGTCACCTGTATCCTTTTCGCTTCCGTGTACTAAAAGAAGCTGTGCGAAAAATAAGCGGTAATCGCCGAGAGATTATTTACCAAATGGAGTCTTGTATTGACAAGCGATTGGATGAAGAAGGCATAAAAGCTCGAGCTGTAGGTCGTAGCAAGCACCTTTGGGGAATTTACCAAAAGATGCGTGGAAAACCATCACCTCTATTTCGGAGACAGGCTACCGTCTCGCAGAACGCTGCAGATCGGTATTACCGAAAAACTAGGCCGTTTAGAGAAGTGTGCGATGTTTATGCAGTGAGGATCATTGTCAATACAATTGATAATTGCTACCGCGTACTTGGAATGATGCATAGCCTCTATAAACCTATCATGGGTAGATTCAAAGATTATATTGCTATTCCAAAGGCCAATGGATATCAATCTTTACATACTATACTATTCGGCCCTGGTGGCATCCCAATCGAACTACAAATACGCACTGAAGAAATGCATGTTATGGCTGAGATCGGGGTGGCCGCACATTGGCGTTGTAAATCTGGAGACGAAGACAGAAGTGGAGGTGTACACGCACATAAACGTGCTCATGAATGGTTGCACAAACTACTGGATATGCAGCGCCGTGCTGGTAATCCAGTTGAATTCCTAGAAAGTGTCAAGGTAGACCTGTTCCCAGATGAAGTATATGTATTTACCCCACGCGGTGAAATTATCGAACTACCACGTGGCGCCACAGCAGTAGATTTCGCCTACGCTATCCACTCAGACGTTGGTAATACCTGCGTAAGTGCACGGATTGACCGTCAGCTATCACCACTGCGTACACCATTAGTTACTGGACAGACTGTAGAAGTCATCATTACTCCAACAGCTCGTCCTAACCCAGCCTGGCTCAATTTTGTAGTAACTGCTAAGGCACGAGCTAGTATCCGTCACTACCTTAAGCATCTGCAACGAGGAGAAGCAGTTCTGCTAGGTAAGAGACTATTGGAAAAAGCACTAAACGGTAGAATTTGCAGACTTAGCGAACTACCGTTGGACCGTACTAAAGCACTAGTTAAAGAATTCAATATGGCTAGTTTTGAGGAACTGCTAGCTGATATAGGGCTGGGTAACCTATTAGTACCCTTAGTTGCTAAATGCTTGTTGAATAATCTTGATGGATGTAATGCTTTATATACAGATATCAGTAACCAGCCTCTACTGATTAAAGGTACTGAAGGTACAGTTGTTAGTTTTGGTAGATGCTGCCGTCCAATACCAGGGGATGAGATAATCGGGAATTTCAACTCCGGGCGTGGAATTATCGTACATCGGGACCAGTGTAAAAATATAACTAATTATAAGAAAATTCCCGAAAGATGGATCGAATTAGAATGGGGAGAAAATATTAGCACTGAATTTACTGTAGAACTGAAGTTAGAAGTGGTAAATCGGCTCGGGGTTCTGGCTATAATTGCTGCCGTGATTTCAGATACAGATGCCAATATTGAAACAATCAACACTTCTGAAAGGGATGGGAGCACCACAACGATATATCTGCTTCTAAATATGCGAGATCGGAGCCATTTAGCACGAGTGATGCGATGTCTCCGAGTTCTGCCTGAAATTCTGAAATTGGCACGCCGCTAATCTAATATAGCAAACTAAATGAGGCCAGGCTGACCATAGACTCCAGAAAACAGCAGATCAATGGACAGAAACAACCAACCATAGGACTATTGGGAACTACGACCTTTCTAGGTATTG